>NZBG01000027.1 GCA_002687795.1 Candidatus Woesearchaeota archaeon
AATCAAAAATGGTAGAAAAAACTTACGGAGGAAAGGGAGTAGCTGTGGACTACAACTTGGGCTAAAGCCCAAGGTATCCTTTAGATGTAATGAAAGTAAACGAAATAATGTCAAAAAATATTGTAAAAGTAAACAGTGAAGATAGTGTTTCTAAGGCTGCAGAGATAATGGATAGTAAGTCAATCGGTTCTTTGCTGGTTGAGAACACAGGAATAATAACAGAGAGGGATATAGTAAGGATGGTTGCAGCAGGAAAGGATCCTTATGAAACGTTAGTGAAGGATATAATGAGCAGTAATGTGGTGAAAGCTGATGTTAACACAACAATAGAGGAAGCCAGCGAAATTCTAGAGCAGAATAAGATTAGAAGACTAGTGATAACTGAAAATAATGAAACAGTTGGGATACTTACAATAAGAGATGTGAATAAGAATCTAAGATTTCTTCTTGCAAAAAGAATAACTGAGCAATCCAGACCAAGCTATGACAAGCCTTAAACCAGACCAATCTGCTCTGCTATCTCTTTTACAGCGTCAATCGCTATCTGGAAGAATTCGCTTAGTTCCAGCCCTGTTTTTTCTATTTCTTTGATTAATTCCCTGTTGCAGTTTGTGGCAAAGCTTTTTTCTTTGAACCTTTTTTTGAGGCCTTTTACTTCCATATCAGATATTTTTCTTCCTCTTATTAGGGCATAAGCATATATTATTCCTGTTAGTGTTTCTGAAGCGATTAGTGCATATTCTATCTTTTTTGTTCTTTGCTTGTCTTTGAATCCGGGGATTTCATCATAGCCATATCCATGGGACTGGACAATCTGGATGAATTCATCATCAAATCCCTTTTCTTTCAGGATCTGTTCAGCTTTGACTGTGTGCTCAGCCCAGTTGTTTTTTGTTAAGGACCAGTCAACATCATGCAGCAGCCCTATCATTGCCCAGTATTCTTGATCTTCGCTAAAGTGCTTTGCCAAAGCTTTCATGATTGCTTCTGTTTCTAAGTAATGGTTCATGTCGCTTTGTTCCTGGGGCATTGATTTGAGAAGCTCTATTGCCTGTTCTCTTGTTATTGGAAGGCTCATTTTAGGGTAGAAGGGGTTATTATTTTTAAACTTTTGGTGTTGTTCATACAACATCAATATCTCTTAAGCAGTTCAATACCAAATCCTGGATAGACCTTAGCATATGTTTTAATCGTTCGTCTTCTGTAGCTTTCTTTATCTGGTTTATCCTGTCAAGAATCTGCCTGAAGAACCTGATTAAGTCCCCTTCCAGGAGGTTTGTGTTTTCCATGATGTCAAATATGTTTTTGTTGTGATAGCAGGGGTGTATGAGTGAGGTTAGGGCATTAAGGTTGTTGAATCTGGATTCTTTATTGGTGTAGCTGTTTTTCCTTAAGGCATTTTTCAGCTGGTTGAGAATATCAGATGGGTATTCTTTGTAGAATTCTGTTTTTTCCCTGGATTCATAGCAAATGCATGCTAAAACCATGAGAATCTGGTGCTCATTCAGGTTAAAGTATAAATCGGTTGCGAAGATTTCTCCAATCAAGATTTCATCTGCATATATCTGGGAAGAGAATTCTCCTTTGGCTGTCAATCTGTTGTTTTTTATGTAGTTTAGCTTTGTTAATCTCTTTTTTATTTTTTCAAATCTGTATGCAAACATGTTTCTTTTTATTTTCGCGTAACCTTTCCCGTATTTCTGAAAAGTAAAGAAATTATTTTTCAGTATTTGGTTTATTTCGTTTTCTTCATGGTTCTTTATCAGATTTAGAATAGTATTTATGGATAATTTAAATTGGGATCTGATAGGGTCTTTGTCTATGTCTGTTATTTTTTTTATGAGGCGGTAATCGAAGTCTCTCCTGTCTACCATTGCATATACAAAGCCTTCTTTATCAATGCCTCTTCTTCCGGCGCGGCCTGCAATCTGAAAATATTCCTTGGAGTTGAGAAAGCGAAAATTAACGCCGTCAAATTTCCTTAATGATTCAAAACATACAGATTTAGCGGGCATATTGATGCCTACAGCGAATGTTTCTGTTGTGTATAGCACATTGATTAGGCCTTTGGCGAACAATTCTTCAATTATATCTTTTATTATCGGGATAAGGCCTGCGTGATGGAAGGCTATGCCATAAGGAAGGGTTCTTAGTAGTATTTTTGTGGATTCTAAGTTTTTTATTTCCTGTGAAGAGTTTTCAAGTTTCTTTCTTACAAAGTGCATAATTTCCGGGTTTGGTTGGAATAAGTTTGATTTGAAAAGATGATGAGCATTTTCCTGGCATTTTTTTCTGGAGAAGTTGAAGAACAGGCAGGGAAGTTTGTCTTTTATTTCTCTTATCAGGTCTATGTGCGAGGGAGCTTTTAGCCTTGGCCTTCTGGATCTTTTTCTTCCTCTTATGTAATTATAGTCCGGGATGTCTGCAATGTCATTTATGCCTTTTAGTGAGGTTATTCCAAGTTCTGTGTCAAAGAACTTCTTTTCTAGTGGCACCGTTCTTTTGCCGTGCATGACAACATGCACTTTATGTTTTTTTATAGCTTCAATCCAGTTTGCGAATTCTTTTGCGTTTGGAATAGTTGCTGAGAGGCAAAGAAACCTTACTTTGGGTTTTGAGAAGATAATAGATTCTTCCCATACATAACCGCGCTCAATGTCATTTATGTAGTGGATCTCATCAAATACGACATAAGAGATAGTGTCCATTATGGGGTCCCCGCTCAGGGCCATGTTCCTGTATATTTCTGTTGTCATAATAAGAATAGGAGCTGTTGGATTTTTTACTATGTCCCCCGTCAATAAGCCGATCTTTTCTTTTCCATATTCTTCGCAGAAATCTTTGTATTTCTGGTTTGATAATGCTTTTATAGGAGCTGTGTAGATTACTTTTATGCCTTTTTTGATGTCTTTGTTGATTATGTAGTCTGCTATCAGGGTTTTTCCGGAGCCTGTGGGGGCTGAGACTACAACAGATTGATTTTTTTCTATTGATTGTATGGCTTCTTCCTGGAATTTGTCCAGTAAAAGGTTTTTGTAGCGCATAATATTAAGGATTAGTTTACGGTTTAATAAAAGCTTTGGGAATTTTAGGGCTTCATCCAAAAACTCGCATAGCTCGGGTTGCCATCGGGTTCGCTTTTAGCTCCTTAAAATAGAAAGGCTGGGTTCCCCGTAAGGGACAACCCCCTTCCAGCTTTGATTTTAATTCGAATAAAGCTCACATAATTGATGGCAACCTATTTTTTGGATGAAGCCGAAATTTACTTAACCTTTTTAAACAAGTTAACTTTTATTGCTCTATGAAACGTGGATTTTGGACAGTTGCTAAGAAGATTGTAGAAAAGGCGGATGTTGTGCTTGAAGTTCTGGATGCCAGATTCCCTAATATAACCAGGATTGCGCGCCTGGAGAGAATGGTTAGGGGAGAGCTGATTCTGGTCATCAATAAGGTTGATATTGTTTCTGGAAAGACATTGGATAAGATAAAGGCTGAGTTCAGGAACTCCAGATATGTTTTGGTGTCTTCCAAGAATTCTAAGAATATTAGAGAGCTTATGAGATTGATAAAAGATAAAGGAAGAGTTGCTGTTATCGGTTATCCAAATACTGGAAAGAGCACTTTGATTAATAAATTGTCTTCAGGGGGCAGGGCTAAGACCAGCTCTGAGTCAGGGTTTACGAGGGGCAAGCAGCTTATAAAAGGCAGGAAGGGGGTAATGCTTATGGACACTCCGGGCATTGTTCCTTTTAAAGACAGGGATGAAGTTAGGTTAGGTTTAGTGTCAGGAATCAGCCCGTCTAAACTGGAAAATCCGGATTTGGTTGCAACTGAATTGATTTCTATGTTTAAGAAGAACAATCCTTTGGGATTTGGAAAGCATTATGGTGTTGATATGTCTTTAGATTCTTATAGCATCCTTTTAGAGATCGGGAAGAAGAAGTGCATGCTTCTTAAGAAAGGGGAGATCGATGAGCGAAGAGCTGCTATTTCCGTCTTAGAAGACTGGCATAAGGGGAAGGTAAGACTTTAGGATTTCTTTTTCTTAGCTTTTTTCTTTGGTTTTTCTATTTCTGGTTTCTCTTCAACCGGTTCTTTTGCAGCTTCTAATATCTTTAAAATCCTGTCAAGTTTCTTGTTGATTTTGTCAAAGTCTTCATTGGATTGTCTTTTAAATTCAGGTCTTGAACCAGTTTCCCCGCCTTTATCTTTAAAACAGTCATTGCAGTAAAGAGGTTTTCCCTGGGTTGGTTTGAAAGGAACTTCACAGTCTCTGCCGCATTTGTCGCATATTGCCTGATGCATCTCATGCCTTTCAAAAGGCCTGTCTCTTCCTCTGTCTCTTCTGTCAAATCTACCAGAACGCCCCCTGTCAAATCTACCAGAATCTCTTCCCCTGGACCTGCCAGAACGCCTTTTGTCAAAATCACGATTAAAGTCTCCCATATTGTTAGTTAAGAGAGCGGTCTAGTTTATAAAAGTATAGTGTAAAGATGCTGAGGAGTTTGTTAGTATTCTCTTCTAGTATCCCAGTATACAAAAACGTAACCTTTATATACTAGTTTATTGTTTAGTTTTCTATAATTTTACTAAAATGAGGTGAGGACAATGGATTTTATAGTTGAGAACGCATTAAAGAACGATGATTCTAACGCTGGTTTTAATACGGAGGGTTTAGAGATCGGCAAGGCTAATATCAAGGTTGTTGGCGTCGGCGGAGCAGGCAATAATATGGTTGACTGGCTGTATAAGAAGGGCATTAAGGGCGCTGAGATCATTGCATGCAACACTGATAAGCAGCATATTGATGCCACCGAGGCTGATAGGAAGTTCCTGCTTGGCAAGAACCTGACAAGGGGCTTAGGCTGCGGAGGTTATCCGGCTAAGGGCTCAGAGGCTGCAAAGGAAACATTGCAGGAGGTCAAGGATTCTATAAAGAGCGCTGATATGGTTTTCGTTTGCGCTGGCATGGGCGGAGGCACAGGCACAGGAGCTGCCCCGATCATTGCAAAGGTTGCTAAGGATATGGGTTCTATTGTTATAGGCACGGTTACAATGCCGTTTAATATAGAAAGGGCAAGGATTGATAAGGCTGAGTTCGGGTTGCAGCAGTTAAGGGAAGTTAGCAACACTGTTATAGTTATAGATAATAACAGGTTGGTTAATATTGCTGGCAACCTGCCTGTTAAGCAGGCTTTTGCTGTTGCAAATGAATTGATAGCAACTATGATAAGAGGCATTGTTGAGACTATTGCTGTTCCTTCTTTGGTTAACCTTGATTTTGCTGATGTTAAGGCGATAATGACTGGCGGCGGTGTTGCAGCTATCGGTGTTGGCAGCTCTGACACTGATGCTAAGGTTGAAGAGGCTGTTAAGAGCGCTATGACCAATCCATTGCTGGATATCGATTATAAAGGCGCTGACGGTGCATTGATCCATATAGAAGGCGGTTCTGAGATGACGTTGGATGATGTGAGCAAGGTAGGCGACCTTATCACAGCAGGCCTTGACCCTGATGCAAATGTCATATGGGGCGCAAGGGTGAGCGAGGAGATGAAAGGAAAGCTCTGCGTGATGGTGATAGTTACAGGCGTCACTTCCCCATGGATTGTTGGGAAGAAAGAAGAAGCAGAAGCAACAAGAAGAATGAGCGAGGATTTAGGAATATCCTCGATTTAATTTATTTTTTTATTCTAATAATTTCTTCTTTAATTCTATTTCTTCAGCTGACAAGCTGTTTTACTTCGTAAAACAGCCTTTCTAATCTTAGGATGATTTAGTCAGCAAAGAAGTTTTCGTCGACCCAGACGAACGTAGTGAGTCTGACGCTTCTTAAGAAAACTTCTTTTTCGCCTAAAAGATACAGATACCAGAAGCAGATAATTATTATATTTTCTTTAACCTTGCTCCAGTTTCAGAATCTTCAACAACAAACCCTTTTTTCTTTATTTGTTCCCTTATTTTGTCTGCTTTGTCCCAGTCTTTCTCTTTTCTGGCTTTTTCTCTTTGCTCAGCCAATTTCTTAATGGCTTCAGGAACCTTTTCTTTGTCTTTAAGAACTCCAAATACGCTATCAAAGCCTTCTATAGTGTTAATTACGTCTTTTGCATTGCTTTTGCTTATATCTTCTTTGTTAATATCCCTTATGAAGTCAAACACAACAGCCAATGCTCCAGGAACACTAAGATCATTGTCCATTGCTGATTCAAACCTTTGCTTAGCCTTTTTTATAAGCCCTTCAACTTTCTTATTGTTTTCTTTCCCTTTAACATTCTTAAGGCTGAATATAAAATCATTTATCCTTGCCACAGAATTCTTTGCAGCTTCCAGCCCATCTAAGGTAAAGTTAAGCCTCTGCCTGTAATGAGTGCTCATAAGCAAATATCTCACAGCAACAGGATTATAATCTTTTTCCAGTAAATCCCTTAAAGTATAAAAATTATTGAGAGATTTGCTCATTTTTTTGCCTTCCACCAACAGCCATTCATTATGCAGCCAATAACCCACAAATTTTTTCCCGGTTGCAGCTTCTGACTGCGCTATTTCGTTCTGGTGATGGGGAAAGATTAAATCAATGCCGCCGGTATGGATATCAAAGTTCTCACCAAGATACTTCATTGACATTGCAGAGCATTCTATATGCCAGCCAGGCCTTCCTTTTCCTGCTTCAATCTCCCAGAACACATTGCCGTCTTCTTTATCCCAGGCTTTCCATAACGCAAAATCATTTAACTGCCCTTTTTCATATTCATCCTGCTTGACTCTTGCACCAGCTTTAAGCTCTTCCATCTTAAGGTTTGCAAACTTGCCATAGTTTTTGAATTTAGAAATATTATAGTATATTGAGCCGTCATCACTTTTGTATGCGATACCTTTCTGCTCAAGCTTTTTTATTATCCCTGCCATCTCTTTTATATGCTCTGTGGCCTTGGGGAAAACGTCTGCAGGCTCTATGTTTAATGCTTCCAGGCCATCAAAGAATGCTTTTGTATATTTCTTGGTAAACTCTTTCAATGAAATCTTTTGCTCTTTGCTTCTTTTTATGGTCTTGTCATCTACATCTGTTATGTTCATCACATGCTTTACCTTAAAGCCCTTGTACTTAAGATA
Organism: Candidatus Woesearchaeota archaeon; assembly: GCA_002687795.1. Classification (GTDB taxonomy): domain Archaea; phylum Nanobdellota; class Nanobdellia; order Woesearchaeales. The sequence continues at coordinate 7,111 of NZBG01000027.1, forward strand.
CCTTTTGAGAATGTCTGCGCAGATGTATGCCCTGAAGTTGCCGATATGCGCATAGTCATAGACAGTGGGGCCGCATGTGTAGATGCCAACATTTCCTTTATGGATAGGTTTAAAGGATTCTGTTTTCCTTGTAAGAGTGTTGTATAGTTTAAGCGTCATATTAAGTCCATTCTTATTTCATATAAATATAAGCTTTACGGTTTAGCTCAAAACCACAAATCATCTATGTATCAGTTTATGATAAGTTTCCCGTTTAAGTGCCCTATTTCTTGCTGCATTGTAAAGGAACTTAAACCAAAAAGTGTAATTTTATGTATTTTATTATCTAAACCCAAATATTTCACTTTTATAATCAATTTTCGTTTCTTTATTCGTATTACTTTCGGCAAACTTGCACAAATTTCTATAGATAAAAAGGGAATTACTGAAGAGACTATTTCCGGATTAATCATTGTAATGAATCTACCAGTTTTCTTAAGAATAACTATTCTCTTATTTAACCCAATTTGATTAGCTGCTAAACCATTGACAATCTTAAAAGGAGAATCTATTGATTTTAGTGCTAAGAATAATTCATTAGCTTCTTTTTTCACAGAAAGGTTTATTTTACTCACTTCTTTGCACTTTGTTTTCAATCTCTCGTCTGGATGTTTTATTATTTTCATATAAAGAAATCATAGTCCTAAGCTTTGATCAATCTCGTTAGCAACCTTCTTAAGGTTTTCGCATGTGCTTTTAAGGTCATTTTCTATTTCTTCAATAAGCTCTTTCAGGTTCTCTACCCTGAGCATATACTTTCTTCCTTCGTTGATAACAATGCCTGATTCCATAAGCTTGTTGATGTGATGGATCACTGTGCCTCTGCTTAGGTTGAGCTTGTAGGCAAGCTCATCGCTTGAGACAGGCCTTTTTAGCTTGGCTGATTTTAAGAGCTCTATGAATACCCTGAAGCAGCTCTTGTCTTTGTCTCTCAGGTTAAAGAGGCCTAAAGATGTGCCGAAGAACTGCAGTTCCTGGTTAATGTTTTTATACTTCGGCCTTCTTACGCTTATTATTGTAATCCTTTGATGGTTGAAAAGCATATTTAGTGTATATTTTTATTTCTTTATTAATCTTTTCCGAAAGATTTATATATTACCTACCAAATAATATGTTTTGTTGAGCTTAAATCAACAGAAAATACTTTAAATCAAACGTGATTAAGTGGTGCACATGGAGAAAAAGAAAGCAAAGGAATCTAAGAAAAAGGCTGATAAGCCTAAAGAGCATCTAAAAGAATTGACAGATTCTCTTCAGGTATTGCAGGCTGAGTTTGAGAATTATAAGAAGAGAACAGAGAAGGAAAAGCAGGAGTTTGTCAAGTATGCAAAGGGGGAGCTTGTTAGAAATCTGCTGCCTGTGCTTGACAGTTTTGAGCATGCTTTGAAGGATAAAGATAAAAAGGAGGAGTTCATTAAAGGTGTTGAGCAGATATTCGCGCAGTTTTATAGCATACTTGAGCAGGAAGGGTTAAGGCCAATTGATGCGTCAGGGAAGATGTTTGACCCTTATAAGCATGATGCCTTGCTGCAGGAGAAGTCTGATAAGGAGGACGGAACTGTTCTGGAAGAGCTTCAGAAAGGATATATGCTTAATGATAAGATGATAAGACCTACAAAGGTGAAGGTAAGCAAAAATGAAAGATGAAATCCCAACAGTTGCTATAACCAAGCTGACACCAAAGGGTAAGGTGCTGGAGTTAGCTAAGACAGATTGCAAGAAGTGCACGCATTGCTGCCATTTCGGCGGCGGGTTTTTATTGGATGATGATTTGGAAAAGGTATCCAAGTTTTTAGGGATAAGCAAGGAGGAGTTTAAGAACAAATATGCGCAGGAATTCGAGAAGTTTAATACAACATTATTGAGGCTTAAGCCTGAAAGCTCTGAGAAGGTTCATTCTTCATGCGTATTTTTGGATAAGGAGGAGAAGTGCATGCTTCAGGATGCCAAACCCTTGCATTGCACGATAAGCAGCTGCAATAAGCATGGAGAAATGCTGGAGCAGTGGTTTACATTGAATTTTTTTGTTAACCCGGATAATCCAGAGTCAATCAGGCAGTGGGCGTCTTATCTTAAGACGCATGATGTTATTCCAGGGGGCAATTTAGAGGAGCTGGTTCCTGATAAGAATATATTGAAGAAGATACTCAATTATGAGATAATCAAGTAAAACTTTGCAGGCGGGCTTGGGTTTTCCCTAACACCTCTTTTCCCAGGCCCGTTTGCATTATTATCAAATAAGATATTGGAGGCTTAAAAATGGAAGAAGAAAGAAAAGTTAATTTCGGGGTAAGCTCAAGAGAGCCGCTTTTTGCTCATGAGACTTCAGTTAATTTTAACCCTACACAGTTTATCTTGGATTTTAAGTGCATAACGCCTTTAACGGATGTGAGGACACAGACCGGGCCAATGATATCAATAAAGCATGATACCATTTTGCTTGACCCATACCATACAAAACAGGTTTATCAATTGTTGTCAAGGGTTATTGAAAAGTACGAGAAGGAGTTTGGCAAGATAGAGAAGCCTAAGGCTTTGAAAGAGTTTGAGAAGAAGCATAAGGGCAAGGAGAAGGAAGCGAGCGATAAAGTAAAGGCACCTAGTTATTTTGGTTAGGTGTTTAGAAAGGTAAATAGAATGAAAATGTACATAAAAGACGGAAATGAAGGCAGCAGGAAACAAACTATCAGCCTTACGTCCGAGAACATACTGAAATATCTTATTACAGAGGATGACAAGATTAACACATTGATCACATGCAAGGGCAGCGAGTTCAATTTTATTACAACTGACCATGCTGTGTATGAAGCATTGGGCTCAATTAAGGCTTATGACCCTTTCAAGCTTAATAAGCTGACTAAGTTTTTTGAGGTTGTGAAGGTTGTGTCTTTTGTTAATGTGTTTAAGAAGGATAAGCCAATCTTAAAGGAAAAAAGGGTTGAGGAATTGAGAAACAAAACTATAAAACTACAAAATTCAGATGGAGGAGAAAAAAATGACAACTAAAAAATCAAGTTCAAAAAAAGAGAAGATAATCGGTATAGATCTTGGAACAAGCAATAGCGCTGCTTCTGTTCTTCAGGCAGGGAAGCCTACAATAATCCCCAGCGCTGAGGGCACATCTATGTATGGGAAAGCGTTCCCTTCAATCGTGGCGTTCACAAAGGAAGGCCAGATGCTGGTGGGAGAACCGGCTAGAAGGCAGGCAATTTCTAATCCGGAGAATACTATTACTGCTGCTAAGAGAAAGATGGGCACAGATCATAAGTATAAGGTTAATGATAAGGAGTATACTCCCCAGCAGATTTCAGCTTTTATCCTGCAGAAGATCAAGAAGGATGCTGAGGAGTTTGTGGGTGAGAAGATTGAGAAGGCTGTTATTACTGTTCCTGCTTATTTTGATGATAACCAGAGGCAGGCTACTAAGGATGCTGGTACAATAGCCGGCCTGGAAGTTGTGAGGATAATCAACGAGCCAACATCTGCGTCTCTTGCATATGGATTGGATAAGCAGGAGAAGGAGCAGAAGATCCTTGTTTTTGATTTTGGCGGCGGCACATTAGATGTTACTATAATGGAGTTCGGAGATGGAGTGTTTGAGGTTAAGTCAACGTCTGGTGATACCCAGCTTGGCGGTACTGATATGGATAATGAGATGGTTGATTTTATCCTTGATGATTTTAAGAAGAAGGAAGGGATTGACCTTAGCAAGGATAGTGTTGCAATGCAGAGGTTGAGGGAGGCTGCAGAGAAGGCAAAGATTGAGCTTTCTACAACCATGGAGACAGAGGTTAATCTGCCGTTCATAACTGCAACTGACGAAGGCCCAAAGCATCTGACTATGAAGCTTACAAGGGCTAAGCTGGAGCAGCTTGTGGAGCCAACTATAAAGAAATGCAAGCATCCGATGGAGCAGGCTATAAAGGATGCAAAGCTTGATGCTAAGGGTGTTGATAAGATCATACTTGTTGGAGGCCCAACAAGGATGCCTTGCGTCAAAGAGTTTGTTGAGGATTTTATAGGGAAGAAGGCTGAGCGCGGCGTTGACCCAATGGAGTGCGTTGCTCAGGGAGCAGCTATCCAGGCAGGTGTGCTTGCAGGAGAGGTCAAGGATATACTGTTGCTGGATGTTACCCCGCTTTCGCTTGGTATTGAAACCCTTGGAGGAGTGTTTACCAAGCTTATTGAGAGGAATACAACCATTCCTACTAAGAAATCGCAGGTGTTTTCAACAGCTGCTGAGAACCAGCCTGCTGTGACTATCAATGTGCTGCAGGGCGAGAGGCCAATGGCTGGCGATAATAAGAGCCTTGGCAGGTTTGACCTTGTTGGAATCCCGCCTGCGCCAAGAGGTGTTCCTCAGATTGAGGTTAGCTTTGATATTGACGCAAACGGGATTGTGCATGTTACAGCAAAGGATCTTGGGACTGGCAAGGAGCAGTCTATTAAGATAACCGCTTCACAGAAGCTGAGCGATGATGAAGTTGAGAAGATGAAGAAGGAGGCTGAGGAGCATGCAGAGGAGGATAAGAAGAGGAAGGATGAGATTGAGACTATAAACCAGGCTGATGCTTTGGTTTATTCTACCGAGAAGCTGTTCAAGGACTTTGAGGGAAAGGCTAAGAAGAAGGAGATGGAGGATATCAAGGGCAAGATTATGGAGCTTAAAGAGCTTTTGAAGCCTGAGAAGAAAGACATTGAGGCTTTGAAGAAGAAGATGGATGAGGTTAACAAGCTTGTCCAGAAGGTTTCAACAGAGCTGTATAAGAAAGTTGCTGAGGAGCAGGCTAAGAAGCAGAAAGAAGCTGGAGCTGGAGCAGGCCCTGAGCAGGGAAGTGAAGGAAAGAAGAGCGGAAAGAAAGATGAGAAGGTCGTGGACGCGGATTATAAAGTGGAGGATGAGAAGAAGAAGTAAGTGAAATGAAGCAGTCATTTGAAGAGCTTGTGAAAGTAAACAGAATCCTTCTGGGAGAGAAAGGATGCGCTTGGGATAGAAAGCAGACTTTTGATACTATAAAGAAGACTATGCTTAGTGAAGCGCAGGAAGTCAAGGAAGCAATAGAAAAGAAGGATTATGAAAACCTAAAAGAGGAGTTAGGAGATCTTCTTTATAATGTAATATTTCTTTCAAGGATGGCTGAGAAGAAGAATCTTTTTAGTATAAAGGATGTTTTAGTGGCTTCCAAAGAGAAGATTGTGGGAAGGCATGCCCATGTTTTTGGTGATCAAAAGCTTGATGACCTTAAGAAAATCTCTGAGCAATGGCATAGAATTAAAGAGGAGGAGAAGAAGGATAAGTGATTCTTTTTTATTAAAATGAACCTCCCCGCACTAAAGTGCGGGGTATCATATTAAGCAAAGGAAGTAACTTTCCTTTGTTGTCCGCCAAAATTCCAATATCCCTGGG
>NZBG01000028.1 GCA_002687795.1 Candidatus Woesearchaeota archaeon
ACTTTAAACTCTGTTTCAACGGAGCTAAGAGCTGGTAAACGGCGGGAGTAACTATAACTCTCTTAAGGTAGCGTAATACCTTGCCGATTGAATGTCGGCTTGCATGAATGTCGTAACGAGATCCCCACTGTCCCCAGTCAGAGTCCTCTGAACACTCCATCCTGGTGCAAAGGCCAGGGAACTCCAATGGGAAGTGAAGACCCCGTGAAACTTTACTGTAGCTTGTGGCTGTAACGTGAGTTTTGTTGTATAGCGTAAGTGGGAGTTGTTTGACGCTTGGACGTCAGTTCAAGTTTAGACGCCTATGTAACACCACTCTTCAAAACTCACGCTGCTAACTGGGAGACCAGGACAACTATAAGTGGACAGTTTGGCTGGGGTGGCACCCTGCTGAAAAGATATGATTAAGGCTCCTGCCTTAATCTACTTTACATCAGCAGGGCCCTAAGGTTGACTCAATCGGTATAGAAATCCGATGTAGAGTGCAAGGGCATAAGTCAGCCTGATTGAACTCCTGATAAGAAGGAATCCAAGAATGAAAGTTTGGCCTAGCGAACTTCTATGTCCTTATTGATGAGGGCTAGGAATGACCGAAAAGTTACTCCGGGGATAACTGAGTTGTCGCGCCCGAGAGCTCATAGCAGAGCTTAGTAACTTTGCAAGCAAATCGACGGCGCGGCTTGCTACTTCGATGTCGGCTCTTCCTATCCTGGGCGTGCAGAATTGAAAGGAATAGATTTTCCTTTACTGTTGGCGCCCAAGGGTGTGGGTGTTCACCAATTAAAAGGGATCGTGAGCTGGGTTCAGAACGCTGTGAGGCAGTTTGTTTAATATCTATTGGAGATGCAAGATGTCTGAAAGGAAGGAAGTCATAGTACGAGAGGAACTGACTTTCGGAGCCACTTGTGGACCTGTTATCTGTTAAGGTAGGCAGGGCAGCTACGCTCTAAGGGATAAGAGCTGAAAGCATCTAAGCTCGAAGCCCTTCTTGAAAAGAGACATCCACAGGACACTCATAAAAGATGAGTTTAATGGGGCTGGTGTGTAAGATTCAAGCTTCGGCGAGAATTTCAGCATGCAGCTTCCAATCGTCCAGATGTTCCTTTAACTATGCATGGTTTTTTCATTTATTTTCTTTTTAAGACTATGAAGATAGTGGTAGCTATAGTAACATATATAGAATAATAGAACTAAATCTCAATACCTATCTTAACATCATCAGAACACTCAATATCAGCCTTTCCCTCAAACACAATCTCCTCAGCATTAACAACCCCTTTAATATCATCCAAAACAGCCTTAACCTTATCCTCATGCTTGGTCTTAATAACAAGCTTCTTTAATTCGGTTTTTAATGAAAGGTTCTTCTCTGACTTATACCTTCTCACAGCAGAAACAATATCAACAGCAACATCGCCTGTCTCTTCAGCTGCTTTATCAGGTTTTGACAGCGCTGGCTTAGGCCATCCACTGATATGAACGCTCTTATCCTTCTCATGCTTAACAAAGAACAATTGATAGACCTCTTCAGTAATATGAGGTGTAAAAGGCGCCATAAGCTTGATAATTGAAAGCAGGCTGGTATAAAGAGTGTATTGCGCTGCTTCCCTTGACTCCTTGCCCCTTTTATCAGGATTATAAAGCCTGTCCTTAGCAAGCTCTAAATAATTATCGCAGAAAACATGCCAGAAAAAGTTCTCTGTATCATTCTTTGTCCTTGAAAACTCATACTTATTAAAGCTCTCAGTAGATTCTGTAATTAGTTTAGAGAGCTTTGACAAAAGCCATTTATCAATTATCTCCAGCTTTGGCTTGGTCTTCTGCTTCTTATAATCCTCCAGATGCATAAAGCAAAACTTTGAAGCATTCCATAATTTGACTATGAACTTCTGGCCAGTAAGCAAGTCTTTCTCAGGGAAAGCTAAGTCATCTCCCAGCTTACAGCCAGCTGCCATAAACCTTAAAGCATCCGCAGAATACTTCTCAACCATGGCCTGAGGTTCAATAATGTTCCCCTTAGACTTTGACATCTTCTTGCCCTTAGGGTCAAGCATCCAGCCATTGATAAAACAATCATCCCAGGGCTTCATATCATAATGCAACTTGCTCTTAACAACAGTATTGAAAAGCCAGAAACTGATAATATCATGGCCCTGCGGCCTCATGCTCATAGGCTTCTTAATTAGATGGTTATACACCGGCTTTCCTTTGAAAAGCTCCTTAACAATAGTAGGAGTTAATGATGATGTTGCCCATGTGTTAATGATATCTTTCTCCCCTGTTATACTCTTGCTCTTGCATTTAGGACATTGTTCCACAGGAGGCTTGTCTTTAACAGGATCAACAGGAATGTCTTCTTCCTTTGCCAGGATAACCTCACCGCAATCATCACAATACCAAACAGGGAAAGGGATGCCAAAAAATATCTGCCTTGATATGCACCAATCCCATTTAAGGCCTTTAACCCAGTTATCATACCTATTCTTCATATGCTTAGGGAACCAGTTAAGCTCACTGCCCCATTTAAGCATATCCTTCTTCAAATCAAGAAACTTGATGAACCATTGTTTTGTTGCAACATACTCAACATCAGTGCCGCACCTCTCATGAACGTTAACATTATGCCTAAGATTCTCAACCTTCTCAAGAGCTCCCGCCTCCTCAAGGTCCTTAATCACCTCTTTCCTTGCCTCTCTGCTGTTCATACCTTCATATTTCCCAGCCTTTTCATTATAAACGCCTTCCACACCCATAACATGAATAGGTTTTGCCTCGGGGTGCCTTGTAAGCCAATCAATACACTCAACCCCTCCATAGGTGCAATAATAAACAACACCTGAGCCATACTCCATATCAGTCTCAGAATCAGCGGAAAGCACAACATCCCTGCCTATCAGCGGGAGTGCTACTTTTTTCCCGATCAGATGCTTATACCTCTTATCATCAGGATGCACGCTGATACCAACGCATGCAGGAAGCAGTTCAGGCCTTGTAGTTGCAAAAACCAGCTCATCTCCAGTCTCAACCTTTACCTTGATATAACACAACTGAGACTCCTGCTCAGCATCCTCCATCTCAACCTGAGCAATTGCTGTCCTGCACTTAGGGCAAATCATCATAGGAGCTTCTTTTCTATACTCCCTTCCTTTCTTGTAAAGATCAATAAAAGACTTCTGTGAGATTCTCTGGCAATGAGGATCAATAGTTGTATACTTAACATCAAAATCGCAGCTAATTCCAAGACCTTTCCAATCCTTTGTATACTCAGGCCTAAGCTCTTTATCCAGGGTTTCAAGGCAGAGCTTCCTAAACCCTTTCCTATCCATCTTAGCTGCCCTAACCTTCTTAGTCTTCTCAATAAGAATCTGTGTTGGCAAACCGTTATCATCAGTGCCAAAAGGCTGCAGAACATTAAACCCCTGCATCCTCTTAAACCTTGCAACAAAATCCTGCTGGCTGTTGGCAAACGCATGGCCCATATGCATCCTGCCTGAAACAGTAGGAGGAGGCGTGTCAATACTATAAATCTCCCTCTTAGTATCTTTAGGATCAAAGCTGTAAATGCCTTCCTTCTCCCAAAAAGACTGCCACTTTTTCTCTGAATCCTTAGGATTATAGTTCTTAGGAAGCTTCATATAATCATTAATATTGGCGTTATATTTAAAGCTTTTCTCGGAAAAGCTCAGGTTTTCTTTTTAGAACCATTATATAAGAAAATTTATAAAAAATGTTATCTTTTATTGAAATATGAAGAAAATTGGACAAGGTTTACACTTTAATGTTTATGATATAGGGGACAAAGTAGAGAAAACTCTAACATCTAAAACACAAATAAAACGGAAACTTTTGCTTTGGAATCCTTTCTATATCTTCAAATTGTCTTCCTTAGAAGAGAATGCCAGGAGCGTGATTGAAGAAAGGGATAAAATAACTGCAGAATTAAAGAAAAGAAAAATACCTGCTTATCTTTTAGCTAATTTAAGGTTTGATAATAATAAGATCTAACAAGATAAAGTTACAGTTCTTAAAACAAAACTCAAAGATTATGAAGAAGCTGTTAAATATATTGATAAATTCGTTGATTTTATTCTTGAATGTTGGAGAAATGGGTTTTCTGAAAGAACATATAATTTTACAATCAATAATGGAATAAATTCAAGAGATGAAATAGTGCTTATGGACTTTGGAGCAATAACTTTCAGGAAATCTCACGTTAAAGAAGATATTCAAACAAAAATATGGGAAGAGAGACTGAGTTTTAAAAGAGATTTAAATGCTAAAGTAAGAGATTATTGTAGCATGAGGATGAGTAATAACCTGACTTTGGAAAATTTAGACAAATATTGGAGAAAAGCTTTAAAACCCTAAAACAACCAAAGTAACAATAAACTTAATAAACATTGAACACTTTAGCATGATAAAATGGCACTAATATGCGGTGTTGATGAAGCTGGTCGCGGTCCTGTAATCGGTCCAATGGTAATAGTAGGGATAACAATAGATGAAGCCAAAGAGTCCAAACTGCAATGGATAGGGGTGAAAGACAGTAAGCTGCTAACTCCCAAAAGAAGGGAAATACTCTTTGAAAAGATACTCGGGATCGTTAAAGGCTATAAAATAGAGATAATATCACCATCGCAGATAGATGCTGCATTAAATGATGCTGACATGAACCTGAACTGGCTGGAAGCTGTAAAAACAGCTGGAATCATCAACAAACTAAAGCCTAATAAAGCATACATAGACTCGCCAAGCAACAATCTTAAAGATTATAAGAACTATTTAAAGAATAGGATCACTAATAAAAAAACAGAGCTCATTGTAGAGCATAAGGCAGACAAGAACCATCCATGCGTTGGAGCTGCTTCAATCATAGCAAAAGTAACCAGGGACAAAGAAATCGCTAAAATAAAAAGGGCTACCGGGCAGGAGATAGGCTCAGGATACACATCTGACCCGATAACCGTTGACTTCTTAAAAAAGAACTATGATAAATATCCGGATATAATGAGGAAAACATGGGCACCATATAGAGATATAATAAAAAATAAAAAGCAGAAGAAGTTAGGAGAGTTTTAACAAATTATTTGTAAGAATATTTAATATCATCTATTCTTCTATAATCATCCATAAAAGTTTTTACAGTAGTAATAACCTTTTTCATGTGATCAAAACTGGGAAGTTTTCTAAAATAATTAGGAATCTTATCATCTTTATCTCCTAACTTATATTTTCTTTCTCTTCTAAAGCGTAAAGCAAGCAATTGGCAGGCAGCTTTCATTGTTAATGCAAGATTAGGCAAAAGATAATGTCCTGGCTTGTCTTTAGAAGGGTAATTCAACATTAAATTATGAGCCCTGAAATAACCTTCATTGTTCACCAGTTTAAGCAGTTGTTTTTCTATCTTTATAAATTCATTCTGAAGATGAGGAATAGCTTTTTCAAATAAAATATCTAATGATACTTGTTCAGGTTTAAAGTTATTTGTAAATGGATTATAAACGGGAAACTCAAAACCTATATGGTCATATTCTTTAAAAAGCTCATCGTTTCTATATTTATCTTTGCCAAGAGGATCTCTCTTAAATGCTGTTTTTTCTGCTTCTACCATTGCGCTAAAACTTACAGATAGAGCAAGGATGTCATCCTTTTTAATCATATAAGAATCTTCATCTATATTAGATTCAATAGGTTCTTCAACAGGAATCTCAGTATCAGATACTACCTGCTCTGGCTCATCAATCAATTGTAAAATGTTTTCTAATTTAAGCTTTAAATGCTTTAAAGGATTTGATTTTATACCTTCTGCTCTGTCTATTCCCCATGCTTCATAATATAAATCATAAGTAAGATCTAAAATTCCATTAATTTGACTAGTATATTTTTCTATATTTCTTGTTTCTTCGCCTTTAGTTTTGAGTGTTCTCAAAGTCTCTTTAACTTCAGAAGGACTATAATTCTTTATATAGCTCTTTAAATCATAAGCTACAACAATCATATTCCTATAATGATCTTGTGTTAACAATTCAGAAGAATAGTTTTCAGGATCTTTTTTTAAAACCAATTGTAAAGGATCCCACTCAGGCAGATTATTTAACTTGTATTTATCTGATGGCACACCAACTTTTGGTGGCTCAGTACTTATATTTAATCTTAATGTAGACTCACTGTTTAATTTAGGTATAAGCCCATTAATAAAAGTAACACAAAAGCTGTCAATCTCCCCTTCTAAAGTTCCTATCATATAAGGAGGATTATTAGAGGATTTATAAAAGTTATCCTTATAAAGAGATAAAGAGGTTTTCTTTAGTGAGAAGGTCGTACAAGGGTTGAGTAGGGAGAGGTTTTTCTAATATATCAATTATCTACTCTTCTCTTAATTCTTGGATTAATTCATCACACATTATTTTATATCTTCATACAACTGTGTAAGAGCTAATTTAGTTTGTTGTTTTACTTCTTCAACTTTTTCTCGTGGTACATATGTATCTGCTTCATCCTCTCCTTGAGATAGAGTTATAGTAATTAAGTCTGGTTTAGGTAATCCTGCTAAGATTCTTATTGTATTCTCCAATCTTTTTTCCCAGCCTGTCACACCGTCATATCCTTTAGGGACTCCAAATATATTCTTATGACAGCAGAAGCCGTCAACATCAAGATCAACAATAAATGGTTTACCAATCTGCATATCTTCAAGAGGAATAATATCCTCAAATCCATATAACCAATTTCCAAGTTCGCTAAAGTGATAGTTGGGATTTTTTGGTTCTTTCCACCTTACTGTTGGATAATTGTCAAAATGTGTTTTTACCTTACGAGTTCCCAATATATTTCTTCCATTTGAGTCGTGGTTAAAGTCATGCACTTCATCATTAGATTCATGAGGATTGTGCCAATAAAGTTTATTAGCTATACCATAATGGACAGCTGCACAGAACTGCATGCTATAACCAATATCTGATAAATGTTCTGTTTTTAATTTTCGCCTATATCGAATATTATCTGCACTATCGTGATGTCCATCTTCATAGAAGATGGTAGCATTTCTTAGATAAAGCCAAAAGCGAATATTCTCTGAATGTTCTGAGGTTATTGCTACAGGAATTTCTTTAATATTAAAGAATTCTAATGGTTCTAGCATAATATTATCTAATCGTTTAATTTTGGTCATTTTAGTTGAATTAGTTCGTTATTATATTTAAATCTTGCTATTTTAACTACTAATCAGTGATATTAAAGGAAGCCTAATTAACCCGTATAAAGAAGCCAATAATTTATGAATGTGAGAGCATCGTGATGGAACAAGTTCGAACTGCATAATGCAGCCTTGTGCTGATGAAAACGTCATACAAGGTCGAGCAAGGCGAGGTTTTTCTCCTCGAGATTTTTTCCCTCAGAAAGATTTTTCGGCAACCCTTGAAAAATCTTTTTAGAGCTGGAAAAAATCTCAGAGCTGAGGAAAACTTAGGAATTTTGCATAGCAAAATTTAACAGTTTGGGGCGTTAAGAATAAGTTAGTTGTGCGACGTTTTCTATCCATAGCAGTTTAATTGAGCCTTAACTGACAACTCTGTTAGTTATCTTTTTACTGCAACATTATTACAAAGAGGCACGTTATCAATTACTGCGGAGCAGAGTATATTTTTTAGGAATCGGAGGCGTTTAGAGGAATATTTATAAATCAAGACTATTACTATAGATTAAATAAAATGGAACTAAAAGAATCTGAGACAGTTGAACTAAAGAAATCAACATCAGAACTGAAAGAAGGAATCATTTCAATAGTTGCTATACTAAACAAACATTCTTCTGGGGTTTTATTATTTGGGATTGATCCAAAAGGAAAAGTTGTAGGCCAACAGGTTTCTGAGACAACAATAAGAAACATTTCACAAAAGATCTCTAATTCTATAGAGCCTAAGATATTTCCTGAGATAAAGAAAAAAGAAATTGAAGGAAAAGATTGTATTGCTGTTTATTTTAAAGGATATGAGCCAATTTACTATATGGATGCAAAAGCATACATTAGAGTTGGTGATGAAGATAGAAGAATGTCAGCAAAGGAGATAGAAAAAAGAGTATTGTCAAAGAGCAGCATTAGGTGGGATGCCAAGGTTTCTGAAAGAAATTTAAGAGATATTAATGAAGCTATTCTAAGGAAATATATTGAAGAAGCTAGACGGGTGGGCAGGATTAGTTTTGGATATAGCAATAAGAAAACTGTTCTAAACAAGCTAGAGTTAATAAAAGGAAATAAGTTACTAAATGCAGCCCAAATCTTATTTTGTGACAATAGTTCATTAGAAGTACAATTAGCTATTTTTGCAAGCACAGATAAGACTACATTTTTAGATATAAAAGATAAAACAAGTAATCTCTTTGGATTATTAGATTTCTCTGAATCTTATATTAAAGAACATATTAATTGGAAAGCTGATCTTTCAACAAGCACAAGAAAAGAAATCCCTGAGATACCTATTAGAGCAATTACAGAAGCACTTGTTAATTCTTTTTGTCATAGAGATTATACAGCTCCAGAAAGTAATAAGATTGCTATATATAAAGATAGGATTGAGATTTGGAATCCAGGAGATTTTCCAGAACAATTTAGGCCTGAAGATTTTATTAAGAAAGATTTGCCTTCTATTTTACGTAATCCAAAAATAGCTAAGATTCTATATTACAATAAGAAGATAGAGAAATGGGGGACAGGTATAAAGAGGATTTACGAAGAATGCAAGGAAAATAGTGTTAATGTTGATTTTAAAACTATGAAATATGGTTTTAAGGTAATATTTTACAGGAAACCAATCCGACAGAAATCCGAAGCAATTCCGAAGCAAATCCTTAGTAAATCCGAAGCAGATGAAAGGCAAAGATGGATATTAGAATACTTAAATAAAAATATTAGGATAAAAGCAAAAGATATAGAATCTTACTTTTCTATTCATAGAGATACTGCTGTTGAGGATTTAAATAAGCTAGTGAAAGATAATAAGATAATTAAAAAAGGAGCAGGGAGGAATATTTGGTACGAATTAAAGAGGAAATGATATTGGGGATGGTTATATGTGTTAACCTTTTTTAAAAAAACAATTTTTATGAAAGCTTGTTAGATTACTATTCAAATCAGATTCATACTAATCTAATTGTAAATGAATTCCAGAGAAAGATTTATAAATACTAAAACTTAGAAAAAGAAACATGAAAAGAAATAGACTTAAATTATATATTTTCTTCGCAATATTAATTCTCATATCATTTTCTGGATGTAAATGAGCTATTAAAAACCTCACAAAAAATTGCAATAGAAATGATTTATGTAACGAAGGATTTATTTGTGTATTATCCAAAGAGGAGGTTTATAATAATGTTTATAGTTACTCATCACCAAATCATTGCAGGGAAAAAAAATCAATAGTAGATTGTATTTCATATTATTTATCAGATTCACAAAAAAAAGAAGATTGCTATATTGAATTTTTTAGCAAACAAGATGGTTTACAGCTATGCGACGAATTAATCAATTTTACAATACCTGCGGATTTTATTCGTAGAACTTCAATATTAAGATGGTATCAGAGAGATAATTTACACTTTAACTCAGAGTGTTACTATAAATTTGCGCTGTATAATAATGAAAACACCATATGTAGCAAAATAAAAAGTACTTCATGGAGGGACCAATGCTTTCTATACTTTGGAAAAAAAGAATCTAATCCTGATTTCTGTGAATCAATTGAAGATGATCATTCAAAAACGAAATGTTTTAAGAATTTGTCAGATACTTATAAGAATGAAGCTATATGTAATGAGATTGATAATAACAAAGCAAAATCATCCTGTTTTTTAGAGAAAGCAATTAAAACAAATAATTCAAAACTATGTTCAGAAATACCTAATAAAGAAACTAAAGTAGCATGTTATTATGAAGTTGGAAAAAAAACAAAAAATCTTACACTTTGTGAACTTGGTAGAAATTTAGATTCTTCTTTTTCAATGCATAAAGAATCGTGCTATAGTGCAGTAGCTATATACCTTAATGATCCAACTATTTGCTCAAAATTAGACGATGAAGTTGAAATATTTTTCTGTTATGGCCAAGTCGGAGAAAAAACACTTAATTTGTCTGTATGCGACATGAGCAAAGATATCGAAACCGGAAAAGCCTATAAATCCAGCTGCTATGATACAGTAGGTTCCAAATCACCTGAATATAATTATAATATAACATTTTGCGATGAAATTGCAGAAAAAAATTATAGAGATTTATGTTACACCAGGATAGCTTATATTATCATGAATGTTGATGAACAATTTTGTGATAGGATAGAATATTATTATAGAAGGCAAGACTGTTTATCCTATTCTAATGCTCTTTATAAGAAAGAATGTGATAACATTGAAGAGTTTGATTTTGATAATTATTATTATACATACCAACATTATGACCAAAATGGCGAAAGAAGAACAACATGTTATAAATTTGCAAAATAGCAAGCATAGAATAAAAAGGAGATTAAACAGAGATAGCAGTATCTTCCTTTTATTAGTATTAATCTCTCTCCTATTAATAAGCTGCTCCAAACAGGAGCAATCCCATATAATGGACAATAAATTTTCTGAACCCATTGAAGGCCTCTGTCAGTCAGGATATAAACTAATTACCATCCTACATTGGGAAGGTTTAGAGGGCTCCCCTGAAATACTCAAATACTCTTGTATTAACCAAACTACCATCAAAGACTGTATATTCTCAGATATTGATGAGGAAAGAAAAAAATGTTACAAAGATTTCCTTGAAACTTCAAACGATATAAAAAGATGCGATTCCATTGCTAATATCGACTTATCAATGATGGAATTTATCAAGGAGATAGGAAGATGGAGAAGAGAAGATCTCTATATCTCAGAATGCAAAGGTGCATATGCAGTAAAATTTGATAATGTGGAATCATGTGGAGAGATAAATATGACTTATTTAAAGGCAGACTGCTATTCATATTTTGGCAAGAAATTATTAAATCCAGAGTATTGTTATAAGGCAACTGGTGAATATGACAATTATGATAGAGATTCTTGTTTAAATTATATTGCTGATAAAACAAATACTTCTGAATCATGTAAAGTTCACCAAGATAAAGAACAGAGAGCACAATGTTTATACAATTATGCGATAGATACAAGTAACCTTAGTATCTGCTATGGGATCAATGAGGATTATGAACCAAAAAGGAAAGAATGGAGATCTTATTGTTTTGAGCGCTTTGGGATAGAACAGCACAACCTTTCATTATGCACTGAAGCTAAAAACTTTAATAGCATAGAGTTTGGCAATCATAGAGCTTCCTGTTATTATAGCGTTGCAACACATTACGGTAATTCTAGTATTTGTGATACGATGGACATAACATCCCACAAAAATCAGTGTTATTATAAGATAGCCTTAAACACGAATAATATCAACCTATGTAAGAAAGCAAATCATTTAGTTCCAAAGGACTCTCATGATTATGTAAACTCATGCATTAATAAGATAGCAATTAAAAAACGTAATATATCAATATGTGATGAAATAAGGAAAACTTCCATCCTTAGAGAGGATTGTAGAAGGAAGATTTCTTGATTAACTGAAATATTATTTATTATCATTTTCTAAATCCAATAAATCTTTCATATTAGTGCCTCTTTGTTTTTAAGATAATGTTGCTTCTATCCTTTAATCCTTTCAATAAACCTATATATCATCCTTGCTATCTCATCAATTTCTTTCTGTAAGGGCTGGAAGTCCTTTACTAAGAGATACTTAAGCTCTTTGCTTAATAGCAGGAGGTTCTCTGCTTCCTTTAAGCTTCCGTAGGATTGGTGGAGGAAGCGGATAAAGTCCCGAGCAGTATGCCTGGAAGCTCCTTCTGCTATGTTGGTGGAAATTGATGTGGCAGCTCTCCTGATTTGAGCTGTTAAGTTATATTTCTCAGATTTGGGGAATTTGGCTGTTATTTTGTAGACTTTGAGTGCTAACTCAAAGCTACGTTTCCAAATTCTCAATTGCTTATAGTTTTGTGCCATTTTTTTACCTCTGAAACCTTCTCTTTGGAAGATTTCTATAAAGTGCCTTGCTTGAGGAAAGCCTTACAAAGATTTTTGAAGTAGAGGAGTGAAAAAAGGCCAAAATAAGCAACTTTTGGAATCTGAGAAATATGTGCTCAAACAGGAGAGTGTTTATTGAGAGGTCTGATAACTGTTAACAAGGCTCAATTAAACTGCGTTAAGTATCGTTATAGTTCTGTAATTAATACATCGTTAGCCCCAAACTGTTACGGAGTAGAGCTATGCTCGTACGGAGCCGCCTTGCATTCCTTGTACGACCCCGTTAGGGACAATCCGAAGGATTGGCTTTTTACCCTGCCGTCTTTTTTAGCTCTGATAACTGATAAACTTTCTTTAGCAGCTATCAGCTACTTACACAGTAAGCTAGTGCCTGTCGTTTTTGTTAATTTGTGGAGCTTTTTGGTTCTGTGGAACTTAATACAAAAACGTAGGTCGGAACAAACGATAGGTTGGGTCGGTTAGGAGTGTTAAGTGAAGCCGTACAATGTTGGGCTACATTGTGCGAAAGGCAAGCGTGAAGAAAAAGCGGGAACCTTACTGATAACAAAAACTCTGGACTCAGGACACAGGACTGAGGACACATACTATACTTAGTTATCAGTATTGAGTTTACAGTTATCAGTAAGGCAGGGTAAAAAGGTCGCACAAGGTGTCTTGTGCGACGTTTCAGGAAGATTTATATAAGATTTCTACTAAAAAAGGAGGGTTTTTAGGTAAAATAGGGGCAAAAAAGAGACATTTTAAGATTATTAAAAGTTTTAATCAAAAGCAATATCTTTTAGCATGCATAAAATGGATGATATTTTAAAAAAGTTGGAAATAGAATTAAGGATAAGGGCTTTTAGTAAGAACACTATAAGAAATTATATTGCATATAATCAAAGATTTCTTGATTTTGTTAAGAAAAAGCCTGAAGAAATTGTAGAAGACGATGTAAAGGAGTATTTAGCATTTTTACTTAGTGAGAAAAACCATAGACCTGCTTCTGTTAATTTAATGCTCAGTTCTCTAAAATTCCTATATAAGAAAATACTTAAAAAAAATATTTTTGATGAGATAGATACACCAAAGGCTGAGAAAAAGATTCCAACAGTACTTTCAAAAGAAGATATAAAGTCGATGTTAGATTCCACACAGAATTTAAAGCACAAAGTTTTGATCGAATTTCTTTATTCTTCAGGCTCTAGAGTAAGTGAATGTGTAAATATTAAGATAGATGACCTGGATTTGCATGAGAAAATGGGCACTATAAGGGCTGGGAAGGGCAAGAAAGACAGGCATATAATACTATCAGAGCAGCTTGTAGAGGATATTAGAGAGTATCTTCCTGGTAGATCTGATGATAACCCATATGTGTTCAGCATAAGGGATACACACATTACAATCAGGCAGGCTCAGAGGATCGTTAAAGAGGCTTCTAAGAGGGCTGGAGTCAAGAAAAGGGTGTTTTGCCATGCTTTGAGAAGCAGTTTTGCCACGCATTTGCTTGATTCTGGCGTAGATATCAGAGTAATCCAGGAACTTTTGGGACATTCTGACCTGTCAACTACGCAGAGATATACAAAAGTAAGTAGAGAGCAACTTAAAAAAGTGAAAAGCCCTTTGGATAATTTGTAACTAAAACTTTTAAGTTTTGATTAAAGATTAAGGCTATGTTGAAATTGTATAACTTTCAATTTTTGCTTAAAACTTTTAGTTCAAATATTAATATGTTTTCTAACCTATATTTTATAGCACCTATATTTGCCGGCAGTTTTTATGAGCTAAAACTTTTAGGTTTTGATTATAAGTTTTGAGGTGTTGTGTTAACTAAATCTTTCTGTTTTTGCTTAAAACTTTTAATGGGATAATTTTGCAGAAATCGCCTCATCAATTTTTACAATATTCTCTTTTGCCTGGATGCTTTTGAAGTTAGAGTCTAATTTTATGGATACTTTATTGTTTGCATACTTCTTAATGATAGGTATGCCTTTTTCGATAAGGTTGGTTATGTAGTTCATAACCAGATCCTCACTTAATGCCAGGGATCTTGCTATCTCTTTGTATGTTAAATAGCCTTTTTCTTCGCCTTTTGTGTATAGAATAAGGAAAACTTCTTTCTCATTCTTGGTTAAAGGGGATATTTTGTAGTCTGCTTTTGGATGGCTTATGCCCAGAAACATGGTTATTTCATCTATTCTCTCTTTTAGCTTCTCTATCTTAGAGTCAAGCTCGCATAGATACTCATAGTTTGTCTGTATTTCGTTCGTATTCTGGTTAACAGAGGTCAAATGCTCGTCGAGCTCTTCTTTTATCTCTTTCAGGCCAGAGCTTATATGTCTTTTTACGAGTTCCTCACTTTTTTTGTTGAAAAACATTGTAAATGTCCCCTTAAAGGGCATAGAATTATGTGGCAGAAGTCGTATAAAAACTTTTGTATTCGCAAATAATTAGGTTTGTTTGCTTAGTTTGTAGTAGAACTGTTTTTCTTTCCCGGAATTTGCTGCGCCTATTGAGTTAGACTGCTCTAATTCAAGCAGAAGCCTGTAAAACGTGCTTTTTGAGCATAGGGATTGCTCTTCTACAATCATTTTCTTTAGCTGGGATGCTGTAATCTTGTCGTATTTCTTGATCATCCTGAAAATAAGGTTCTTGATGTAGTCTTTGGACTTTTTGCTGATGTCTTTTAGGATTGCTTTCTTGAGGTTGTTTTTTTTGCCTGCATCTTTACCTTCTATATTGTCTATCCTTAGGGAAATGTTGTCCACCCTTGACATTACTGAGCCTATTTTGTCTATGACTGAGCTGTCAGTAGCGGGGAGTGTGTCCACTTTTGATTTTAGGTTCATAATCTGAGCCTGAATATCATTGAAGGATGAGTATAGCTTTATTAGCCTGCCGGCATCTGTGTTCCTGGGTATTTCATTGAATTTGTTTTCTAAGGTTTTGATTGAGTTTTCGATTGCGGTGTTTTTTTGATACAGGTAATTTAGCCACATGTTTATGTTGGTTATGTCCTGCTTGACACCGGAGAATGAGCTGATCAATCTGTTGTTCATGTCCCTTAATCTTTTTTCAGATGTTTTTTTTCTTAAGAACCATATCATATTGTAGTAAAAGCTTCTTTTCTTTATAAATTTTTCTTTTTTGGGACAAAAATGGGACAGTTTTGGGACAATTATGGGACAATCTCCTGTCGGTGAAGTGTTGTTTTTTGGGACAATGCTGGGATTGTCTCAGGAACATGTTGGGACAAACTTTTGGGAACACTTTTTGGTAACTTTTTGAGAAGATTTTGTGAAAAAAAGAAAGGTATATTAATCAAGAAGATTTTTTATTGTTTAGTTTTTGTTTTGAAAATGAATAAAAAAATGTCAAAGTCAGGCCTGGGAATTGTTTTGTCTAAGCTGAAAAAGTTTGAGAATCCTGAGGTGAGAGCGGAGCAGTATCCAATGGATTCTGAGATAGGTGCTGAGGTTTTGTGGAATGCCTTTTTGATGGGGGATATTAAGGGAAAAGTGATAGTTGATTTGGGCTGCGGCACCGGTATTTTGGGTATTGGAGCGCTTTTTTTGGGGGCAAAACGGGTTTTTTTGGTGGATAATGATGAAAATGCGCTAAAAATAGCGAAAAATAACCTTTTTTTGGCAAAAAGTGAGAGTTCGTTTAGGAAAAAAGGGGTTTTTTTGGAGAAAGATGTTAAAGAGTTCAGGGAGAAGTGCGATGTTGTGCTTCAGAACCCTCCTTTTGGGGTTAAAAGTAAGGGGGCTGATAAGGCTTTTCTTGAGGCTGCGTTTAGAATCACTAAGGTTGTTTATTCTTTTCATAAGCTTAATACTCAAGAATTTATAGAAAACTTTGCAGAAAGTGAGGGTTTTAATGTAACGCATCTCTGGAGGTTTGATTTTCCTATTAAGTCCAGCATGTTTTTTCATAAGAAGAGGATATACAGGTTTAAGGTGGGATGCTGGAGGTTTGTGAAGGGGGACTAATCTTTACAGAATATTCTTTTCTGTTTCTTCTAGTTTATCTATGCTTATAAAGTCAAGCTTACTGAGCTCTTTGTTTATCAACAAAGGCAGCTTTTTATACTCTGTTTTGTCTATGAGTTTTCTGCATAACTTAACCTTTTCAATCTCCATCTGCCTGAAGTTTGTTTGTTTAGGTTTTTCAGCTAATTTTATGCTGTTTTTAAGCCTGTTTTTGGCTAGGATTTCATCAGTTATAGATGATTCGTCTAGTATGAGCTTGCCTATTACATCCTTGTATTTCCTGTATTTTTGCTTGTTTAGAGGGTCTTCCTTATAACCCGCAATGCATCTGCGTGAACTGTCTATATAGGCTTTATAACCCTCTTTTTGGGGGTTTGAGAGGATCCAGTAGGGGAAGAGCCTGCAGTTTAACGGCCTTGCTTTGTAGATAGAGCATTTTCCATTAATCCTGAACCTACAAGGCATGTTAAGGCCTAAATCCAGGTCGTATAACAGGGGCTTGTCAGGGTTGGCAAAAGGAATTATCGCTATATGGCCCCAGAACAGCTTATCAAAGCCTGTCTGTAAGAAAGCTGTGATTCTTTGTATATCCCCCAGTGTAAGATTGACGGGGGCTGTTACATCTGAGCAGCATAAACCGCAGTGTTTGCATTGGAATTTCATAGCAAAAAGCTCTTAAAACCTTCTAATTTAGCGAAAGGTTTATATAGGGAAACCTCTTTTTATATATAAATTTATTGTCTTTATTAGCTTATCATAAAAACTTGGGGGTCTTTTTGTTGTATAATCGTCGGTATTAGTTTCCTGGTGAATTTAAAATGACTTATGTTAAAAAGTGCCCTGAATGTGGAAGTATTAACTTATTCTTTAATAGAGAGAAAGGCGAGATAATCTGTAAGGATTGCGGTCTTGTTATAGAAGACAAAATGGTGGATTTCACCCAGGAATGGCGTGAGTTTGATTCTGAAGATGGGGAGAGAAAAAGGAGAACAGGAGCCCCTATGACGTATACACAGTTTGATCAGGGCATGGGCACTGATGTTGGAAGGAAATCTGAGTTGTATGGCCTTGGAAGCAAGGACAGGAGCAAATTCTTTAGGTTAAGGAAATGGCAGTATAGGATAAGCACTGCTATTGAGAGGAACCTTAAGCTTGCTTTGGCTGAGATGAAAAGAGTTGCTTCTTATCTTAAGCTGCCTAAGAGCGTTGAAGAAGAAAGCGCTAGAATATATACCTTAGCTGTCCAGAAAGGGCTTGTTAGGGGGCGTTCAATGGAAAGCGTTGTTGCAGGAGCATTGTATGCTGCATGCAGAAGGCATGAAGTGCCTAGAACACTTGATGAGCTTTCTGAGGCTTCAGGAATAGAGAAGAAAGAGATCGGAAGAACCTATAGGTTTGTTACAAGAGAGCTGGGCATTACAATACTACCAAGCAATCCAGCTGATTATATTGCAAGGTTTGCATCTTCACTTAAGCTATCAGCTGATACACAGACAAAAGCTATTGAGATATTGGATAAGGCGCAAAGGGCTGAGTTAACAAGCGGAAGAGGGCCTACAGGCATTGCTGCTGCCTCTTTGTATGTTTCTGCTCTTGTGCATGGTGAGAAGAGAACACAGAGAGAGGTTGCTGATGTTGCCGGCGTTACAGAGGTCACTATCAGGAACAGGTACAAGGAGCTGCTTGAGAAGCTGGATCTTGAGAAGGATATTAAGAAGGTTAAGAAGAGGAAGAAGAAGTAATTCTAAAACCTATAAAGCTTTTCTTTGAAATCAACAATCCTATTATTCTTTATTTCTATACCTTCTTCTCTTAACAGGTCTTCTTTTTTGTAGACTTTGCTTGAGAATTCGCCAAGCTCTCCATTACTTTTAACAACCCTATGGCAAGGAATTATGATGGGCGTAGGATTGTTTTTCAGGGCTGTTCCTACAGCCCTGTAAGCCTTTGTGCCAAGCTTTTCTGCCAGGATCTTATAGGTGGTTATGTTACCTTTTGGTATCCCGGAAGTAAGCTTTAAGACCTTATTCCGGAGATTGTTCATTTGGCTGGGTTTCAGCAGGTTGGAGTACCTGATTCAACAGTATAGCATCAGCAGCATAGTTGTACATCACAAGCCTGTTGTCAGGGTAGGTGATGATAAATGAGCCTATATACGATTCATCAATATCAGCTATCTGCTGCTGTAATACAGCCAAGTTTTCCTGTTTAACAATGACCATGTTAAAGGGCTTTACATCTTTATATTGCTCCATTTCTTCATGAGCTGTAAGCTTTGTAAGCAAATCCTGGGGCACTGTTTCAAACATTATAGAGTCAAGTATCATATCATTTGTATAATCATATAATATTACTAAATCCTCGTAACTGACTATATAATTGCCTATCTGAGTTTCATCCAGGCCGTTTATCTGCTGCTGCAGATTGTTAAGGTTCTGCTGGGTTATTTTGACTACACTAGGCCTTTGGTTCATATAGTCTTCCAGGCCTCCATGTGCTGTTAATTTTACAAGCAGGTCCTGGGGTATGGTTTCAGGTATAATAACGTTAACTATTTCATCATCTTGATAGTCATATATCACACTGGCACCTGTGAATTCCAGCAGATAATCTCCTGTCTGCGCATTATTGTATACGTCTAAGCCTTGCTGGTTAGCAAGTGTCAGTAAATCAGATGTCAGTAATGTTACTCTTGGATATTCCCATTGAAAGCCCTGGAATTCATCATGCTTTTGCAGATTAGTTCTTAGAGAATTCATGAAGTCTTTTTCCCCTGATAAGGGATTTTGAGCAAATATTAAATAACCTAATATAGCCACAGTCATAACGAGATTAGCAATAATAAATGTACGATTTTTTGTTTCCATAAGATCACCTCAAGGTTTTATGTTTTTATATTATAGTTTGCCCCCAAAAAACGTAAAACATTAAAAGGGAATAGTATTTATATCTTTCGGTATTAACAGCTTACAAATGCGTCGGTGGTCTAATGGCTATGACATCGGCCTTCCACGCGCTAAGATTCCCAGCGGAATTCGCTGGGTCTTCTAGCGAAGACAGCCGATTATCCGGGTTCAAAATGGTTAGTGGTTCGTGGTTAGTAGTTTGTCGTAACGACAAACGACCCATGATAAACCACTAACTAATGAAAGTCCCGGCCGACGCATTTTATATTATTAGCAAATTAAATAAATGTCAACATTAATTCTCATCTGTAATGCCAGTGTAGGATAATCCGGTATTCCGCTCGCCTCGAATCTCGTTAAGATTAAAGAAAGCGAGTTTCCTTCGGGAGCTCCAGGTTCAAATCCTGGCGCTGGCGTTTAAAGATCACCAAGAAGTTTTGCAAAGCAAAACTTCTTTTTAGTTTAGAATATATTACTTAAAGAAGTGAATTATTATAATAAATTAAAACTTATTTTTGATTAAATTAATCATATCTTAAGAGAAATAACCTTCGACATCCCATGCTCGTTCATGCTTACCCCAAACAGATTAGAAGCTTCTGAGATGACCCCATCGTTATGTGATATGATGATGTATTGCGCTCTTTCCGCATACTTTCCTATGAGTTTTGCGAATTTCTCTGAGTTGTGCTTGTCAAGAGCAGCGTCTACTTCGTCAAGAACATAGAATGAGGCTGGCTCATGCTCCTGGATGGCAAATATGAATGCTAATGCTGTTAATGTCTTCTCGCCGCCTGACAGGCTTCTGATATCAAGGAATTTGGTGCCTGTTATTTTTACTTTTATTCCCAGACCGCCATCAAATGGGTTTTCAGGCTCTTCTAATTCAAGGTTTGCTTCACCTTTTTTGGTTAATAAGCCGAAGATTCTTTTGAAATTGTTAGAAACAACATCCAGGGTTTTCATGAATAAGTCCTTTTTCCTGCCTTCTATCTCGTTCATCATGTTCTGCACATCTTCCTTTTCACTGTCAAGCTTTTCTTTTTTGGATGATAAGCTGTTAAATTCTTTTTCAACCTCTTCATAGATTTCCAGAGCCCTCATGTTTACTGAGCCAATGTTCTCTTTCATTTTTTCAAATCTTTTTATTTCTTCGTTTAGTTCTTTTTCACTTTTGCTTAAGTCAAGCTTCAGGCCATGGTATTGCTCAAATTCCTGGTTTAGTGTGGAGAGTTTTGCGTTTAGCTCAGCTTCTTTTAGGGATAATGTGTTTAGCTTGATTTCTGTCTCCCTGCTTTTTTCCTGCTGGTCATTAACCTGCTTTTCGAATATCTGCGCTTCTTCATTGATTTTGTTCCTTTTGTCAAACAAATTTTTGAATTTGTTGTAGAATTCTTTTGCTTTTTCTTCCTTTTCTTCAAGAAATTTTTCCTGGGATTCAATGAATTCTGTAAGAGTTTCCTGTTCCCCTATAAAGCCTTCTTCTTCTTTGTCAAGCTGTTTGAGGATTTGGCTTATCTTTTCCAGCTCAGGCTTGTGGATGCTGTTTATCTGCTCTTTGATGTTGTTGCTTTCGCTTTCATGCTTTATGACCTGCTCGTTGATTTCTGTTCTTTTTTCTTCAAATGCCCTTAGCTCTGCAATCAGTGTGGGATCTCTCAGGGTTGTTATCTTTGTCCTTAGCTTTTGCTTGTCTATCTTTACATTAGCAAGGCCTTTGTTAACTTCTGTTATCTTTTTCTCAACCTCTTTTATATTGTTGTCAACTTTAGACAGCTCTGTTGCAAGCTGGCCTTTCTTTTGTTTTGACATGTCAAGGTCATCAGATTCAAGGTGGAGACTTCTTTCAACTTTGATGATTTCTCCTTCAAGGTTAGCTTTATAGGTCCTTAATCCCGAAATTTTGTCTTCATTCTCTGTTCTTCTTGATTCAAGAGAACTGATAAGGCTGGTGAGCTCGCTTATTTTGGCTTCATGGGTTTGCATGTCTGAGCTTACCTCTTTTTCCGAAAAGCCCATGCCATGCCTTTTTCTTGACCTGTAGCCGCCGTGCATGGCTCCGCTGGTGTCAGCCATATCACCTTTAAGTGTGACCATTCTCGCGCTTCCTATGCCTATTCTCCTGGCTACGTCAAGGTTGTCAACCACAAGAGTATTAGAAAAAACATAATTGAACACTTTCTTAAACTGGCTGTCATAGGATACCAGGTCAATAGCAAGGCCGTAAGAGCCTCTTGCTTTGGCAAGCTCTTTTACATCTCTTCTTATTTCAACCTCTCTCAGCTTGTTTAAGGGAAGGAAGGTTGCAATGCCGAACTTGTTGTCTTTAAGGTATTTTATGCATGTTGCTGCAACCTTGTCATCTTTTACAACAATACTGTTCATCCTTTTCCCTGCTGCAATTTCTAATGCCAAGGAGTATTTTGAGCTTACATTGCCAAGTTCCGAGACTGTTCCATATATGCCTGATACCTTGTTTTTCTGCTCTAAGATTTTTTTGACAGCTATGTCCCCTGTGAATCTCTCCCTGATGCCTATGCTCCTTGCATTGAGCTTGGAAAGGGTTTCATGATGAACAACAAGCTCTTTTCTCATGTTTGCCAGCTTGGCTGATAACACAGAATCTTC
Organism: Candidatus Woesearchaeota archaeon; assembly: GCA_002687795.1. Classification (GTDB taxonomy): domain Archaea; phylum Nanobdellota; class Nanobdellia; order Woesearchaeales. The sequence continues at coordinate 21,617 of NZBG01000028.1, forward strand.
TTCAAGTAGCTTGTTTAGCTCAAGAGTGCTTTTTTTGAATTCATCTCTTTTTGCTTTTAGGTCATTGATTTGCTGCTTGTTTTCTTTCTCTACTTCAAAGACTTTGTTGATCTTTTCTTCTGTAACATTGATCAGATGCTCAATCCTGTCTTTTTCCCTTAGAAGGTTGTGCTGCTCTTGCCTTATGGCCTGGATCTCTTTTTGCTTGTCTTCAGCAGCTTTGTCAAGCTCGTCAATATCTTTTTCTATAATCCCTACAGAGTCAAGCTTGTTCTTTTCGCGGAAGGTTTTTATCTTGGCTTCAAAGTCTATTTTCTCAGACAGCTTTTTGCTTGTGAGGTTTTGTATATCCTGCTTTTTGGCTTCAAACTCTTTGATTTTGTTGTTAATTTCCTGTATATCAGATTTCAGGTCAAGCTTTCTTTTCTTGACTTTCTCAATTTCGTTCTTAACCGTCTCTATTCTCGCGCCTTTTTTGGTTAGCTCTATCTTCAGGCTTTCTATCTCCTTGTTTAGGAGAACCTGGTCTTTCCTGCCTTTTTGCTCGATTTCATCAGATATCTTCTTTATTTCTTCTTTCTTTTCTTTTATGCCTTTTCTTAAGTCATCCATGTTTTTGTTTAGCTTGTCCATCTCAGCCTTTACTTTGTTTGATTTTTCTTTGTAAGAGCCTTTTTCAGCCTCTATCTTGTCTATGTTAAGTTTTAGGTAGGATGCCTTGTTCTGGTCAATCTTGTCGCACATATCTTTGTATTTGAGAGCATGGTTCCTGTCTTTTTCCAGCTCCTTGAGGTAATTTCCCCTTTCTGAGAGAATGATTTCAGCTTCTTTTAGCTTGCTTTCAACCTTTTCCAGCTCGTTTATTGCTTTCTGCTTTTTTTCTTCATATATGGATATGCCTGAGATTTCTTCGATAAGCTTTCTTCTTTCTGAGGAAGGCATCTCAGTGAACCTTACAATATCTCCCTGGAGGATTATGTTATATCCCTCAGGATCAATCTTTGCTATAGACATAAGGTCAAGTATCTGCTGCCTTGTTCTTGCCTGATTATTGATCTTGTAAACAGACTGGCCTTTTCCTTTGACAATTCTTGTGATTTTTATTGACTCGTCATCAGAGGGAAATGTTTTGTCCTTGTTATCAAAGTAGATAGAAACCTCTCCGAATTTCGCGGGGTTTTTGCTTTTTCCACCATTGTAGATAAGGTTAGCTGATTTTTCAGCTCTTAATGATTTTGTGGATGATTTTCCAAGAACGAAGCAGAGTGCATCTAAGACATTAGATTTGCCGGAGCCGTTCGGCCCAAGAACGCAGTTATAGTTGTTTCCAAAAGGTATCTCTGTTCGCCTTGCAAAACTCTTAAACCCATGCATTACTATTTTGTTTATCTTAGTCATGTTTTCACTCTTTTTTTCCTAAGAAAAGCTTTGATTGCTATTATTTAAGGCTTTCGATTTTAGAAAAAAAACCATCAAGTTTAAATACTACTTCTTAATATCTTTAAGATATTAAATAATAAATAACGTAGGTGAGAATTAGTATGGAATTTGAAAGATCAGGAAGAGGAAATTCACCTGTAAGTGAAGGTGAAGAGTTGGATGTAACAATAGAGGCTGTTGGAGCAAAAGGAGACGGTATTGCCAAGAAGAACGGCTTTGTGTTGTTTATTCCAAATACCAAGGAAGGAGATAATGTAAAGGTAAGAATTACAAAAGTTTTCAGAAAGGTTGGTTTTGCTGAAGTTATCGGTGAAGGACAGCCGCAAGCTGAAGGAGAAGCTAAGGAAGAAGCTGGAGAAGAACAGCCTGCTGAAGAAGCAGAAGCGCCTAAGGAAGAGGAGCAACCTGCTGAAGAAGTAGAAGCTGAACCAGAAGCTGCTGAAGACACAGAAGACTTTGGTGAAGAAGAACCGGAAAAAGAATCAAAAAAGAAATAATTGAGATTATTATATCTTGATTTTTTCAGAATTTATTTCTTTAAGATTCTTGAGGGAATATGATTTATTTTTATTATTCTTTTTATTTTTCTGTTTGAATAGATAATAGATTAATACCACAAAGTAGAGGATTCTGGGGAAGAGGAATAAGAGGAAGAAGAATATTATGATTGTCAGGAGAACGAATATAAAAAGGTTAGGCATTTTTATCCGCCTCCCCCTATATTGCTTATAGCTCCTCTAATGCCTGTTCCTAAGCCTCCGGAAGACCTGCCAGTTGAGAAGTATCTTCCTATTTTTCCTGCAAGGTTTGCTAATGGCATACTCTGAAGCCATACTTTGCCTGGGCCTGTTAAGGTTGACCAGAACAAGCCTTCTCCACCAAAGAAGATATTTTTCACGCCTTCTACAAGCTCTATGTCAAAATCTACAGAAGGTTCAAACATTGCTATATGGCCAGTGTCAACCCTTAGGGTTTGGTCTTTTTTGAGTGTCATTTCTATGATTTCTCCTGCCAGTTCAACAAATGCATAGCCTTTTCCGGATAGTTTTTGGAGTATGAAGCCTTCTCCGCCAAAGAAGCCTGCCCCAAGACGTTTCCTGAAGTACATCCTTAGCTTTACACCTTCCTGAGCGCACATGAATGCATCTTTCTGGCAGATTATCTCTTTGTCTTCATCAAATTTTATGGGGATGATTTTGCCCGGGAATTCTGAGGCGAATGTTATGATGCCTTTGCCTCCTGTGCAGGTGAAAGTGTTGAGAAATATTGATTCTCCTGAGAACCTTCTTTTTATGCCTTCTACCAGGCCGCCTCTTGTGTTGCTGAGCATCCTTATGTTGTCAGACATCCATGACATTCCGCCTGATTCTGAGTAGATGGTTTCGTTTTTGTTTAGTTCAAAGCCTACAGTCTGCATGACTGTGCCTGTGATTTTGAATTTCATTATAGAAAATACTGGGTAAGGTTAAATATAAAGGTTGTGATTTAGCTGAGTTTCTTTTCCAACTCTTTCTTCAGCTTGTCTCCTATGTATTTCCCTTTAAAGAAGTCAATCCTTACAGCGATTGAGATTTTGTCTGCTAAGACTCTTGCAATCTTGCCATGCTCTGAGTGCCTTGCTTTCTGGATCAAAGGATGCTCATGCAGGAATCCGTATTTTGGGCAGAGTGAGCCTTTTCTTAGGTGTCTGAATAAGGCTTTTTCTGCTCCTAATAATTGTATTTGGGATGCTGAGATTGTTGCTAATTTCTTTATTGAGCCTGCATGTTCTATCAGCCTTGCTCCGATTTGAGAGCCTGTTAAGGCATACATGTTGGGGCAGAGCTCTTTAACTAAAGCTTCAAGGTAAGCTTCTGCAGTGTCTTTTAGTTCGTATAGGTTGTTTAGCTCTTTTGCAAGATCTGTTAGCAAGCTTAATTCTGTTTTGCTGAATTCTTTTCCCATGGAGCTTTCTTCTTTTAGGCTTATTTCTTTTAGCTGCTCTTTTCTGCTTTTTGTTAATATTAATTTTATGAAGTGCTCATTGCTTTCAACAGCTTTCTCAAGCTCCGGAAGGCAGTATGAGTACCATTCTCTTATTCTTTTGGATAAAGTGTTTATCAGCTTGTTTAGCTCATCAATTGAGCTTATAGCCTGGACTATTAAGATGTCCTTAGTTACTGATTCTTTGATGTTTGCTTTTGTGGCTGCAAGGTTCTTTTGATAGAGTTGTTTGAAGTCTGTCATGGATATAAGAGTGGGTTGGGGGTATATAAAGGTTTATGTGTATAGAAACATTAATATACAAAAAGGTTCTGTTAGAAGGTTATGATTGAGATAGTTATTCATGGAAGGGGAGGACAGGGAGCGGTTACCACCGGCCAATTGATGGCTGTTGCTGCTTCTTATGATGATAAGGAGAGCCAGACTTTTCCGATGTTCGGGGTTGAGAGGTGCGGAGCTCCTGTTGAGGCTTTTGTAAGGCTTTCTGATAAGAGGATTGATTTAAGGTCTCAGATATATACTCCTGATATTGTTATTGTGTTAGAGCCTTCATTGCTTAGCGCGGTTGATGTTACAAAGGGCTTGAAGAAGAAAGGTTTGGTTATAATAAATTCAAATAAAAAAGCCTCGTCTTTTGGGATTAAGAATGGCTTTGTTGTTAAGACTGTTGATGCTACAAGTGTTGCTTTGGAGATTTTTAAGAAGCCTATTGTTAATACTGCAATGCTGGGAGCGTTCTCTGCTGTTACTGAGCTGGTTTCATTGCCTTCTTTGGAGAAGGCTGTTGATGATATTTTTATTGGAAGGAAGGGTAAGAAGATTGCTGATTTGAATAAGAAAGCTGTTAGAGAGGTTTATCATAAAGCGAAAAAATGAACCTCCCCGCACTAAAGTGCGGGGTATCATATTAAGCAAAGGAAGTAACTTTCCTTTGTTGTCCGCCAAAATTCCAATATC
>NZBG01000029.1 GCA_002687795.1 Candidatus Woesearchaeota archaeon
CTGAGAATACCTTAACATTCTTCTCATCATAAAGATTGATTTCTTTAGCTTCTTCATAATAAGGTATAAGCAGGGCAAAGTATGTTTCACTAAGGATAATAACGCCTCCTGATACGAGAAGGAGATGGTTATGGGTGGTTGTTATCGGGTTAGTTGGCTTTGGGATTGCATTTTATCTTGTCTGGAGAAAAAGAAATAAAAACAGTTGAAAGAGTTCTCAGGGTATTAGGCTTATCAGGAAATTGTTTATCAGAAACAAATTAAGGGCTATGTTTACTATAAAAGACATAATGCTATTGGTAGGCTCAAAGCTCATAATAAACACATAAGCAGAATGTAGCAGAACATTAAACAAGACAATAAAGATAATTCCATAAGCGATTGCTGAGATTGATAAAAAAGGCAATGTAATGATTATTGTCAAAGTATAGCATATTACCTGGATCAATGTTGGGATGCACAACCTGTTGCTTACTACAGCGGCGGTTAATACCATCAATACTGAAGCAATCAATGCAAACAATGGCCCTATTGAGAGAGCATAAAACAGGGTAACAAATGTTATTAATTCTATGCCTATCGAGGCTCTTGTGAATCTTTTGTAAAATGTTGATATGCTGCCAAGGATGAATAAGGAGGGTATTAAGAGGATTTTTAATAGTGTTCCCTGGAATAAGATGAATGCTAACAGCCCAAAGGCTATGAAGATTAAGTATTTTAGGTTAAATGTTTTGGGTTCCGGCTGTTTTTTTTCCATCTAAAAGATAAAACAAGGATTAATATATAAAGCTATAATAAACTTAATAAATGCTTACAAATTCCATTCTTCCATGACACATCCTTTTATCACAAAATATCAGCCAAAGAGGATCAAGGACATTGTTGGCCAGAACACCGCTGTACAGAATCTGGTGGATTTTATCACTAATTTCAAGGCACAGAAGAAGAAGGCTGTTATTGTTCATGGCCCTTCAGGCTCTGGCAAGACAAGCTCTATCTACGCCATAACTGATGAGCTTGGACTGGAGGTTATGGAGACGAATGCTTCTGACATTAGAAACAAAGAAGAGATTCTGCAAAGGGTTGGCGAAGCTGTTAAGCAGAGAAGCCTGTTTTCCAGGGGCAAGATTATACTGATTGACGAGATTGACGGCTTGTCAGGAACAAAAGACAGGGGAGGCGCTACTGCAATTGCCAAACTTATAAACGAATCATTTTTTCCTATTGTTCTTACATCTTTTAACCCATGGAATAGGAAGCTTAGTTCTTTAAGAAGCAAATCAAGCCTTATTGAGTTTAAGACTTTGAATTATCTTTCTGTGTTTAATGTTTTAAAGAGCATTTGTATTAAAGAAGGCATTAAGTTTGATGAGCTGGCATTAAAAGGCCTTGCAAGAAGAAGCGGGGGAGACTTAAGGGCTGCTATCAATGACCTGCAGAGCCTTACCCAGAGAAGCAAGATTCTGGATAAAAAGCTGTTAGAGGAGTTATGCGAAAGGAATAAAACAGAAAAGATGTTCAATGCGCTGATTAAAGTCTTCAAGAACTCTGACCTAAAGATAGCTCTGGAAGCATTTGACAATGTTGAGGAAAACCTTGATGAATGCATCCTATGGCTTGACGAGAACCTGCCAAAGGAGTATGAGAATCCGGAAGATTTGGCAAGAGCTTATGATATGCTGAGCAAAGCTGATGTTTTCAGGAGAAGGATCAAAAGATGGCAACATTGGAGGTTTCTTGTGTATGTTAATACTCTTGTTACAGCAGGCATTGCTTCTGCCAAAGGTGAAAGGTCAAAGAGGTTTGTAAGATATATGCCAACAGGCAGGATACTTAAGATATGGAGAATTAACCAGAAAAACCTAAGGAAAAAGGCAATCGCGCAGAAGATTGCTGAGCATACCCATTCTTCTTCTAAAAGAGCGCTTAAGGACAGTTTTCCTTATATTAAATTCATTCTCCAGAACAGTAAAGATATGGGAAGAGAGATAAGCGAAGAGCTGGAGCTTGATAAGGAAGATATTGGCTGGCTAAAAAAACAAACTTTATAAACCAATAGACTTCTTATAGTGTAAAAAAAGGGTGATTAAATTGTTTTGTCCAAGGAAGATTAATATGTTTGAGAAAATACTGCTTACTGTTGGCTTAGCTGTAACCATTGGAGGTTTTTATTTGATTAACAGGACCTATGATTAATAAGAGATGATTTAAAAGATAGAAGGAAAAAGAAATGAATTTATCATCTAAAAAAGGGGTTTCGCCATTAGTCGCTACAATCCTTCTGATAGCTTTCGCTGTTGCACTAGGCGCTGTTGTGATGAGCTATGGCAGCTCTTATTATGAAGAGTCTGGTAGTGGTGAAGCAGTTTCCGGCAGTGGAGAAGAGCTATGCGGGGATATCAATCTTCAGGTGCATAAGGTAAATAACATAAACCAGCTCTGCTATAAGGAACAGGGAGCAATAAAATTTACTTTAATCAATAAGGCAAACAAAGATATAAACAAAATAAGAATGCTGGTTACAGGAGATGAGGTTTATGTTATAGAGCTTGACAGCAATTATCTGGAAGCAGGCTACCCGAAAACTGAAGAGATACCTTATGACTTCGGAACTTATGGTGAGATAAAACAGATAGAGTTTATACCCGTTATCACAGAAGGCACTTCAGAACAGTTATGCTTTGATGATTCTGTTCTTAAAGAAAATATAAGGAAATGTTCTTAAATAAAGAGTTCTACTTAATATAATATGTCAGAAAAGTTGATTAGAATATGCCCAAGGTGCAGGAGCACAGACATACATGCGGATTTGTCTACACAAGCATATATAAGAGGTTTTAATGAACATATCTGCAATAAATGAGGGTATACCGGACAATTCTTTCCTGCGGTTGATGAAAAACATATTAAAGAATAAGCTAAGAGTTGAGCTATAAGAACTTTCTGTTAAACCTTAAACTTCCTATGATAAAGGAATATTATAACCAAATATAATGGCATAACTATACCGACTAACGCAACCCCTAACACAAGAAACAATGTTCTTAATCCATAAAGCTGGGCAATATAAGAACCTAAAGGTATAGTAATCAGATAAGGGATTGTGATTAGCAGGTTTGAAACCCTGAAATAATACCTTCTATCCGCTTCATGAAGCAGGTCCAGAATCAACAGGCCATGGGCAACCCCCACTATGGCTGCTCCAATAATCCCAAGCATTGTTGCCATTGAGATTGATACAAGATTAGGGTTATAGAAATAGGTTAAAGGCATGATTGCTATCAGCAATGTCCCAAATACAAGCATAGGAAACTTTCCATATGCCTTTGAGTTTATTCTTGTTATAAAAGGGGCAACCAAGGAAGCAAGGGTAGCTACTATAAATACAGTAGCAACATTAAGGAAGCCTCCAAAGCCAGTTTTGCCAAGGAAGGTGTAGATAAAGATTCCATAATAGAAATTCCCTATTGTCTGGACAAAGGCTGTTATTGTCGATGCTATCAGAAGCACAAGTATCAGCTTGTTTTTCAGGAACAGGCTAACATGGGTTCTTAGTTCTCCCATAAAATTAGATGCTGCTGTTTCCTGTTTATGCAGAGACCTCCTGAATAAAAACATAATAAAAGCCGAAACAACAAAACAGCCTGCTGCTATTCCAAAAGAAAACGCATAACCATCTGTAACTTTATCCATTATAAATGCGCTTGCGAATAAGCTAACCGCTGTAAGCAGCAGCCCTATCTGGGATATTTTACTAAGAATGCCCCTCTTCTCAGGCCTTAGGTTCTGTTTCAGAAGCTTTGAATATGAATTGCCGAATACAACAAGCGTTATTGCGCCGACTATAAAGGCAGCTATAAATAAAGGGATGTTGTTAAGGTATCTTGCGATTATAACCAGGACAAAGCTTGCAGCAAATAAAAAGCCGTTTAATGCTATGAATGAATTCCCTAATTTCTTTACCCTTGCCCATTCCTCTACAAGAGGGTTAAGCAATGCTATCAACAAAACCCTTATCCCATTAACAATGCCTATCAGGAAAAGAGAGGCGCCGGAAAGAAAAAATAAAATATTGATATATTGCTGGGAGCCAAACCCAAAGCCTAGCCTGTCAAACAGATCTTTGAAGAATGCTTTTGCTACCAGCCTTGAATTCTCTTTGCCTTCCTTCTGGGCGATAAAGCCGGATACAGAGCTAACAGCCATATTTACATCTGACTCAAGATAGCCCTGGCTTATCAGATCAAGCCTAATCTTCTCAATACTCTGATTGTTTGCCAGCCTTTCCTTTACTTCTTTTTCTAGGTTTGGCATCTTTTTTATACTAAACTAGTGGGGTTTTGCCTCCATATAGTGCCTGGAACTGCCCGGCCTTGAACTCTAATGTGAATATATCAGTATTGCATGATGTTGCCCTCATCTTTACAACGGATATTTCCCTGGTGACTTTTCTATACCTTTCCGTTAGCTGCAATACTATAATGCCATCAGAAAGGAAATCTTCCACTTCGTATTCGCTGTATTTTGTTTTTGTTAAAGGCATCTCTGATATAAGGAAAGAGGTTATCTCTAAATCCCTCAAAAACTCAAAAATATAGAACAGCCTTGACCTTACCTCTTTGCCAAAGTTAGATAAGATATACATGGCGGATAGAGAGTCTAATGCAAATAAATCACAGCCACATCCTTTCTTGATCTTTTGCACAATGTTCTTGATAACGTTCAGCCAATCGCCGCCCGGACTTACCTTCATGCCCTTTATCTGCTTCCTTATAGCGCCAACATCAGTTATTATCACAGTCCCCTTCTTAGCAGCTTTTATCTCAGCAATGCTTTCATCAATTTTGGATATGTCAGAGAGTATATAGAGGTTTATCTTGGATAAGTCATATTCCATGTTAACAAAATGATTTAATAGTGAGTTATAACTCTGCTCGAGGGATATGTACAAACTGGTTTTCCCTGTTAATGCCTCATTATATAAAACATTGAACACAACAGAACTCTTCATTGAACCGCTTGTACCAGAGATTAAAACAACATGCCCTTGCGGGATGCCTCCTTCCATATTTTCATCTAAACCTTTTATATGTGTTTTTACCCTTTTCATTTCTTTTTTACTTTGAAGTACTTTTACCATTTATACCACCTTCATTGTTTTAATACAAGATTATTTAATTTGCCGTTTTTATCAGCAACTATCACATTAATGCCCTCTTCGTTTATAAAATAGGATGTTCCAACAATAATATCCTCTGTTTTGAACTGCCATAGCTTTTTGCCAACATATTTGCCAGGCTCAGAACTCAATGTTGAGGAGTAATGACCTGTCTGATGGACTATGCCGGACAAGCCAGGCATATAATTCAGGCTAAACATTCCTTCAGCCTCAAATACATACAATGAATGATCATAAGAGCCGACCGCTATTTCCAGTTTTCCATCATTGTCAATATCAACCACCATAGCTCTGTCAACAATCCAAAAGTCTGATGCATAGCTCCATATCTTAGTTCCGTTTGAGGAAAGTACATACAGGGCATTATCGCATGAGCCAAAGATTATTTCCAGCCTTTTGTCATTATTAATATCAGCTAAACAGGCTTCACCATAAATCCTGCCATCTGTCTGGTATTTCCATTCAAGCCCGCCATCATGGTTTAATACATATAAGGAGTTATCGCATGAGCCAACTATAATAGAGGGCCTGCCTGCGCCATATATGTCTCCTATTGTGGGCCTTGACGCAATCTTTCCATGTGTTTTGAATTTCCATAATAATTTTCCATAACCATCCAGGCAGTAAATCATGCCCTTATTAGAGCCGAACACAATTCTGCCTGAGAAAAAGTTGGGGGAGGATTCTATACCTGAAGCTGCCTTAAACTTCCATATTAACCTGCCTTTATTATTCAGGCAATATAAATAGCCATCATCAGAGCCAAAGATGATTTCCGGCTGGTTATCATTATTTATATCAACTATAAGGGGGGAGGATCTTATTATGTTATTCGCAGCAAATCCCCAAAGCAGCTTGCCATTATTACCCAAGGCATATAGCTTGCCTGTATCAGAACCTATTAATACCTCATCCTTTTTATCATTGTTTATGTCCCCTATAGTAGGAGAGGAATATATGCTCTTATAAAACTCCTTTTCCAGGAAAAGCATCTCAACCTTGCTCTTTTCCTCCTTTATAGAAAAGGCCCAGTTAAGGGTGGAATCTTCTTTCAGGGAATAAACATTACCATCTTTTGTGCCGAACACTATCATTATTCCATTATGCTCATCCGAAGAAACAATTGGAGGGGCAAGTATCTGGCTTTTTGCATCAAACAGCCATTTCCTTTCCAGCCTGCCGGTTCTTTTTCCTGATATCTTATTAAAAAAGTTCATCTCTTTTTTATCTTTTTTATATTCTTGGTAGTGAGTATATTTAAGGTTTATGATTATATGAATGCTCTTATTATCCCAGTAAAGAACTTATAACCATCAAACATAAGGAAGGGCAGCATGTTAAAGAAAAACAAAAACATGTTAATCCTTGATGTTATTAATAATATAGGAAAATATTTCTTGTCCAACATATTCTTTTTTAGCAGGAATGAGGAAGCCAGCCATAACAACAGGTTCATGAAGGGGCCTGCTCCAGCTATCAAAGCACTCTGCAAAGGCGTTATCTGGCAATATAATGTTTTACATGCAATAGAAACATAGCCAGGAACAAAAAAGATAAAACTAAAGTTCATTAACTTCAGGACTAAGCCTAATCCTAACCAGAAGTATGCAGCATGGAACGTGGCTTCCATGCCATAAGATAATGCCACAAACTTGTGCGCAAGCTCATGCAGGATAATTGCTGGCGCTGTTACCAAAACCGCAAACTTAAGGTTTTCAAGGCTTTGGCTGGATTGCAGTTGTTTAAGAGGATCATAATTTTCAACAGGTTTTTTGAACAAATCCTTGAATATAAAGCCAACTATAACGCTCATTATAAGAATATCAATGATTTCATTAAAAGTGAACATACACAGGCTTAAAAAGCAAAACTAAATAAATATTGTCTTTTTAATAAGGCAAATGAAGAAGGCAAAACTTGGTTTTATGTTTATAGCAATTATATTAATTCTGGTTGACCAGCTAACAAAATTCCTGGTCATGAGAAACCTGAGTTTAAGCCAGTCAGTTCCTGTTATTAAGAATATACTGCATATTACTCTTATCAAGAACACTGGCGCTGCTTTTGGCATATTCCGGAACACGAACACTGTCCTAATATGGGTTACTGTTATTGTTATAGGCTTTATCCTCTTTTACTTTGATAAGATAGCTGATTCTAAGCTTAGTTCAGTGTTTACAGCGTTTATACTAAGTGGAGCAGTTGGAAACCTTATTGATAGAATCAGGCTGGGTTATGTGGTTGATTTCATTGACTTTGGATTCTGGCCTGCATTTAATGTTGCTGACTCTGCTATTGTTGTGGGGGTTATTGGGCTGGTCGTGTTTTGTTCTAGAAAAAGCTAAGGTAAATTAAACCGCTTTCAAAAAAGTCCCATCAACGCAGGATCTTCTTCCATCTTTGGTTGCGCAGCTTCCGCAGATGCCAACTCCGCACTTTGTAAGATAATCAATTGAGCTGAATATCTGCTCCCTGCTGGAATACTTTTCCTCTAGGGCTATTAAAGCCTCAATCATGCCTTTAGGCCCGCAGTTATAGAAAACAGGATTCTTGATTTCGGATTTCTCTAAAGATTGTTGGAGCAGCTCAACAACATTCCCTTTAAAGCCGGCTGAGCCATCCTCAGTTGAAACAAAAACCTCGCCTAACTTTCCAAACTCTTCAATATAAGCAAGATGGCTCTTATCCTTCGCCCCTAAAAAGAAATATACCTTCCTATCCTTGTTTTCTTTTGCTATTAGATATAAAGAGGCTATGCCTGTGCCCCCACCAACCAAGACCAAATCATTCTCAGGCTTTGATAACTCAGTTCTTTTCCCATAAGATCCTCTTACATAGACTATTTCGCTTTCTTTCATGCCAACCAGAGCTTTAGTGAAACAGCCCCTATCCTGTACAAGCACTGTAAAAGGCTGGCTGTTTAAGACAGAGAAAGGCTTTTCCCCAACAGAAGGAAGCCATAAAAAGATGAACTGCCCTGCATAAGCATTGAACGGGCCATCAAATTCGATTAAGCTCAGGTCATCTGCTAAGTCTGTTTTCTTTTTAATCTTATATTTAATATATTCCATGCTATTGTCAGATTTCAGAAATTTGTCTGCATTATCTGTGTCATCCTGCAAATCCTTATTTAATGCAGAAAAATAAAGCTTAAGCTCTTCTGTGTCTATGTTCTTAAGAGCAGAGCCCACTCCAAAGAAATCCGCGCCAACAGCCTCATAATTCCTTATATCCTTAGCAGTGCTTATCCCGCCGCAGGCAATTATCTTAACCCCAGCGCTTTTAACAGCCTCAGATATTTCCTTTATGCACTTTAATCCTAAAGGAAGAACAGCTTTTCCTGACAAACCCCCAACCTTATTAGTTAAAACCGGATGCCCATCAACCATAAAGTAGCCTGGCCCTGCAGTGTTTATAGCCACAATGCCTGAAGCTCCTGCATCAACACATACCTTGGCTATTTTGCCTATATCTGGAATATTTGGGCTGAGCTTTGCGAATACTGGAATCTTTGCCCTATTAATTATTGAGCTTACAATCTCTGAAACAAGATCAAAATCCTGCCCGATCGCCTGGCCATAGCCTTTTGCATGGGGACATGAGAAATTAAGCTCTAACCCATCTGAAACCGGAGCCAAGAGCTCAGCAACCTTTACAAACTCATCAGCATCGGATCCAAAGATAGAGGTGAGCAGGAATTTATCCTCTGGAATCTTGATACTCCCAAGCTGTTCTGCAAACTCTTTTGCGCCATGGTTTGTCAACCCAACTGCGTTGGTAAAGCATCCCGGGGCATACTCTGAGAAGATTGGCTCTCTGTTGCCTTCCCTGGGCTCAAGGCAGATGCTCTTCGTTGTTAAGATTCCTATCTCAGGCAGTTCTTTTGCTATCTTATTCAATACAGAAATCTCTGTTGTAACTATGCCGGAAGGGATTGTAAACCTTCCCTTGATATCCTTATTGCCTAACCTCATTGTATTATTACAAGGAAAATAGCTTGCATATTAAAAGAATTCGCTTATCAAGCAACACATTTATCCTTTTCATAACCCTCTCTTTCAGCTTCTTCCTCTGTATCAAACCAGACTGCCTTATCCTCATTTATCTTCTTTGCCCATTGGCATTTAGGCGCATGGTATCTTTTTCCTGTCTGGCTTGCAACATACTTGCCAGGCATAAACTCCTTTGAGACCCTCTTTGGAGGCTGAATCTTTGGTGGCTGAACAATCTCTATTTCTTCCTCACTCCTGAATCTTTTCTTTCTCAGGGAAACCATTGATATAAAAAAGCCAACTGAGCTGAAAAAAGAGGCTGCGCCAAATGTGATAAAGCCACTGGATATCTTGAGATAAGCATAAAACAGGTTGATTAAAACCACTAAAAATATCATACCTAAAGTAAGCCATGCCCAGTCTTTATCATAATAAGCCCCAAAAGAGAGCACAGTTGTCATGAGAATCAAAACAAAAATCAGCAATATCTGGTATCTGAGATACATAGGCAACCTGAACCCTAACCTTATTAAGCCAAGAAAACTTATCAACAATGCAATAAGAAGCGTTATAAACTTTCCCTCTGCCATAGAAAACCGCAAGCTGAGCTCATACTTAAAGATTTCTATCCTTAAGTAAACAATTCATTTTATTATTAACAAGTAATGCTCCTAGAATTCCTCAAACTCTTCAATCTGCTTAAGGTATCCCCTTCTTCTTAGAAAACTAATCTGAGCCTTGGAATACTTATAGATAACATCTCCTTTGGTTTCACCGCAATATTCCCATGGCTCAACTATAACTATATCTCCCTGCCTTACCCAAAGCCTTCTCTTTAATCTTCCGGGAATCCTGCATATCCTGCTTTTTCCATCAAGGCATTTAACATCATTTCTGCTGCCGCCAAGCCTTCTCTGCAGTATTCCAAACACCTGCCTGCCTCTTGGAAGCTTGATTCTGGTGATTTGCTGCTGGATTTCATCCTGCCTTGCCTGTTCTTCCTTTTTCTTGCTCATTGTTAGGAAAAAAGTCAAAGAGTTATATAAGTGTTTTTATTATCAGCTTTCTTATTATCAAACAAAATATTTATATAACATTCTCCTCAGTATGAATCATTCTGCTAATAAAATGCCAAAACGAAAAAAAGAGGTGTCTATACAGCCCGCAAAGCTCTGGAAAAGGCTGGCTGCATTTATCATTGATTTATTCTTAATAAATCTTATTCTTCTTTCCCCTTTTAGCAGCCTAACAAAAGAGCTTTTGCCTGAGACAACGGATATTCAGGAATTGTTCAATTATGTCCAGGAGAATCCGGAGGTTGCTGAGAGCATTAATTTGATAAGGATAATAACATCAGGCCTTGCTATCTTATATTTTGCTATAATGGAAAGATTCTTTGCGCAGACTGTTGGCAAGATGGTGATGCATATCAGGGTTAAATCCCTAACTGAAAAGCTAAGGTTCTGGCAATGTGTTGCAAGGAGCCTGTTCTTTATTCCATTCTTCCCGTTCGGTTTATTCTGGATAATTGAGCCAGTCTCTTTATTGTTTAACAAAGACAAGAGAAGAACCCTGGAGTTATTGAGCAAGACAACGGTTACAGAAGAGCAAGTGAGTTAAAGATGCAAAAAAAAGCCCAAATCAGCCAAATTATTGTTTATTTATTCATAGCTCTGGTCTTAGTCGCAACTGTGTTGTTTGGCTACAGGCTGATTAAAGGCATGAAACATAAAGCTGAGATTGCTGAGCTCACCAAGTTTGAGACAGACCTAAAGAGCGATATAGAGTCTGTTGGGAGAGGCTCAACGGTTTTTGAAACCTATTATGTGCCTATAGGATTCAGGGAAGTTTGCTTCTTTGATTACAAAGCTGATCCTTTTTTAGCAGAAGCTGCTTATGATCCTATAGTCAATGACGCATATTACGGCCAGGTGAAAGAGAACGTGTTCCTTGTATCTAATGATCCACCAGTGTCATATTATATTCATTCATTAAAACTAACCAAGCCAATAGACTGTGTTAAAGTTGCTGGCAATAAATTCGAGCTAAAACTTGAAGGAAAAGGCGCTGCAACTGTTATATCAGGGTGAAATTATTATCTATAGGAAAGTATTATAAATAAGTATTAACCCAAATTTACTAAGGCATATAATGAAAAAAAGAGGTTTTTCAGGGTTTATAGTATTTTTTGCTCTCTTTCTAGTAATCTGTATCCCCTTTTCTGTTGCGGATGTGTTTGCTGAAGAGGAAAGTATAAGTATAAAGTATGTTAACTCAGAGTTGTTTGAAGCAGGGAAATTTGGGAAAATTACAACCCTATCTCTGAATCCCAGCGGGGGTTACACAGTAAATAAGGAAAATGATTTACTAAAAAACCTTCCTTCTGCTTTTCTCATTCTAACAGGCTCTGCAATCCTTCTCAGCATCAGCGTTAAGGCAATATTTCTCTTGGGTATGCTAATAATGCTGCCTGTTATAGTCAAGGCTGCTGAAACAATACAAATAGAGGGAACAAATGGGTATATATCCAACAAAACAGGTTTTGAAAACAGTCAACTGCTTTATTCTTATGTGTGCAGGCTTGGAGACTATGAATGCATTGCTGTTCTGAGTTTTGATTTAACTGGTTATGACTTAGACAGCGCAGGATGGAAAGATCTTGTTATAAGCTCAGAGAATATAACAATGACAAACAGCTCTTATCTAAATACAACAGTCCATATAATAAACCAAAGCTGGTCAACTCTTACATGGAATAATGTTTTCCCTAATATTGTTGACAGCAAGGTTGGAAGTTTAAATCTAACAGCTGCTGACAATAATACAGCCTATAGCTTATCTGTGGGCAACAGCGACCTTGTTGGCAGCAAGCTGTTGCTTGCAATAAGAGATATTGACACTGTAGAGAATGTTAAGAAGATTGCTGGAGCTAAGCTAAAGCTAGAGGCGTATGATGATAATGACGATGATGATGATGAGGTTCAGGATGCTGCTGATAGTTGTCCTACTACGCCAAGGGGTGAGGGAGTAAATTCGCAAGGCTGCTCATGCTCTGAAATCCCAGAAGAAACAATAGATTGTTCTTATAATGACAGTTGTGTTGGAGAAAACTGGATGGATTACCCAGAGACTGTGGTCCCTGGATGTGTAGATGGGGTGTATAATTATTTTGATGAATCTAATTGTATAATTGAGGCTGTGTCCATTTATGACACTATGTGCGATCTTGATGATGATAATGACGGCGATCCTGATTTAAGTGATTGTGATGATTACAATAACACAATTTACCATGGTGCAACAGAGGTATGCGATGATATAGATAATGACTGCGACCCATTAACAGATGATGGCGCAGACGAGAGAGATGCTCATCCCAACAGCAACCAGACTGGTGTGTGCAGTGGCTCAAAGCAGCAATGTTATGGCATGGCTGGTTGGTTTGACTGGTATGATGCTGTAAATATCCCTGGCTATGAAAGCCCTGAAGCAAACTGTTCAGATGGCAAGGATAATGATTGTGATGCTGAACAGGATTATGATACGCTTGACAGGGGAGGTGGTATTCCTGTGCATGGGGATTTTGGTTGCCCTGTTGAAATAACCAATATCTCTGTCTCAAGCAGCAATATCTGCCCAGAGGATACTATTACTGTCTATTGCAACTCCAGTGTTGGCAATGTAAATAGTATAAATGCTTATATTGATTCAGAATACTGCAACTGGGCTGGCTGGGCTGACGGTGCTGCCATGTTCAGCTGTGATGTTGGGAACCAGACTGGTACAAAAACAATTGAATGCAGTGTCAATACCGGAAGGTCATACCAGGCAGGAACAAACAAAAAACTGAATATAACTATAGGCGGGGAATCATGCTGCCATCTGTATGGTGTTGATAACAGCTCTTGTTTATCTGATTCTGCATGTGAATGGTGCCCTGACTGCAATGGAACTAAATACAGCGGAAATATTAGTCAGTGCGTGATACTAGGAGATTGCAATTATTCCTGCTCGTGGAATGAGAGCTCCGGCCCAATATGCGGAGCTGAATGCAGTATAGATGGAGGATGGACTGATTATCTCTGTGATAACTATTGCTCAGTTGATATTTTATTTAACAGGTCCAATGTTAACAACACATGCCATGATGGAGATGTTATAGATGATTGCTCAGCAACAAATGATACCTGCGAAATAGGAACAGTTGTAGACTGCGGGATAACAAACTGCTCTGAGAATTATAATAACACTATAGGAAATTGCAGCATCCCTTGCTATGACCCAACAGGCAATGAAAGCGATGGCATACATGCTGACTGCGGGAATTGCACTCCTATTCCATATACAGAATGCAACTGCTCATTAGGGTTTGTTGACAGGAATAATAATATGACATCAGATGGCTGCGAGTGCGGGATAACAAATGGCGGCAATGAAACCTGCGATGGGGTGGATAATGACTGTAATCTTACAACAGAAGACGGCTATGATGATATAACTCCTAATAATACTAACCAATTCGGAGTGTGCAATGGCTCAGTGCAGAAATGCAATGGTACAACCGGATGGATTGACTGGTATAACTCAACAAGTATTCCTGATTATGAGGATAATGAGATAAGCTGCATAGATGGCCTTGATAATGACTGCGATGGCAATGCTACATTGAACAACCTTGATTATGATGGCGATGCCAATGATAATGGCTTCTGGGAGCCAGGCGAGCATGGTGATGATAACTGCCCTGTTGAAATAACCAATATTTTCATCCCAAACACTGCTGCCTGCCCGGGAGATTCTATCGCTGTCTATTGCAATTCCAGTGTTGGCTATATCAATAGCGTTAATGCTTATATTGATTCAGCTTTATGTACTTTTGAAAGTTGGGAAGCTGGCAATGCTGCCAAGTTTAACTGTAGTGCTGGCGCTTATACTGGTGCGCCAAAAACAATAAGGTGTACTGTTAACACCTCAATATCATACCAATCAGGGGCTGACCAAACCCTAGATATTACTGTTGGCGGCTTGTCATGCTGCATTGGGTATAACATTAGCCTTTGTAGTCCTGATCCTGCATGTGAATGGTGCCCTAAATGTAATGGAAACAAGTACAGCGGAAGCAATAGCAGCTGCGTTGGAGCAGAAGAATGCAGTTATTCCTGCTGGTGGAATGAGACAGGAGGGGGAAAATGCGGAGCAGAATGTGACATAGAAGGAGGCTGGACTGATTACCTTTGTGATAATTATTGTGATGGTAATGTTTTATTTAACCGCTCTAATATTAATAATACATGCCATGATGGAGATGCTATAGATGGCTGCACAGCAACAACTGATACATGCCAAATTGGAAATTCTATACCATGCGGAATAACAAACTGTTCTGGTTATTATCCTAACACTGTAGGTAATTGCTCTAATTCATGCAATGAAGTAGGCACACCAACGGATGGCACTGATGCAAGCTGCGGAAATTGCACTCTTGACCCTAATTCACATTGCAGTTGTGAGACAGGTTATGGCAACCCTGATGGTAATATGTCAAACGGATGTGAATGTTTTATAACAGAGGGTGGTGTTGAAATCTGTGATGGTGTGGACAATGATTGTAACTTATCAACACCAGACGGCTCTGGTGATGGTCTTCGGCTCAATGATAAGCAAAACGGAGTATGCGCTGGCTCCATGAAAACATGTGATGGGGCTAATGGCTGGGTTAATAATTACAGTTCTGTAGCCAATTATGAAGCGACAGAAATAAGCTGTTCAGATGACAAGGATAATGACTGCGATGGCACAGGTTTATTGAATAATATTGACTATGATGGAGATGATGACAACAATGGCTGGCAATCAGGTGAACATGGGGATGATGATTGCCCTGTTGAGGTAACCAATGTCTCTGTCTCAAATAGTACTGCCTGCCCAGGAGAACCCATCACTGTTTACTGCGCTGCTGATGTTGGCCAGGTTAATAGCATAGACGCCTATATTGATTCAACACAGTGCGCATGGTTGGGCTGGGGTGGCAATATTACCAGCTTTACTTGTAATGCAGGAGCTACCACCGGAACAAAAACAGCGAAATGTACTGTTGATACCTCAAGATCAAATAAGTCAGGAACAGATCAAACAACTGCTATAACTGTAGGAGGAGCGTCATGCTGCTCCGGGTATGGTAATAGCACTTCCTGTAATCCAGATTCTGCATGTGAATGGTGCCCTGAATGCAATGGAACCAAATACAGCGGAAATGCTGATAGATGCGTAGGGAAAGGCAGTTGCAACATTTATTACTGCTGGTGGTCTCCTGGAGGAGCTGACCCAAAATGCGGGGCTCAGTGCGATAACACAAATGGAGGAGAGATAGATTATCTTTGTGATGATTACTGTAGTACAGGTATTTTATATACAAGAAGTGACATTGATAATATATGCCATGACGGAGATGCTACTGATGACTGCACTAAAACTGATAACCAATGCGTGATAGATACATCTAGGAATTGCGGAACAACAAACTGCTCTGATTATTATAGTAATACAATAGGCAACTGTTCTAACTCTTGCGTTGATCCAACAGGTAATAGCTCAGACGGCATAGATGCAAACTGTAGTATATGCATCCCTAACCCTGATTCAGAATGCGGTTGCAAGACTGGTTATGATAATCCGGATGGCAATATGTCAAATGGATGTGAATGCGGAATAACAAATAATGGCACTGAAGCCTGCGATGATATTGATAATGATTGCAATGGAGTAACTGATGATGGATGTGATGATGATAATGATAATTATTGTGATGAGGCTATGACAAGAGTAGGAACGCCAACAACATGCACAGCAGTGGGAGGCGACTGTAATGACACAGTTTATGCGATTAATCCAGGAGCTGCAGAAACCTGTAATGATGTGGATGATGATTGTGATGATCTAACACCAGATGGATATGATGATGGTGTTCAGCTTAATGATAACCAAACAGGGATATGCGCAGGCTCATTAAAAATATGTGATGGCACTGCTTGGGTTAACGATTATATCTCAATACCCAATTATCAGGCTAATGAAGTTGGCCGGTGTTCAGATACCTATGATAATGATTGTGATGGTGAAGAGGATTATGATACTTCTAGCACTCCTAACCATGGGGATGATGATTGCCCTGTTGGGGTAAGCGGGATTTCTGTTTCAGACTCTAATCCTATTGAAAACACAGAGATTAATGTTAGCTGCACCTCAGGTGTTGCTGGTGTTGACAGCATTAACGCTTATATTGGAGCAACAAAATGCACTAATTGGCTAGGCTGGGATGGCTATGTTGCCAAGATTGGATGTAATGTTGGAGATTATACAGGTTCATCAAAAACAATAGAATGCAGAGTTGATACAGCAAAATCTTATGCTTCTATACTAAGCCAGACTACAACTATTGATGTAAGAGCTTCGGATTGTTCTGCTTACTCATCAGATCCAATTTGTGAAGGGGATACAAGATGCGATTGGTGCCCAGAGTGTTCAGGTAAAAAATCTAATGATTTAGGCGATCATACCTGTGTTGACACTGGCACTTGCTCATATTCCTGCAGTAAAGATGAATGCACTGCAGAGTGCGATAGCACAAACGGAGGATGGACTGATTATCTCTGCGATAACTATTGTGGAGGGAGTGTTCTGTTTAACAGGACTGATGTCAATAATACATGCTTAAGCGACTGCACTAAAACTGATTACCAGTGCGTGATAGATACGTCCAAGGATTGCGGAATAAAAAACTGCTCTGATTATTATAATAACACTGAGGGCAGCTGCCTTAACCTCTGCAATGACCCAACAGGGAATATCTCAGACGGCATAGATGCAAGCTGCGGAGACTGCATCCTTAACCCTAATTCAGACTGCTGGTGTGAAACAGGTTATGGCAACCCTGATGGTGATATGTCGTCAAACGGCTGTGAATGCACGATAACAAATGGAAATGTTGAAGCCTGTGATGGTATTGATAATGATTGCAATAATCAAACGGATGAAGGATGTAATGATGATGGTGATGATTACTGTGATGCAGCAATGACTACGGTTGGAACGCCACCTATATGCCTATCAGGAGGTGGAGATTGCGATGATACAGACCCTATTCTAAACCCCGGAACTGTATGGTACAAGGATCAGGATGGAGACTTGTACAGCGATGGGACAACATTAACACAATGTGCACAGCCTACAGGGTATTATCTAAATACATCTTTAACAGCAACTTCAGGAGATTGTGATGATACTAATCCAATACTTAATCCTACAACTGTATGGTATAAGGACCAGGATGGAGACTTGTATAGCAATGGAAATACACAGACACAATGTACCCAACCTGCAAATTATTATCTGAACACTTCTTTAACAGCAACATCGGGAGATTGTGATGATACAGACCCTGTTCTAAACCCAACAACTATATGGTACAAGGATCAGGATGGAGATTTGTACAGCGATGGAGCTACATTAACACAATGCACCCAGCCTGCTAACTATTACCTAAACACGTCTTTAACAGCAACATCGGGAGATTGTGATGATACAGACCCAGTCCTAAACCC
>NZBG01000030.1 GCA_002687795.1 Candidatus Woesearchaeota archaeon
GTCCTTGAACTGTTCCTGGATATAATCAATGGAAAAAAGATCAGCCTAAGCAGGTATGAGACAGCTTCAACAGGTGAGCTTGAGAAAGAGATAAAGAAGGTTGTTAAAGAAAAGAAAGGCCTTAGCATTGGAGCTTATATGGGTATTATTATGGCCAAATATAAAGGCAAGGTTGATGGCAGAGAGGTTATGAAAGTCCTGAAGAAGGTTGTTTAGATAGGTAAAGAAGTTTTGTTTACAAAACTTTTTTTCGCCTAAGAGAAACAAATAACAGGATAAGTTGAATTATTATTATGGAGTTGGCTCTTCACATTTTTCATTTCTACAATAAACTTTATTACCACCACAATCCTTTTCTCCATCAGCTTTCCCATCCAAATCACAGTCGCATGGTAGATTAGTATTTTCTATGTCTCCTGTCTTACACTTAGGCTTTTCATGGCACCTATCTAATCCCTTTAATAATCCACTTTTAAGTTCATAACAATACTTAGAGTTGCCTTTACAATCTAAAGGTGGATTACTATCCTTTATTCCATCAATATTGCAATCACAAGGCAACTCAGGCTCTGCTTCTGTCCCATCCTTGCTGCATCTCCCAACCGCTTCCAGCCTTTCATTGAACACTGTAAACTCAATAGTCTTTGTCTCCACAGGGGTTGTGTCTATCTTCCGCTCTTCATTTTCCTGATGCAGGCCGACCTCTAACACAAGAGCCCTTTCCTCTGAGGCTGGGGGGGTTATTGTAACGATTTCACCAGCTTGAGGTTTTCCTCTTATTATTATTTTAGCCTCTTTATAGTTAGTTTTTACTTCTAATATCAAAGTATCATTAGAAGTACTTTTTTTGGAAGTACCATTCTTAGGTTCAATGATTTCATAGTTACTAATATTATCATTATCATTGAACTTAATCATAACTTTAACCCCTAAATCACCTCTCACAACACTAGGAGTTAAGTCTATAAGGCTTGTATTTCCCCCTTTATTGCTGGAAACAGTTGCCTTTGTTGAGAACAGGCTGCTATCCACTTTTATATTTGGAATGCCGTTTCCATCATTTAGATCTCGCAGGTTTATAACCCCGTCACTAGGAATAGGCCAATATTTTTCATGCAATGGCCTTAAGGGATTATCTTTAGCATGAAGCTTTGTCCTTACATGCATTAACTCAGTCTCCTCGCTTGAAGCACTCCTTTTCTCTACCTTGCCCTTAAGCCTGATCATATCCCCAAAGTGAGGATACCTTTCAACCAGGGTTGGATACTCGATGAAATAAATTGCTCCTCTTGTGCCGAATATAAAGGTGCATCTATATTCTAAACCACCAACATCAAACTCACACTCTACCGGAGGCTTGCCGCCTTCCATCCTTATATCAACCTCAGCGCAGTCTTCAGTTACCCTTTCTCCCATGTTGTTGGTATAGCTTATCTCAATAAATGCCCTGTCAAACCTGAAAGGCCTTGGAAGCAGCACGCTGCTATCAAGAATCTCTTCATTGACAGTCTGGCCTTTGGTTAATTCCCCGGAGGTGATCATCTCAGTCCTTTCTGCTCCTGTCTGATAAGGATGAGAGCAGTCGCAATACCCATTCTTAAACTCATCAGGGTTGCACTGGTTATCATTAGAGCATTGCAGGAATAATTTGTATGTAAGGTCATCAGCTCCTGAAACCATCATGATTCCTGTATGATAAAGGAAGGTTGCCATTCCGAAACTTGAGGGGTCATATCTCATAAACCTTCTTTTAACATCAAGCACGCAGGTTGTTGCAATAGGGACATCCGTAGTTGTTGAAGCTTCTATTAAGGGCTCAAGTTCAAAGTCTCCAGTGAACGCAAACAGGCATAATGCATGCACAAGCTTTCTTTCCACAAAGAATGTTTTGAACATGTTAGTTCCGCCATACCTATCCAGCACCTTATCCTCTGTTGCGCTGCCAGCGTCTGAGATATAAGAAAGGAAATTTCCTATACCTTCTACAACATCTCCTTCCTTGGTGATGCCGCCGCTGAACTGGCTGCCAGCGCTCTGGACAATACATCTTATTGCAAAATAGATAAGATCGCATACATATACGCTTAAGATCTCCTGGCACATGCCTGAGCTGCCATCACCTGTTTCGAGTATTGTTTGAAAGCAGGTCTTGACAATATCCAGTATGCTTTTGTATGTGGTTAAATAACCGCTGATAGCAGACAGGCAAACAGCCCTGACCGCCTGGACCAGGTCAGCGGTTGGGTCAATAACAACATCCTTGGTTTCCACACAAACCATATTATAAACTGATTCTGAAATATTTTCTTTGTGAAGCGAATCTTTATGAGGCCTTAAAAGCTTATTATTTCCATAACAATCCTTTGTTTTAAAATAAGGCTCGGTTTCATTCCTTGATATAAACTTTGAATAATTCTCTCCAACCTCGCAGTCTTCATATATGTCTTTTTTTGTATCAGTAGGTTTGCAGGTATACTGTTCATTAGAGGTACCATGCCATACACCGGTTGTTCCATTCTTCCAGGGGCCTATGATATAATATACCCCATCCACTAAGCTCACAGTCCTTTCAGGAGCGCCCTGGCCTGTGCAAAGCCCGCTTAACAGCCTTGGGATAGCTCCTAAACCCGTGCAATGTGATTCGTTCTTGCCAGCCTCACTCAAACATTCAGATTCCTTTAATTCATTCATCAGAATAGCTGTGGAATCCCATTCCCTTATATACTCAGCTTCGCAATATTTTTCATTAGGTTTGCCATAATCATTATTAGCCTTATCTCTTACCTCTAAATCAAGATTCTTGATATCTCTATATTCCTTATCAACCTCATCATTCCTTTCCCTGTCATATTTTATATCTCCTAGGTCTTTACCTTTGCAATGCGAGGCAACATCTTTTCCTTGAGCATCTTTGATATACCTTTGGACAGTGGGCGCTGCTGGGCATGTGACCCTGTCGCATATCCATTGTGACAGCTCCCAGAATTCTATTGTGCTTTGCCTTGCTTCCAGGCATGTTCTGCAGTCAGCTTCTCCTTCACCAGCAGGTTGATCAGGGTCGCATGTCTTAGGGTCAAGGCCAACACAGGAGAAGAACTCGCTTCCTCTTTTAACCCAGTAAATCACCCATGAGCCTAAGCACCCATAGGAGAGCCATTTCTTTGCGGTATCAACAAATTCAAGCACAGGATCTATCATCCCTAATATAGAATCGATCAAGCTGATTGTACTGTTAAGGAAGGCTTCAGGAAGGAAATCACTTGGAGGCACTCTCCTGTCAATCATAACCTCCCCTGTCCAGCACTGTTTCTGCACCTTCCCGCTGGTTCTATCCTGCGTGTAAGGGTCTGTATAATCATACACCACCTCAAGCATTAAAGGAAACTTTATACAGCCATAGCTGACATTAGCGATATCTGTTGTGCATTCCCCTGCATTATGCTCTGAAAGCCATTGCTCTTTCTCTAATGTTGTATTGCCTGGGATATCTTCAGGAGACTTGATATCAATCAGGAAATATGCAGCCGTTTTGTCATCACTTAGGACTGTTTCAATGTTAGAAAGCCATTCTTCGTCATAAAGCTCTTTTTGGTCATCGCTCATGTACATCTTATCTAAGTTTATACCAGTCACTTGCGGGCTGCTGTCAGGCAATCCCTGCCATTCAAGGTTAACAGTAAAGCTGAGCTGGGCAAGCCCTTCTATGATAAACCTTGGGATGATTGTATCAGGATAGACCCCTGTTCTGTCAAAGTGCCAGTCAAAGCCAAACCCGCAGGTTGTATAATTGATAATACCCTCAACAGGTATGGATGCCATCCCTGCTTCATCAGTTGCAACTATTTTTATATGATTAGCCCAGGCTTCCCCGGTAGAGAAATTAGCGCTGCTGCCATAAGGCGCTCCTTCATACTCAACCACGTTTTCTCTTTTTAATGATACAGAAATACTGAAATTGCCATTGGAATCAGTTCTTGCAATATAGTTTGTATCCCCTGAAGCAAGCCTTCCGAACTTTTCAAACAAATCAGGCCCGATATTGGTTGGCCATTCCCACCATTCAGGGTTAAAGCTGCTTTCATTGTTAACAAACACAACTACGGTAGAGGGCTCATCAACACTGCCCTTTATTGTGACTTCTGAGGTGTATGAAGGGCTTAGCCTGTCAAGATTGTTATCAGTTATCACTGGAGGCGTTTCATCAAAAAGAACCTCTTTTTCAATTGTAACAGTATTGCCTGCCCTGTCTGTTATATTGATTATGATAACATTGACGCCTGCCTGGAGCGTTACTGAAGCATTAAACAAACCAGTTGTATTCTGGATAATGCTGGGAATTGGTGTTTCATTACATGGTTTTTCTTCTTCATCAAAGGAATCGTTTATTTCCTTATCTCCAAAAGGATCAGTTTTTACAGTTAACTCATCAGATTTCTCTCCTTCATTGCATGTTTCATCAAAAGCTGAGACCTGATAGGCATATTCTTTATCGCTTTTTACTAAAAGATCATAGAATTGGTTACCATATATTGAAGTTAGCCTTTTATCATCTCTATATATAGAATGTTCTAAAAAATCATCTTCCTGACTTTCGTCCCATTCAATCTGTATGCTGTTATTGCTCACAGACATTTCACTTAACCCTGTTACCTTTGCAGGAGCCTCAAAATCAAAGGAGCTTTTAAGATAGTACGATATAATAACCGTAACATATTCCGTAACACTTCCATTTATAAGAAGAGGCTGCCCTAGAGCAATGCTAGGGATATCGCTTATTTCATACTCAGGAGGCTCTATATCAACTATAATTGTATCACTTATTTCACTTATATTGTCGTCAAGACCCTCAGCTGTTATCCTAACAGCATTTTCTCCTACCTGAAGGCCGGTTAAGGTAAACTCCAGAACACCCTCTTCTGTATCCTCTCTTTTAATCAGCCTTTCGTATACACCATTAATGTAAACCTTAACCTTTGATTCTGGGGTAACTGTGCCTTTAACATAATACTCAAGCTCATTAATATATTCAGGCAGGGTTACATTGAGCTCAGGCCCGTCACCCGTTGCAGGAGAAGCATTTGTTGTTACAGTCAGATTTGACTTTTCCCCTTCATCATCATTAGTGTCAATGATAGAGATTTCATAAACATATGTTGTGGAAGCATTCAACCCAGTATCCCTATGGCTTGTTATTGATATATCTGAGATATTGGTTATGCCTGAGCTATCCCTATAAAGCGCATAATACTGGAAATCAGCAAAGCTTGTCTCATTCCAGGAAAGGTTTACATAATCTTCCCCAATGTCTACAGCTGTAAAATTATCCACTGTTGGTATATCTGCTGCAGCGAATAAAGGTGTCTTGATAGAAGAATGTTTAACAACAGCCTTTTGATTATTTATTGGCGAAACCCTGCCCCATCTTAGGTAAACAGTGCTTTCATTATCCTTTACCTTTAACCGAACATTATTCTCAGGCAGCGCAAACACCTCAGCTGTGTATATAGGCAGGCCTAAGAGAAGCATAACCAAGAATACTGCTGTCCATGCTTTCGGCTTTATTCTCATCTTAGCTTAGGCTTAAACCTCTCTTTATAATTCTCATCATCCTCCAAAAATTTCATCATCTCAAACTGTGCTTCCTGCCCAACAGGTGTTGGGAGATACTCCAGCACATGGAACACAACCCTTTTCTTATCAACCAAATCCTTATATGAATAGCTCCAGTTGCCCCTATAGCCGCCAATAAAGGAGTTATCCCTTTCATCAGCCAGTATTATATCAAGCCTGTACTTTGCTGAGGTATCAATCAGCTCAACAGTCTTTGATTGCTTAGTGGAATCAGGCTCAAAAGGATACCTTTTGTATTGCAGCAACTCATCCCTGTCATGGCTCTGCAGAGAAATCAGGGCAATATGATAATCTTCCAGCTCTTTAGCTTCTCCAAAGCTGTCAATGTTTGCATAGTATTCATGCATCAGAACGCTGAAATTAAACTTCTCCAGCTTTGTTATCTCTATGTTGATATTAGTATCATCCAAAACCTGTTGCTCTGATTTAAGGTAGCCATTCTTTTCAGCTATCAGGATTCCATGCCCGCATGATTTTGGAAGCCCAGTCCTTAACCTGTTAACATTAACATCAGGCCCTGTCTTACCAAGGCTGCAGATGAACCTATAGCAGTTATAGGAAATGTTCACACCGCTAAGCTCAGCAGGTTCTCCATACTCGTTAATGCCGGTTACCCTGATATCATACACATCCTCTCCGAAGTCTTCACAGTCCCCGACAAGGGTTTCCGGGAATTCTGGCAAGGTTATGCCTGTATATTCCCTGCTACCCCTGTTATGGTCAATCACAACAGGGAACGCAAACCTGAACACATATCCTTCATTATTGAATGCTTTGTTATCCCTTATCAATACCTCAACAGGATACTCAACATCATAGGTGAAATGGTATATGTTTAAGCAAAGGAAGCTGAGATAGTCAAGAGCACCTTTTCCAGTATTAGACTTAAGAACACCGTTAGAGCTTGGGTTTGCCCTGAGCTCCATGCCCCAATCCTGGAGGTATAAAAAGCCAACTCTAAAATCATTCTCTGGTGATTTAACATCCTTAAAATAATGGAAATATTCATAGGCATCTTCCGGGGGCTCTATCTCTGGCAGGTTATCATTATAGATATCCTCCACACTATACCCCCCAAGCTCTTCATAGACGCTCTCGTCCGCTAAGAAAGGAAAATAGTCAGTATTCTTGATCCTTATTCTTGGTATCTGGTAATAAAGCGTATCCTGCAGCTCTGTTTTAATATCAGCAAGATACCATCTAAGCTGCGGGCAGCTGAACCGCAGCCCTGTAAAAGGGATATCAGGGTTCATAGACATAAGATTAATGGTTATGTTCTCAAGGAAAGCCTCCCTATTTTCTGTTTCCATTATCCTGGAAGCAAGCTCATAGACCTCTTTTAGCCTGACAGGCAGATTAACATTAAACCTGGAGACCAGGCTTACCTCGTTCTTAGCCTTGTCAGTTATTTCTAGGGGATAAAATATATTAATCCTGACATCCTTCTCCCCGATAACAACATCAACTGTTATATCTTTTAACTCCTTGATTAAGAATTCCTTCTCAAAAGCCTTAAAACCTGCTAAATAGGCTTTCAAATTGTTTTTTATATAAGAACTAAGCTGCTCTTGGACAGAGCCTATGCCATCCTTTGCATATAAAGGCGGCGCGGTGTTCCTTCCCTGGTAATACCAATAAGGTAGCTTCAGGCCGCCTCCTGGTATAATAGCAAGGTGGCTGAAAGGATTCCTGTCAATCTCAGCAGGGATTTCTATAAAGCCCCCTGTTGAGCCGATCCTTCTTATGCCTTCCTCTCCTAGCATATAAACATAGCTTTCAACAAAATCCTTAACAGGAACCAGCTCTGGCCTGACAAATTCTCTTTCCTCGATAGAAGCCTGCCTGAAATATATGCCTATTCCTACCCCTAATAGGATTAATAATCCCAGAATCATGAAAACACTAACTTGGCCTCTTTTTTTCATTTTTATACTACTATCTATATAAATCTTATAACCGAATATAATTATATTTATAGTTTTGCTTTTTTAAAAAAGAAAAATATATATGCAACCTAAACCAAAAACCTTAATATGAAAAAAAAGAGGTTGACTGAGAAGGATAAGCTTGATGTGCTTCTAGAGCTTGAAAAGAGCAGAATCAACAGGGAAAAGGCAAAACTTGTTCTTAATAAGAGCCTTGTTTTATACTTCTGCTTTCTTTTAGTGGGTGTGTTCGGCTTTATTTTTGATTATATTGACTCTCTTCTATTGAACCTGTTGATTATAATGGGGCTTGTGATATTGATTTTTGGGACCTTGCCTTATATAATCACAATAAGCAAGGAAGAGAAAAAGATTGATGAGATATCTAACAAATATAAATAAAAAATGAATAAAAAAGCCATCTCTCCATTGATATCAACCATTGTTATGCTTGGTTTTGCTATTACTTTAGGGTTTGTTGTCATGGGCTGGGGAGGAGAGATAAAAGGGCAGGAAGCATACTCCGATTGCAATAAGGCTAATGTGGATTTAGTTATCATAAATAATGAGCAGGTTCTTTGCTATGGTAATGAAGGCCTTAGTTTTATGATAGAAAACACAGGCAGCATTGATGTTAAAGCCCTTAAACTAAATATCATAGGGGGTAAGGATATAAGCAGGGTTGAGATAGAGCAACCAATCGGGATAGGCGATGTTGTTAAGATGACGACTCCTTATGATAGGGCAAATATAGGAAACATAGAATTGTTAAAGTTCTTTGGGATGGTAAACAACGATTATTGCGGTGATTCTTTGCTTGAACTGGATGAAATAGATGAATGTGA
>NZBG01000031.1 GCA_002687795.1 Candidatus Woesearchaeota archaeon
AGTAGCGTTCACTCTCCAAGTGTGTTCACAAGTATCATTTTCTTCTAAATTATAGCAGCTTGTTGGATTCTGATCTATTGTGTAGAAAGGTGTGCCAGCATTCATTGGAATGACTCCTTTATAACCTTCAGCTCCTTCTACAACAAAAGCCCGCAACATTAAATCCTTACTCAAAGCATCCCATGTTTGTCCATCATTGTACATACTTCTGGATGTAGTAGTACCAGTGTCAGTAAGCGCATAAGGGCCATTTGGATTACCTTGGGTTGTTATTCCAATCCAGAAATCACCGCTAAATACAGGAACATCTAAAATTATATCTTCCCAGGAAGAGTAAAAGGTGTCTATTGTTGTACTAAACGGTGTAATTAATTCATCGCCTGGAACACCATTATTATCGTCATAAACATGCACTGTAGCTGTATAGCTACCAACACTATTTAGGTCGTAAAACTGCACCTTTGCTTTAGTGATAGTCAAGGGGTAAAATGGAGATGTAAACCTGACTGCCCAAATAAGATTAGAATCACTCCAATAAGTTGCAGCAGTGCCATCATCATAATAAACTTCTGTTTCTGGATCAAGAGCAGCGCTAACATTACCACAATCTCCTCCAACGCATCTAACTCCAGATTCAAAAGTAAAGAATCCATTTTGTGTAACATTTTCGTTTCCTGTAATTAAGTATGGTTCAAGCCAAGCAATTCCTCCAGATAATGCAGTTGCCATTGAAGAGCCAGAGCTTCCGATATCAACTGCATAAACAGTTGTTTCATCACCAGAATTTGTGTCCGTGTTTGGTGTGCTGATTGAATCAAAGGAAGTATAGCCATAGTCCAAGGCAAAAGGAGCAGTACTAAGGCTGCCTCCTGCCAGTTCAGGCATAACCATTTTTATTTCCCCGTTATTATTAGTTTGTTTATCATCTATATGCCATATTAAAATTCCGCTTCTGGGCAAATAACTATCAAACCCTACTGATTGCCTGTTTTCAACTAAAAAATACTCATTTACACTAAGGAGCTGGTTATCATAAAGCCTATATGCTTCCTGATTTGTTTCTATTTGATTAATGTTTACATCAATTTCTTCTGTTACATTTATCAGGGGCAGCCAGCCAAGCTTCTCTTTGCCCCAGGCAGAAAGATGCGCAGGACTTGTTCCGGCTGGAGCACCATTCCAGCTTCCGGAATCCATTAAGTCCCAATATCCAACAACAGACCCTCCTGTGCCTGTGTTATACAAATCAGGAAGCCCTAAATCATGCGCAAACTCATGAGCAAATGTTCCAACAGGGGAACCTTCTGCCAGCATTGTATATTTCTCAACCTCTACGCCATCTGCCTGCTCACCACAGCTGTTTCCTCCAGGGTCTGAACAGGCATCTATATACCAGGCATGGGACCATATATCAGTACTTACACCGGAGAACTCCTGGCCGTTTCCAGCGTGTATAACCATGACATGATCAACAACACCATTACCATCAGTATCATACAAAGAAAAATCAATGTTAGGATTTGCAAGCTGAACAGCTTCCCTTGCTAATTCATATATACAACCATTTCCTCCATCAATGTTCCCGCAAACAGAGCCGTCAGAGCCATAATAACTCATAGTCTTGATTGAAGTTACAACAGAAGAGACGATTCCTGTTACATTTAATTGATTATAAGAAACCTCTTTAAAATATGAATTCATACTCCCCGGATTACTTTCATTGAAAATCAGGTTTTCATAATATCCTTGGCCATGCCCAGAAGAAAAACTCGCATCTGTAAACTGAATTGGAACCACAACAACATACTCTGTTTCAGTTGCTCCTGGAGAATAATCAGGGCCTCCTTCAGCAACATGCTCTGTTCCCCCTGAAGAATAACCAGGGCTTATTTCATATTGATAATTCTTAGATTGGATATTCTCTAAAACAGGCTTAATATGCTTTTTTAATCCTTTTGGCGTATCTTTTCCTACTATTCTACTGGTTGGTTTTAATGTATTTGTTCCGCTTAAATCTTTGGAGCTTGGATCTCTAAATTTCCTTGATATTTCAATCCATTTCATCTCGCTTGGAGAAAGTTTTCCTTCAGTAGCGTAAACAAATTCTCCCTGTAGATTTTGTGTTATAGTATATCCCTCTAAGGTTTCTATCCATGCATTTCTCTCATCTCCTATTTGCCTTGCCTTTATAACCGAGCCATCTGGCTGTCTTAAATTAGAAGGAGTTGGATTTGCTGGAACTCCTGACTTTGCAATATAGGTTGCTAATACGCTACTGCTTAGAAAAACTAAGATTAATATAAATATCAGCACTGAAACATATTTCATAACCTTAAACCCCCCTGATTACCGATAATTCTTGTTTTATTTAAATTTATTTGTATGCTCAACAAGAGAAAGCTATCTTATGTGAAAACTTTTGTTAAATGCCCATTCAGTGTCTTCATTGAGCTTTATCCAATAGCCATAGCCGGGCTGCATTGTCTGCAATGTGTTTAAGAACATAGACTTATCTGGATGATAAGATAACCAGGAATTATTATAAGCAAACATACCTATAAAATTAACATTTGTCAGTAAAGTAGTTACTGATTGTTCTGTTAAAGAAGGATAACCTATAAGGTTCCAGCCATCTTTAAGGCTGTAATTAGTTAGCTCAGGCAAAGTTCCGTTAACGTTTAGTATTCCCTCTTCTGTCATCTTAATCCAATAGCCCTTTTCAGGAGTTATTGCAGCAATATCACTTACCCAATCACTCGTAGAAGAATCATAAGTGAAGATGCTTTCATATTTACCTTCTATTGATGAAAGAGCAGTCTCAACTGAATTATCCTCCAAGGTTAAAGGGATGCTGATGAGGTTCCAGTTGGGGTTTAGAGTGAGGTTTAATTCCCATTCGTAGTTGCAGGAGTAGGTATTGTTAGCTGGAGGATTGTTATCTGATTCTAAGCCTGTAATTGCATAGCAGTCGTTGGTGTCATTAAACCAGCTTGTATAGGAATTATCTGGTTTGCAGTCTGTGAAGACTTCTTGCCAGTTGGGAGTGCAGTGGTCGCAGCTTCCTGTTGTATTGGAAGGAATATTGCAATCAGATTCCAAGCCAGTATCAGCGCAGCATGTGTTGGTATAAACATAATCTATGGCAAAGCTATCATCTGGTTCACATGAGCCGTTCACATTATCCCATGTTGAATCACAATGATTGCAGCTCACAACCTGATAATCAAAATAAGTATTATTATTTTCATTGTTCCATAAATCAGGTTCTAACTGAGTAACAGCATAACAGCTATCATAGTTCTCATCATACTCTGTCCTATTCTTTTTTTGTACTTGTGTGTCATTTATTAAACAGCTGCCTTGGTCTTCCCAGGCTGTCCAGGAAGTGTTAACAGGATTAGGAGAGCAATAATCGCAGTCCTGAGATTCAGTTGTGTTAACATATATTGTCAGAATATTGCAATCCAAGCCTAATCCAGTAACAACGCAGCATGAGCTATAGTTATTGTCAACATAATACTTAGTTCTTTGTTGAGTATCATTCACCAAGCATGAGCCATAACTGGTATAATAAGGGCCTTGGAGATCTTCAGAGCAATAATCGCAGCTATAAGTGTTATCTGCAGCAGGATTGTTATCTGATGCCAGACCTGTCTGAGCATAACAGCTGTTGGTATCATTAAACCAGCCAATTTTTGTGTTATTTAACATGCAGCTTGTGTTAACCTCTACCCAGTTTGGTGAGCAATAATCGCAGCTTCCTGTTGTATTCGAAGGGATATTGCAATCAGAACCTAAGCCTGTATCAGCGCAACATGTATTGGTATAAACATAATCTACAGCAAAGCTATCATCTGTTTCACATGAGCCATTCACATTCTCCCATGTTGAATAGCAATAATTGCAGCTAACATCCTGGTAATCATAGTAAGTATTATTATTCCCATTATTCCATAAGTCAGAGCCTAAGCCAGTAACAGCATAACAACTGTCATAGTTCCCATCATACTCTGTCCTGTTTTTCTTCTGGACTAAACTGTTATTTATCCTGCAGTTTGTTTGGTTCTGCCACTCAGTCCATGAAGTGTTAACAGGATTAGGGCTACAATATTCACAGCTTTCCCCGCTGAACTCACTATAATCTCCACTATATTGATCAGAACTTAATCCTGTTTGAGAATAACAACTATATAAATCAGTTACAGCATTGCATAGCTTGGTATCATTTATCAAACAGTTGCCATAGCCTGTGCAGCTCCATAATGGGTCACAGTAATCGCAGCTATAAGTATTATTAGCAGGTACATTATTATCAGATCCTAAGCCAGTAATTGCATAACAATTATTAGTGTCATTAAACCATCCTGTGTAGGTATCATCCGATTGGCATTCTGTGAATATTTCTGTCCAATTAGGCGCACAATAATCGCAAGTATAAGAATTATCAGGGGGTGGATTGTTATCTGATTCAAGGCCAGTGAATGCATAACAGCTATTGGTGTCATTAAACCAGCCTGTGTAAGTATCGCCTGGCTGGCATTCTGTGAATGCCTCTTCCCAACTGGGTAAGCAATAATCGCAGCTTTCTGGGCTGAACTCAGAATAGTCTCCATCATATAAATCAGAACTTAAGCTTGTTTCAGAATAACAACTATATAAATCAGTTACAGCATTGCAGTATTGCTCATCATTGGATTGGCAGACATCATAACCTATGCAGTTCCATAAAGGGTTGCAGTAATCGCACTCCTGAGTAATAATCTTGTCTATATTCTTCTCTATTAAAACACAGGTATGAACATATCCACTAGATATAAAGGAAATATTATTTATTCCATAAATTGTGGATTGATCAAAGTCATTGTTCCCCCAACAACGATAATAACCATTTGATTTTAAGATACAGGTATGGGCTCCTCCAGCAGATACTTGAACAGCATCACCACCATAATAATCCATAGATTGGCTGTAATCATTATTCCCCCGGCATTCTACATTCCCATTTGATTTTAAAATACAAGTATGATCACTTCCCGCAGATACTTGGGTGGCATCAAAGCCAAAATAACTTTCTGATTGGCCATCCCTATTATCCCCCCAGCAGCCTACATTCCCATTTGGCCATAAAATGCAGGTAAAATAATCTCCAGTAGTTATTTGGATAACACCGGGGAGGCTATAATCCTCTGACTGGCCCCAATTATTATTTCCCCAACAATTAACATCACCATTTGGCTTTAAAACACAGGTATGATATCTCCCGGTAGATACTTGAATCGCATCTCCATTAATATAATCCTCAGATTGTCCATAAGAATTGTGCCCCCAACAATCTACATTCCCTTCTGATTTCAGGATACAGGTATGATAACCCCCAGCTGATACTTCAATTGCATCATTACCAGCATAATTATTAGACTGAGCATAATCATTATTTCCCCAGCAATCAACATTACCATCAGATTTTAAGATACAGGTGTGGTGTTCACCTGTGGATACTTGAACTAAATTATAATCATCGTAATCTTTGGTTTGCCCAGATTCATTATGCCCCCAGCATTTAACAGACTTGTTTATAAATTCCTCACCACAACTATTTGAATCATACCAATTCTTATACTGATTATCTGTAATATTGCATTCAGACCATGTATCATTTAGTGTCCAGTTAGCTGTGCAATAATCGCAAAAATAAGTATTATTAGCTGGTGGATTATCATCAGACTCTAAACCTGTAGTTGCATAACAATTGTTAGTATCATTAAACCAACCAGTATAGGTATTATCTGGCTGGCATTCTGTGAATATCTCCACCCAGTTAGGAGTGCAGTAATCACAGTTGTAAGTATTATTAGCTGGTGGATTATTATCTGATTCTAAACCTGTTATAGCATAGCAATCATTAGTATCATTAAACCAACCAGTATAGGTGTCATCTGGCTGGCAGTCAGTAAATACCTCTTTCCAATTAGGTGCGCAATAATCACACTCTTGGGTAATAGTTTTGTTTACTTTATTTTCTATTAGAGCACAGGTATGATAACCCCCAGCACTTACTTGAATCGCATCACCGCTAGTGTAATCTTCGCATTCTCCCCACCAATTGTCTCCCCAGCACTCAACATTATTATCTGATTTTAGGATGCAGGTATGAGCCCATCCAGCACTTACTTGAACTGCATCACCACCATAATAATCCTCAGATTGTCCATAGTAGTTAGGCCCTCTGCAATCAACATTACCGCTTGATTTTAAGATGCATGTGTTATCTCCTGCACTTACTTGAACCGCATCACCACCATAATAATCATTGACTCGTTCATCAAAGCTATATCCCCAACAATCAACATTTCCATTTGATTTTAAGATGCAGGTATGATATCCTCCTGCGTTTACTTGAACCGCATCACCACCATTGTAATCATTAGCCTGACCAAAGCCATTGTCCCCCCAGCAATCAATATTTCCATCTGATTTCATGATGCAGCTATGATACGCTCCAATGCTTACTTGAACCGCATCACTATAACTATAATCCTCAGATTGTCCGTAATTATTATATCCCCTACAATCAACATTACCATCAGATTTTAAAATACATGCATGATTACCTCCTACGGATACTTGAATCGCATCTCCTTCAGTATAATTCTCAGATTGACCATAATCATTTTCACCTTGACAAAGAACATTTCCATCTGATTTTAGGATGTAGGTACTATCAAATTCAGCAGAGACTTGAATCGCACCGCTACCATAATAATCTTCAGATTGTCCATAATTGTTAGACCCCCAACATTTAACGGGGTTATACTCCGCTTCTTTTCTTTTCCCGCAATTATTGATATCATACCATTCTTTATATTGGCTGTCTGTAGTGCCGCATTCAGACCAAGTATCATTCAAAACCCAATGAGGGGTACAATCATAGATACAACTATAAGTATTATTAGCTGGTGGGTTATTATCAGACTCTAAGCCTGTTATTGCATAACAATTGTTGCTATCTTCTATATAATATCCTATCAAAGTATCATCAGTTTGGCATTCTGTGAACTCTTCTATCCAGTCCGGAGTGCAATAATCACAGCTCCCAATAACATTTTCAGGGATATTACAATCAGACTCTAATCCTGTTTTTGCGCAACAGTCATTAGTATCATACCAGTTCTTATACTTTTGATCTGTAATATCACATTCAGACCATGTATCATTTAGAACCCAGTTTGGTATGCACTATTTGCAGTTGATATCATCTATATCAATCAAGCCATCGCAATCATTATCGCTTCCATCAGAGCAATAATCAACTGGTGTTCTTTCATTTGCTTGGTAAGGTGAACCTTCATTAGCATCATTGCCGCAGCAGTTTAAGTTCCCACCATTGTTTGTCCATGTATAGCTATTATTTTCACATACATACTGACAGTTTTCATTATTAGAGCTTTCATCAACATTACCATCACAATCATTATCTAATCCATCACATGTTATTTCAGTGGCTTCATAACTTCCCCCATAATCGGATACTGAACAATCTTCCCATGCTCCTCCAACACAACTCTTTTCAGAACCCTCGCAAACTCCTTGCTGTAAAGAGCATTGTGGAGGATCAATAATATCATCATCAACATTACTATCACAATCATTATCAAGATTATCGCATATCTCATTGGATGGGTTTACAGCTCCCTGGCATTCGCTCCACTGGCCGCCTGTACAGGTTTGGATTCCATAACTGCACTCTCCAACATCTGTTAATCCACATGAAATAACAGAATACTCATCAACATATCCATCACAATCATTATCTCTTGTATCACAGCTGGTCTCCACTGATTCATAATAAGTTCCATAATTAGCTGAACTGCAGCTCTGCCATGCGCCATTGACACATTGCTTTCTGGAACCTGTGCATTCTCCTAATTGTAATGGACATAAGTCACCTGTTAAGCCTTCATCAATATCTCCGTCCCAATCATTATCATTTCCATCGCAAACCTCTGTACTAACAGATGTGCATGAAGTATCACCATCATTTGCGCACCTTCCACCAGTGCCGCACTCCTGATACTTATTAAAAGAGCCCCAGCCATAAGGTCCTGTGCAATCTAATGAATCCCCGCTGCAAAATCTTAAGCGTCGTCTCCTGAACACATCATCATTCTGCATATTCCCATTAATGCATTGATAATCATAAGTCTCTGTATTCTCGCAGATATAATAATTATGCGATTCATCCGGCTGTATACAACCATTAAAGCCAACACAAATAAAGCCAGGATCATATCCGCAGGGAATATTGGTGCAGTCGCCTCCTGAGCAGGTTCCCCCTCTTACACCATTGCATTGGTTAGAACCGCCTGATGAAGTGCAGTCAGGGTCTATACCATAACAGGTTGATGATTGGCAGCTATAATCGCAGACTGTTGAGCAGGATGTGCATGAAGTATCTCCATCATTTGCGCAATATTGAGTTGTTCCGCAATCCCTGTAAACCTCTGGAAGATTATAATACCATGAGCCAAAACAGCTTGATGAGCTGCCTGAGCATTCTTTATACTGGGTTCGTTTCATTACATTGCTGCCTAAGCCATTGCCATCACAGAAATAACTAGGATAAGAGTTATCCAAACATTTTGTTCCTGACAGCTTATAATGGCATCCATCGCAACATTCTCCTGAGCTGCAATCACAAGGGCTTGTATCGACATATACAAAAATACTGCCCATATTTGTATTCCCAGCTTTATCTACAGCTTTTACATAAATATTATGCGCTCCATCGCTCAATGTAACATAAAACTCTGAGCTAGTGCCTATATCATACCAAGCGCCATTATCAATGTTATATTCATAATGATCTATACCACTCTCCGCATCTGTAACTATGTAATCATAAACTCTGACTGAAGAAGATGAAGATGTTCCGGAAGGGTCTGTGTTTGGTGAAGGTGTTGGCGAGGGGATGGTATCTTCAAGGAGAGTAGTAATATTGAGCAGAGTCCTTTTAGCATTTGATTCACCTGGTTCATCTACTTCAAGATAAAGAAGAATCTCAAGCTCAGTCTCTAACCCAGCTTTAGAGCTGAAATCAATATTATAGGTTAGAGAAATAGGATATCTATACTGAATAAAAGTTCCATCTATTAGGCCCATCCAAACACATTGTGAGCCATCAAGAAAAGCCACTCCATCTATATATACATCATCCATTAAATCATATGTCCAATAAGTTCCATCATCTTCTGCAATGGCCACATCCATAGAATAGTCATCACAATCATAATCCATATCAAGAGTATGATAATAAAAATACCCATCTACATTGACAGTAACTACCTGCCCTCTATAGACTTGGTCAGGAACAGTAAATTCAGTGATTTCTATGAAATCATCTATAGGAAGTCCGGAAGCTAAATGAGAAGATATTAGGATAACTATCAAAATAAGAAATAATAAATTTCTAATACCTTTTCTCAATTAAACCCAAGCCATTCTTGAGTTTAGAAATATATAAACATTCCTAATATTAAAACTATATATTCAGCTTCACTCAAAAAACCCTTTTGCCCTATCTCTAAGATTCTTCACAATATCTTTATTCTTATAAAGTATCACATTAACCTTATAATTAGTATTTATCAGCTTCTCAAACAAGCTGCTCGGATCCAAATCATTAACAGATTCAGCCTTAGAATAAACATCATTAAGAATCTCCAAGAACTTCTTATCAAAAAAAATCTCAACAACAAAATCTTCATAAATAATCTTGCTTGTAATGCCACCCGCATTAGATCCCGTCTTCATAACCGCTCCAAACTTCTCCATAGCATCCTTAGTCCACTTATCCAAAGGCGTATCTCCATGGCAAAGAATCTTCAAATCTATATTATGGTCCTTAAGCTTCCTTGCATGCGCAAGCTCCAGCGCAGGCTGCAGCAAATAATTATAACAATGATGAACCACCCTTATTATTGTAGACTTCTTATCCTTATTAAACACAGGCATATGCTCCTTTTCAACCTTTCTAAGAAAATCATTCAACTTCTTTATGTTCTCAAACTCAAAAACCGAAAAATCACAAGCCTCATGGTTAAGCCCTTTAGTCTCATTAATATGTTCCTTAAGCTTCTCCAGAAAACTTAAATTCTCCATAACCCACTCATCTGATAAAAGATAACCCTCCTGGCATTTCACAATAACATTATCCTCAACAAGTTGTTTAACCGCTTTATAAACAGAATGATATCCTAAAGTGCTTGAACAATTCTCTTTGATCTTCTTATTAAGAGAACTAATATCAAGATACTCTTCCGTCAATAGTGATTCTATTACTATTTCTTTTGCAGTTTTTTTCATAGTGTTAAATTCTTTAGAAATCGGTTTTACCAAATACGAAATCTTATTTGAATTTTACTCCACATCATTTTCTCTCTTAGTAGAAAATGTTTTAACAGGTCTTTTTAAACTTATCTATTTTCCCTCCTCCTTGTCAATTAAACCCAAATAAGTTGACCATAAGCATGTATTACTACAAGCGACTGGCCAGCTTCCCATTATTTAAAAAAAAGAGGTGTATTATTAATGGAAATTAGAATACAAAAGAAATCTCTATTATTCATAGCCTTAATCGTATTGTTCCTTTTTTCAAGCAAAGAACTCTACGGTCAAATAACCACAGAAGACACAGTAGGAAGAAGTGAAAGATCCTCTAACCTATACAACTCTGGAACTTCAGTTTCTCAAATAGGACCTAATTCTGTTACTAGCACTATCTCCGAAAACAGAACCAGTGGCAACCATATAGGTTATGTTGATGCTACTCTAGGCATCAAAGAAGTCTCTTTCAGAGTAAGCAGTGTTGACTTCATCCTCTCATCTGCTCTAATCTCTTTCCAGGACGATCGTATCTTAAACCTCAAAGATATGGAACTAAACTTAAACCGTTTTACTGGAACGCTCAAACTTGAAGGCACCAAAATCCTTCTTGAAGGCAGCTTCACAGAACTATCTAATGATAACATTAACTTTGGCGCAAGAAACAATGTAAAAGTTGTAATCTATGAAGGTGACATAACCTCAACCAGCAACTATATATCAAGCCTAAGCGTAAACGCAAACGGAATCTTTGGCATCAACGATGGAGACCTTATATTAAAACTCAAAGAAGAATACCTTTCCATCATAGGCTTTGATGGCGCCTTTACAATCTCATTAGGCAATCCAAACACCATAAGCTTACTAGGCTCGCTGGAATCTTTTTCAGTAAACAATGTAGTCTATAAAATATCAGTAAACAAATAATCACATAAACAAAGGAGGAAACAAAAAAATGAAAGCAATATATTTGAGCTTATTATTCATCTTGTTATTAGGGATAAGCTCTTTCGCAATAACAGTAATAAATCCTAATAACCAACAGGAAACCAGTAAAGAACTTAAGTTTGAGTTTGTTTATGCAGCCCCTGAAGGATACAACGTATACAACTGTAGATTCTATTATCCCTTAGGCGTGCTTGTTGAGGAAATAGACGCATCACCTGGAAGCAAGCTTTTGAACGTTACAACAAAACCTTTCAGGTTAGTTAAAGGA
Source organism: Candidatus Woesearchaeota archaeon (assembly GCA_002687795.1). Classification (GTDB taxonomy): domain Archaea; phylum Nanobdellota; class Nanobdellia; order Woesearchaeales. The sequence goes on from NZBG01000031.1 coordinate 11,597, forward strand.
AAAAGCAAGGCAGCCGTCAATTGCACAAACGCCCATGAAACAGACTCTTCCAGTATTCTTTACGAATATGAAGAAGTTGAGTATGCATCAAAATAAGTTATGTTCCTCTAAAGGAACATAACCTCTATCTTTTACAAGCGAAAAATATAAAAGAAGCAATAACTTCCCTTTAATTATGGGGGATGAAAATAAAGAAAAGTTAGCGAAAGCTGACTTTGGCCATAATATAATCTTTCTTGG
>NZBG01000032.1 GCA_002687795.1 Candidatus Woesearchaeota archaeon
CTGAAAGCAAAAGAGGTTATCAGCATAGAAGGAGTAGGCTCTGTTAATGTTGGAACTGAAAAACCAAGGGTATTTTATTATGCAAATATCCAAAAGAATGTTAAGAAGTTTTCTAACATTGGAGTAAATCCATTAAAAGAAGGCATTATAATGGGTGTAACCGGCACTATTCTGGTGAGCATGGAAAAGATTCCCTTATCCTGCATATTTGCTGAGACTCATACAGAGCTGCCTGACAGCAAAGCTGCTGCAAGAGTAATTGAAACACTAGACCAGTATCTTGGCCTAAAAGTTGATACTAAGCCATTACTAAAACAGGCTGAAATGTTTGAGAGCAAGATAAAAGGCATATTATCCAAGAGCCAGGAAAGCAAGGATCTGCAGGAGAAGAAGAAGATGAGTTATGTAGGATAAATGCAAATCGGGGATTTGCATTTATTTCCTCCCCACTATCATAGAACTTCTCGCGTGTCCCACCCCTAACAACTGGTTTAGCACTCGTATAACTATATGAATGGTGCTTAGAATATCTCCCAATTCGCACAACTACTAGAGGGCCCACCCCATCACGAGTATTGTTTACTCGCAGAACTGATAAGAAGGTGTTGATGTTTTTCTTGAGTGTCCCTCCCCTAACAATAAGAGTCGCACTCGCACAATTAAGTAGAAAGTGCTTGATGTTGCCAACTAATTCTAAGAACTACTTAGTATCCCCAAGCCCCAGCTCAGGCCATAATGTTCCCTTCTCTCCCTCTGGGAGATATACAGGTCTCTGTAGGTATGTTTTGATAGCTTCCTGGAACCTGTAGGAATACCTGTAAAGCTCTAGCTTAAATGATTCAAGCTCTTTCTTGAAGATTCTCTTATGAAAAAGCTCATTAAAATTCTTTAAAAACGGATGGTCTCTCCAGCCGGTGCCGCATTCATGCTGCCAATCCATCTCCAGCCTTGACTCAACGATTATTTCCACTTCTCCCCAGTTTGTGTCAAACTTCTGCCCCTGGTGCATAACCTCTGTTTTCCTTAAATAAATAACCTTAAAATTTACATTAATTATATACCTATAATACTTATCAACCTCCTTCTTAATTCTCCACCAGATCATTACCTCATCCCCCTTCTTTGGCTTTTCCCTGTTTAGGTAATAAGTCTCAGGGAAATCTACGCTGGACCTGCTGACAAGGCCTTCTTCAACAAGCCAATGGTACATCATCCTATAGAGAAGCTTGAGGTGAAAGTAATCCCTATGCTTAATCCTGAATCTTGCTGCTGGCAAGAATATCCTATCAGAGAAAGTATGTTTTAAATCAACCATAGGATTTTATTGTTCTTGAAATTATTTAAATCTTTCTTTATGCTTTGCAATCCAGTCCAGGTTCTATTGAGAGCACATAGTAAGATTTGAGGATTACATAATAAGGTTTTCTTCTTGTTTTGTCAAAAACTTTATATACTATATGACTACATAATAAGATATTTTGTCCCAAAAAGAGGAAAAAAGGCTGCAAATAGAGAAATCTTTCTTAGTTCAGAATAGAGACATCCTTTTGTCAATTCTAAAATCACTTTCTCCTGAAGAAAAAAAAGAGATTATATCTTCACTAAAAGAGCAGGTAAAAGAGGAATTCACTGTGCCTATATCTGTTTTCAGGAACAATAAGCTCAGTTGCCTTGAAACAATCGTGAAATACCTAAAGGAGAACTATGATCTTAAATTAATCAAAATATCAAAGCTTCTTAACAGGAACAGCAAGACAATCTGGGCAACCTATAACAAGGCGGCAAAGAAATTAGCTAAAAGATTCATTGCTAAGGAAGAAAATATTTCTATTCCTCTATCAATCTTCAAAAGTAGGAAATACAGCGTTCTGGAATCAGTTGTTGGCTATCTCAAGGAAGAGCATGAGCTCTCTTATCACCAAATCTCAGAATTACTGAACAGGTCTTACAGAACTATTGCCACAGTTTATAGAAGATACAGGTTAAAGAAATGAAAAACAAGAACAGATTAGGAATTGGAATGCTCTTGTCAATATTAGTATTATTGATATTTATACCTTTAATCACGTCTTTCTCCGGAAATAACTCAGGGTATAGCATACCTATTGGTTATGAAGGCATAGGAACTGGCGTAGGAGAGAGTATAGGAGGGGTTTCTGTGCCTATAAAGAAGTTTAATGTTGACAGGGATTTACTGAGGGCTGAATTAAAACAAGGAGAAACAAAAAAAGATAGTCTTGTTATAACCAATGAAGGGGAAACTATTCTGGCATTTAGTATAAATGTAATTGGCTTAGAAGATATGATTCTTGTTATGGAGAATGATTTTGTATTGCTGCCTGGGGAGTCTAAAGAAATAACGGTATATCTCTCAGCCAGCGAGAACCAGCCTATAAAGCTATACACAGGCAAGCTGCTGGTTACAGCAAACTATGAGATGAAATTGATTGCTGTTATTCTGGATGTCACAAAGAAAAAGCCATTGTTTGATATCAACGCCAAGGTCCATAATGTCACAAAGAAGGTGCTGAAAGGAGAGGATGTTGAGGCTGATATCACTATGATAAATGTAGGAGATTTCAAAGAGATTGATGTTACATTGCATTATGCTGTCCGGGATCTTGATGGAAATACAATCAATTTCAGGGAAGAGACAATGGCTGTAAAAGAGAAATTGTCAATCGCAAGAAGGCTAAGGCTTCCGGAAGATATTGATTATGGCACATACCTGTTCTATGCTGAGGTCAGGTATGGCAAAGAGAAGGCAATGAGCACTGATGTGTTCGAGGTTGTTGAGGTAAAGCCTGTTGTGGAAGTAAGGAGGTTTGCAAGAATATTAGACTTTAGAAACTATATCCTGATCATGCTGCTGACCATAATATGCATATTGCTGGGAACAATAGCCTATAAATCATCCAGGATATTCATGTTCAGGTTTAGGTATAATGAGTTAAAAAGGGAGACAGCTTCATTAAGCGAAAGGAAGCTTGAGATCAAAAGGAAGTTCAGGCAGCTAAGGAGCGTTGAAGAAGGAATAAATATAGAGAGGTTCAATACTTTGCTATTAAACATAATTTCGAATGTTAAGGAGAACAGGGTGGATGAGGAAACCATCAGCAGGTATAATAAACTGGTTGATATCTATAACAAGATAAGGCCCAGCAAGATCAGGAGGAAGGATAAGCTTGAATTGTATAGAAGAGTTGTGTGGATAAGAAAATATTTGATGAGGTATATAGAATGAATGAAAAACAGCTTCAGCTTTTGGAATGGGTTGGTAAGCTTAAAAACACTGATAAGCTTATCGTTGTAGAGGGCGTTAAGGATAAAAGAGCTTTGGAGAAGTTCGGGATTGAGGATATTATAACCCTCAAGAAAGCAATCTATAAAACAGCCGAGGATATAGCAAAGCAGGAGAAAGATTGCATAATACTTACCGATTTAGATAGGGAAGGCAAGAAACTGTATAAAGAGCTAAGCACAAAGCTGCAAGACCTTGGAGTCAAGGTTGATAAAAGCTTCAGGGAGTTTCTGTTTAGGAAAACAAAGTTAAGGCAAATAGAGGGTTTGAGGAAGTATTTGGAGAAGCTATAACATGTCAGAAAAGCAGAGCTTTTCTGAGCATACCAGAGTCGGTGCCGTATCCCCTATCTAAAGGCAGGAGTTTTGGCGCCGACTCTTAGTACAAAAAGTTATATAAATAAAGGCTGTTTATTGAGCTATTATGATTAAAAACCAATTAAAGACTGTTGTGCTTTTAGGGTTATTGACAGGTGTTTTGCTCTGGGTTGGCAACCTTATGGGCGGGATGCGGGGCTTAACCTTTGCATTATTTTTCGCTATATTGCTCAACTTTGGCTCATACTGGTTTTCTGATAAGATAGTGCTAAGGATGTATAGGGCTAAGGAGGTCAATGAGGAGAGCGCTCACAGACTATTTAAATTAGTTAAAGAGGTTTCTCATCTTGCTAATATTCCTATGCCTAAGGTTTATATTATTCCTACAGATAATTCAAATGCCTTTGCTACAGGCAGGGATCCTAAGCATGCAGCTGTGGCATGCACTGCTGGAATACTGAAGCTTATGAATGATGAGGAGCTTAAGGGTGTTATTGCACATGAAGTTTCACATATCAAGAACAGGGATACTTTAATCCAGGCAGTTGCTGCAACCATTACAGGCGTTATAGCCTATGTTGCTATGATAGCCAGATGGGGAGCTATTTTTGGCGGCTTTGGAGGAAGGGATAGGAGAGGAGGATCTGGTTTAGAGCTTCTTATGCTTGCGATTGTTACTCCAATCATTGCTGCTATTATACAGCTTGCTATTTCAAGGAGCAGGGAGTATATTGCTGATGAAAGCGCTGCTAAGACGCTGCATAATTCTTATGGATTAGCTGATGCGCTTGAGAAGTTAGAGCATGATGCAGCAAGGCATCCTATGAGGTTTGGAAGCCCTTCAACTGCGCATTTGTTTATTGCGAATCCTTTTAGCGGGAGAGGAATGATGAAGCTGCTTTCTACGCATCCTCCACTTCAGGAGAGGGTTAAGAAGCTGAGAGGGATGAGGGTTTAATCTATTATTTTATATCTAAGACTATCTTCTTATCCTTAGCATTAACCTCTTTCACAATCTTATGCCATTTCAGCTTCTCCTTGATTTCATCCCAGCTGTACTTTTCTTTTGCTTTATTGATATCCTTGATAATGCTTTCAATCAACTGGTATTTAGAATAAATCAGTTCTGCCTTTTTCCTTGATTCCTGTTCATTCTTTTTCAGCTCCTTAATCTTATCTTCCTGTGTTTGCAGGATAGCGCTTAGCTTGTCTTTCTGTTTTTGGAACCTTAGTTCTTCAGGGCTTTTGGTTTCTGTTTTGTTGGAGGATTCTATTAAGTTGCTAAAGGTTTTGAATCCTTTTAAGTCTGGTGTTCTGGTTTTTATGGTTTTGAATGCTGAGAATAATGTGCTGGTTTCTTTTTCTTCCAGGAGTGAGGGCTTTTTGTTTTTGTCAATGTTTGTTAGAGTACATACTTCTTCAGAATAACTTCCACCTAACCCAATCTCTGTGGCTAAAAAAGTAACCAGCTTGTCTTTCTTTGTTTTCTTTAAGATTCCAGCCAATTCATTCTCCTTTATCTCAAGGAAATTATATTCTTTTTCAGGATATTTGTATGTTATTCCCTTTTTTATTTCTCTCTGGCTCCACTTCTGCTGCTCTAACTGGCTGATGATTGTGTAGTTTTCATCGCAGAGGATTATGTTTCCTTTGCTGAAGAGTTCGATGATAAGGATATGGCTGGTTTCTTTTTCTAGGTGGAACTCAATAATTCTTTCAAAGTTTTTCTGGATTATTTTCCGGATTCTGCAGTTGTTAAGATGCTTTCTCAGGAAAATGGAAAAGTTAGAGGGCTTTTCAACAGCCTCCTTTTTATCAGCCAGGAATATGAAAGAAGGCAGAATTACCTTAAGATAGCTTTTTCCTTTATTTGGCGTATGAAGCTGTATATAGAGCTCTTTCTTTGAAGGCTGGTAGATATTGTTTATTTTTGAACCTATTAATATCTTAAGTTCCTTTAGCAGATAATATATGTCCAATGCTGTGAGTTGGTTCATAAGCTATTCTAATCTTCTATAAGTTTAAAAAATTATCTTAAATATATGAAATATTAGAATTAAATGCGAGAGCCGGGACTTTCAAACCTGAGGATGTTCCTCAATAATATTTGAACCCGGGTCTCAACGTGTTTGCATAGCAAACATTCCGAAAACCTATGGTTTTCCGCTATTGGCAACGTCGAATACTAGGCCACTATACTACTCTCGCATAAGGCTATAGAATTCTGTTTTGTTAATAAAGATTTCGGATAAATCCAGATTTTCCTATGCCTATTATATCCCGCCCATAATAGCCCCGGCAACAAGATTGAACAATACCATAACTATCAAAGATATTATGGAATACAAAACAACGCTTTTGGTCATATTGCTTCCTATCATATACCTCTCGTTTAGCTTATCGCTTCCATTTTCTATGCCGTTTGTCAATATGCTCATTATATAGATTGTCTCGATTACATACAGGCCTACAATTATCTGAAAATGAAATGTTGTTACACCATCGCTAAACAATTCAGACAAGCCAGCCATACCCCCTGCAGCTGCTTCCCCTCCTCCAGTAGCTTTCTTTAACAAAGGCCCAAGGTTGCCTATTATTGATGTTATCATTGAGGTAATTCCAACAACAATCCCGGAGATAGCAGGGGCAAGGAATTTTATCTGTGATTTCATCGAGCTGATTATTTCAGCCAGCAAGTCTTTTAGCCTTTCATTGACCTTATGAATCTCTTTAATATACCTTGCAACATTAGTCAATGCCTGGGCAGCAATCTTCGGCCCTTTTTTAATGCTCTCAATCAAAACCTTCATTGAGCTTTCTATTATGTTAGAAGGAAAATAAACCAATGCACCTGTTGTGGGGTTAAATATCGCATCCTTAACGCCAAGGCCAAGCTTTCTTATATTTGTTGATACCATTGCAAAGAAATTTCCGGAAACGGTGCCTTCCATCGTATCAGACACTTTACTAAAGGCAATCTCAGCAGGCAATCCATCTCCAAGCCTGTTGCCTAACTGAAACAATGCAGAAGCAAATTCAGCCTCAAGTTTTTTGGTATTTTCTCTTACCTTGATAACATTCTTTGATCTGAGCTTGAAGTAAATCCCAATACTTAATCCAACACCTAATGTTACGAAAACGCTAAGCACAGACGCTCCCAACCCAAAAGGGCCTATTATCTTGCCAACCATAGAGCCTTCCGTTGCGCTGCTCTCCCTATATCCCAGAAAACAATACTGCCTGCCGCAGGAAGAGCCTTCAAGCTCCCTGCCAAAGCCAAAATCAGGGAAACCCATGGCATGCAACAGTATGGGGCTAAGGCCTACAATAAGGAAAATCATTGCAATAAAAACACTCAGCCATAGAGGATTTATCTTAATCTCCACTCCGCCTAAATTAATCAGTATATTTCTGTATTTCCTTAATTCTGGATTAGTCTCTGCTATATCAGAATCTCCATAACCCGTTGGTCTCCTAGCTAAAATGCTCTTGCCTAAATAAAAGGTTCCAATAGGCAATAATACATTATACAATGTAGCAATATGATACCATCTGACCTCAGACATAAAACTAACTATTAAAGGAAGTATAACAAGGCCTAATATGGGCATTATTATACCCAGCATATGCAGCATGGTTATTGGACTTTTGAGGTTCTGTGCATAATGAAGCATCTTTTCATAAGTCTCTTCAAGGATAACATCAAGTGATTTATCCAGCATTGTCAGCCTTCTTTCCTCTGAGCCTTCATATAAGGAAGATTCTATCAAATGAAAGCTCTCGATAAACTCCCTGTTCCATTTTCTCCATGTGTCCAAATAACTGTCTAATGATTCTTTTACTGACTCATATTTCTCAGTTTCAACATCCCATAAAACCTTTTTAAGGTCAAGGGACAATGGCGGGCTTAGATGCTCAGAAGCAAAATCAAGCGCAAGCTCAAGGTTCGAGGTATGCCTCATATAGGTAACCACATAGAATATGCATAACACCATCTGGTTGCTTGCCTTCATCCTCCAGCTGTTAGCAATGAAATCAGGGAGGCTTTTTAGGGGGGCTATAAGCAAAGCACCTACTAAAAACGAGATTAAAACAAAAAAGACTCCTCCAGTCAGAACAAAACTTATCAGGCTGCCAAACAGGATGATTAAAATCGGCGCAAGGAGCGAGAGTGATGTTGATCCTGTAGGTGTTATATTAAGATGGCATATATTGATTGATTCCCAGAGCTCTTTTTCCCTTTTGGCGTCTGGCTTTATCTTAAGTATCTTCTCGCTGATATTACAGAGCTTCTCATAGAAAGATAAATGAGTTGGGGTTATCTCCTGCTTAAACTGCTTATACTCCATGGAGAAGATTACTTTAGATGTTTTTTCAACAGGAATATTAAGCTGAGTTTTAATCCTCTCTTTATATTTTCTAACTAATTCATTTATTTCCCTTTTTTCTGCAGCAGGAATGATATGTCACCTCTTTTCAAACCAAAAATATTATCTTTCTTTTAACTTACCCCTTTCCTCTTAATAGCCCTCTTAACCCATTCATCCCATTCAAAGAATATCTTCTTGCTGTCCAGGTTGCCAACCTCTTCTTTCACTTTATCAGATATCCTATGGAACTCATCATTAGACTGTATAACAAAAGGGGCTTCCAGCAAGTCAAGGTTTTTTGAGTTGTTTGCATAATCAACCAATGTTTGCTTGATCTTTGCCCTTAACTGGATATTGTCCCAGACAGCATCCCAGTTGCCAGCCCATTCCTTGACATTGCCTGCAATGGATTTCAGTATGTCTGACTCGCCGTTAATAAGGTCATCAGAAGGCTTAAGCTCATCAGATATTGAGTCATATTTCATCAAATCAACAAAGCCTTTCTCCAGCATAGGGTCCTTTTCCCAGTGTTTCCTTACTTCTGTGATTTGGGTAACCCTTCTCCACCTATGCAACCCATCCGCGCTCTTGATAGGGTTAGCAACAACAATAATATCGGTTGCCTTAAAGCTTGTTCTTGGCACACCAAGGTCATTGACAACCCTGTCAAAGACGCCATAAGGGCTGTCACCATGAATGGTCCCGGCAACAACATTAGCAAGAGCACCAACCCTCATTGCTTCGTAAAGTGCCAAAGTCTCTGTCGATCTCACTTCTCCAACAATCAGGCATGAATCACCCATTCTCAATGTTGTCCTTATTCCTTCATCTGCAGGCACTTCTGCTGAGCCCTTTGTCATTGCAGCCGCAACCTTCATTGGTTGAACATTATAGCCAAGTTTTCTTAGGGCTATCACTGGTAATTCGAGCGTATCCTCAATAGAAATTATCCTGTACTTCCTCATGATTTCTGTTAATACAGAGCCTAATAAAGATGTCTTTCCTGAACTTCTTGTTCCCGCTACCAACATTGTCCTGCTGCCATCAACCAGGAAGCTTATGATGCCTGCCCCAAGAGAATTGATCATCCTGTTATTGACGAATAAAGGCAATGTCCATGGCTTGTCCCTATGCCTCCTAAACGCATAAGCAAGCCCTGAAGGATTTAAAGGACTCCCAACAACACAGATTCTTGAGCTTGCACCAGGGAGTATTAGCTCTGTATCAAGGATAGGATTAGCCTCATCCAATGGCCTGCCACTGATCATCCTTAGCTTAGAAGCCCATGATTCTGCCTCTGTAACAGTCGGCACTATATTGGTCTTGCAGTCATCATAATCCTGGTGTATAAGAAAGATAGGTATCTGCCCCATAGGAGAGTTGATTGTGATGTCCTGCACCTTTTCATCCTGCAGTAACAGCTCTATAAGCCCAAAGCCAACAGTATACCTAACCAGTACCTTTGTAAGCTCGTTTATCTCCTTTGTCCTTAGCCTCAGGTTTCTGTAGCTGGCAAGCTCTTCTATAAGGTCATGGCCAACATTAAAGAAGACCTCTCTCATCCTTTCAGGGTCAACAAACTCGCTCTTTTTCGGCTTATGCTCAGACATTATCCTCCTTGCAGCATCAACCAGCTCATATTTCTGCTCAGAAAGCTTGAACTCTGGGGGAATCACATGGTAAAGGCTCTGGATCGTATCAGGCAGTTTAAAGATTGTAACCTCTGTATCTCCCACAAGATATGCATCTAACTCTTCACCATCCCTGGGATAAGAGGCCATCAGCCTTGTGAATATGAAATCAGGCTTTATTGCAGGGTTGAGGATCCTTCTGTATGCTGACCTGTCCCCTGGCTTATACCCGGCCAGATGAGACTTGGCAATTGTAACCAGCTTAGTCTTCTCAAGCAGCTTAATAATATATTCTAATAATGAAATATAAGATTTAATAGCTGATATTATCTTTGGGTTGGTTGCCTTTGTTAAATAGCTCTTTTCCCTTCTATGGATTCTTATAACCTCAACATAAGCCACTAAAGGGTCTTTTTTGAGCAGATTAAAAAGAATGTTCTGGATTTCTGCATATTTTGAAGGCTCAGTGATTGAATAATAATTGATTATCTTTTGCTTTACAAGCTGGTTGTAAAGCCTTGCAATCTCAGTAAGCATAGCTGTCTGGGCAGAATCATACTCATAGTCCCTTTTCTGCACATAAACGATCTTTGTAACATGGCCCACCTCAGCAAGAATATCGCATGTCTTTGACATTGTGGTGGGGTCATCCTCTAAAGAAGGGACCCTTGTATATTTCTCGCAGTCAACTCTAAGTATTACATCCTCCCCTTCCCTGAGCACATCATAAGAAAAGGCCTCTTTTTTTTTTGTCAAACAAAGGCATTTTATGTTTAGTAATCTATAATTGCACTAAGATTATAGCAAATATAAAGGTTTTGATTTCTATAAGATATTTTATTACCATTCTAGGATACTCACATAAAATTAATAACCAATAGAGTTCTCTTTAGGTTTATGCCATTAATCGGTTCTGATTCCCAATCCCAGCCAAAGCCTGAGCACAAAGGCCTGTTTGGCGGGAAAGAAAAACCTAAGCAACTAGATAGCCATAAGGTTGACGAACAGCTAATCAATATGGATAACAGGCTCAGGGTGATAGAAGAAAGGACTTCTAACCTGCAGAGAAGGTATATGGTAACTGAGCAGAATATGCTGAGCTCGAATAAGAAATTCAGCTCTGAGTTTAAGACAATCAACCTTGATATAAATGAGATTAAGAAGGAAATAAGCCAGATAAGGGTAAAGGTACTACAGATAATCGAAGAATTAAAGAAATGCGCAAGAAAAGAAGAAATCACAATGATAAAAAGGTATGTTGATATGTGGGAGCCAATCAATTTTGTTACAAGAAAAGAGGTTGAGAAGATAATCGGGGAAATGCTGCAGGAAAAACTCCAGGAGAAGAAGCTATAAACTTGCTGTTCTGTTCTTTTTATTAAGTATAAAGGATTGTGTATCACCGCCGCAATATGTCTTTATTAAAGACTTTAGCTCTTCTAACACTTTTTCCAGCTCAGCCTTCTCCACAGACTGCAGGCCTTCGACATATATGACAGCGTTTTTTGTATTTTGGGTTACCCTTGTTTTATAGCATTCTTTCCAGTTCCATTTTCTGCATAATACCTCAACATCATCCATGTATATTGCCTCGCCTTTATCAGGATTCTGCCTGGTGCTTTCATCAGCAGGGATAAAGTTCTCGCTGCCATCTGCAAAGGCTAGCTTAATATCCCCAATAACCTCATCCATGTCATCCCCTCCTGTGGGAATAAGGTATTTTAATGAGAGATAGTTGTAAATGTCAACAAGTTTGCTCTTTCTTGGTATATCTTTTCCATCAAGCACTGTTCTCATTAAGGCTTCTACAGAAGAATGATACTTATGCGGCTCTGAGCCAAATGCCAGGAAAGCGCTTCTCCATGGCGAAATCAGCTTATGTTTAGCTAATTTTTCAGGGATAAAATCAGTCTTAATCAACATCTCTACTTCTTTCAGCAATTTCTGTATATCTTTATTTTCGCCTTTATTATCTATTCCCCTAGCTATGAGAATTCCTATATTCAGTTTAGGGAATTTCCTGAATATCTCTTCTGTTACCTCAACTTTCTTCATCTTCCTCTTTTTCTTCCTCAGCGTCTTCATAGCCTTTCATAAAGGCTTCTTCACGAGGCGACATTTCGTCATCTTCCACTAAATCTTCTCTGGATTCCTCATCATATACTGACTCATCCTCTTCTTCATCTTCGATTGACATTTTAGATTAACAAGAAAAAGGGAGTTTAAAATAGTTTTCGTAAGGCTTTTAAATGAAGATTTTAATTAATAAAAAACATTACTTAAAAGTTTTTGCAAAAACTTTTTTAGCCTAAAAGAAGCAGGTAAAACATAATTTAATTATTATAATTCTTACTTTCCTTTTGCAACTCCGTCTTCTCCCACACTTAACCCTTTTCTTTCCCTTATCTGACCTACTATCTTGGTTTGCAGGTCTTCAGGCAGTCTTTCAAACATCTGGTCAACTAGTGAAGAGCTTCCCCTGCCACCAGTTGCGCTTCTAAGCTCAGAGCTCCAGCCGAACATTTCTCCTACTGGCATCTTTGCTTTAATGATCACAATGCTTTCTTCCTGCTGCATATCAAGCAATTGCCCTCTTTTGTTGGCAATAAGCTTGGATATATCTCCCATATAATCGGCAGGAGCCTCTATTCTCAGCACCTGCAATGGCTCGTACAACATTGCTTTAGCATTAAGCATAGCAACTCTTATAGAATCCCTAACAGCAGGATAAACCTGGGCAGGCCCTCTATGGATAGCATCCTCATGAAGCTTCATATCCATCAACATAACCTTTACCTTGATGCTTGGCTCTTTGGCCAAAGGTCCTGCGCCCATAACATCTTCAAACATGTCCATTACCATGTCAATAACCTCTCCGATATGCACCTGGCCCCTTGTCATGTCGATAAGGATGTTGCCTTTATAGACATCTTTAATCTTCAGAGCAATCTTTGAGTCTATGCCAAGCTCAACAAATTTGTCCCTTAGCTCCATATCCTTCTTTTTGATTCTCATCTCAGGCACAGCGCCTTCTTTAATGCCTTTTACAACAGAATCCTCCAAAGGCTCAACAACAAAATAGAACTTGTTATGCTTGTTAGGGGATTTTCCTTCCACTTCTCCTGACTTCTTTGTTATTGTCTCCCTGTAAACAACGATTGGCGGTGATGTCTTTATTTCAACATTCTTTTCTGTCTTTATCCTGTTCTCTATAACCTCTAAATGAAGCTCTCCCATGCCATGCATAAGATGCTCTCCTGTTTCCTCATTGATTTCAATCTGGACAGTAGGATCTTCCTTAGATACCTGCCTTAATACTTCTATCAGCTTTGGCAAGTCAGCCGGGTTCTTTGCCTCAATAGCCTTTGTAACAACAGGATCAAAAATATGAGTGATTTTCTCAAAAGGCTCTGTTGGAGAGGATGTTATTGTTTCGCCAGGGTATGATTTTATGCCGGCAACACCGATTATATTTCCAGCGGGCACATTACTAATAATTTCCCTTTTTGCCCCATTATAAATAAAAACCTGCTGAATCTTTGAGTTTTGCTTCATTCTGTTAAGATATATGTCCATGCCTTTTTTCATTGAGCCTGAGAACAGTCTTCCTGCCGATATTTCCCCTGCTTGGGGATCAACAACTATCTTTGTGATAACAAAGAATAAAGGACCGTCTGCATTGCATTTTATTAATGATTTGCCTTCATCGCTTTCAAGCTCGCCATGCCATATTTTAGGGATTCTGTATGTTTGAGCAGCCATAGGATTCGGCAGGTGCTTGATAACCATGTTCAGAACAACTTCATGCAAAGGCGCCTTGTCAGCCAGCTCTTTGTAATTTTCCCCTCCATGGTAATGGTCTATAACATCCTTGAAAGTTATGTTCTTCTGCTGCATATAAGGAATAGAAAGCGCCCAGTTATGGAAAGCTGAGCCAAAAGCAACGCTCCCATCCTGCACATTGACCTGCCATTTATCTCCGTATCCTTCAGGCGCAATCTGCTTAATCAGCTTGTTTACCTGAGTAATTATCTTTATGAAACGCTCCTGCATCTGTTCAGGCGTCAGCTTGATCTCTTTGATAAGCCTGTCAACCTTGTTGATGAACAGCACTGGCTTGACCAGTTCCCTTAATGCCTGCCTTAACACTGTCTCTGTCTGGGGCATCACGCTTTCAACAGCATCAACCAGGACAACAGCTCCATCTGTTGCTCTCATTGCCCTTGTAACATCACCACCAAAGTCTACATGCCCAGGGGTGTCCAGTAAGTTGATTAAGAATTCCTTTTCTTCAAAATTATGAACCATAGATACAGCAGCTGTGTCAATTGTTATGCCTCTTTCCTGCTCATCCTCATGGAAGTCCATCTTTAAGGCTCTGCCTGAATCTTCTTTGCTCATCATGCCGCAGCCTGCCAGGAGGTTGTCTGAGAAGGTTGTCTTGCCATGGTCAATATGGGCGCAGATAGCGATATTTCTAATATTATCTGGCTTCTTCATTATTTCCGTAACCCTGTCAACCATCTTCTCTGCCATTGTTTTTGCCTCTTAGTTAGTTTAGAATAATTATTTCAAGATATGAACATCATGTACTGAGGAATACGAATGAATCTCCTCTTTCCCGAACCATAGCTTGATCTCCTTTTCCGCATCCTTTTCATTTGCAGATGCATGTATCAGGTTTTTGATGCCTATTCCTTTTTTATCAGCATAATCATAGCTTATATGCGCATAATCTCCTCTTATTGTGCCGGGAGGAGCACTTTTTGGGTCTGTGGATCCTGCCATTTTCCTTACAAGGGATATTGCTTCAACGCCTTCAAGCACCATTGCAACAACAGGCCCCATTGTTATCAGGGACTCAAGACCTGAATAAAATTTCTTGTCAACATGCTCTGCATAATGCTTCTTTGCAAACTTCTTATCAACCCAAACCATCTTCATGGCAGCTATCTTAAGGCCTGCCTTTTCAAACCTCTGGGTTATCTCCCCAACAAGGCCTCTTTGGACACCGTCAGGTTTTATTAACACTAATGTTTTTTCAATCATTTTTATTTACCTCTTTTTCGCTTCTTGCCCACTTTAGTTTTGCAGGCTTTCTTTTTAATTTTAACCTGTTCTTCTCGCATTTAGATGAGCAAAAATATTCTTGTTTGCCTGTGGCATATACAAACATCTTGCCTGTGCCTTTTTCAATATTTCCGCCGCAAAACGAGCATTTTGCCATTTTATCTTGTATTACCTCTCCCGCCAGACCTGTTCAAAGGCCTTGCCTCAATCTCTGTTTCTCTTAGCATCAAAATATCCCCTATCTGCAATGGGCCTTTTGCATTTCTTCTTATAATCTTGTTTTGGTCTCTGCCATCCAGAACCTTGCATCTCACCTGGGTGGCTTCTCCCCTTGAGCCTGTCCTGCCGATTATTTCCTCAACCCTTGCAGGAAATGCCATTGAAAACCTTATGCTGCCTTTAACCTCTTCCTTTTTCTGCTGGGGAGGTTTTCCTGCAGGGGGCTTGCTATCATTTGCTTTTGGTTTTACTTCTTCCTTTTCCTTTTTTTCCTTAGCCATTTTTTTAGGTGCTCTGGATCTTCTTGATTACTTCCTGCAGCAAGTCCTTTGCTTCTCCAGCTTCAACAATTGCTATGCTTGCTGTGCCGACTCCCAGGCCTGCTGTTACCCCAAGCTCTTCTTTGCTTGGTACCTGAACGCAGGGAATCTCCTTTTCTTCTGCAAGCAAAGGCATATGCATTGTTATTTCAGGTGGGGTCACGTCCTTTGCAACAACAACAAGCTTAGCAATACCTCTCTCTATAGCTTTTGTTGTCTCGTTTGTGCCCTTCCTTATCTTGCCTGTTGTTTTAGCCACTTCAATAGCTTCGTAAACTTCTTCAACAAGCTCTTTTGAAATTTCTTTAATAGCCATTTTAATTTACCTCCTGATTATAGTGATATGAATGAAGAGAGCTAGAAAACTAACCTCTCTCAAACCATTTCTGGTTCTCATTAATCACAGGTTAAACTAGAGAATGTGAACTTTATTTAAAAAGGTTTCTATGGAAAACCCAAGAATTAAGGCTTTATAATAACCTTCAAGGATTCATCCCCTTCAGTTACGAGCTTGAAGCCTTTCTCAATATCTTTTAATGGGAGTCTGTGCGTTATCATATCATCCACCTTGATTTTTCCTGAACTGAGCAGCTCAAAGGCTTCTTTCATGTCATCAGGAGCGCAATAATAAGATGCCATAATCTTAACCTCTTTTCTCCAGAAATCGTTGACAGGCACAATAACATCTTTGTCAGGATGGGGAACAGTGAATAATATTATGGTGCCGGCTAAATCAACAGCTTTCCAGGCCTGCTCTATTGCAGGCATTGCCCCGCTGCATACAATAACAACATCAAATTTCTCTTTGAGCTCTTCTTTAGCATTAAATGTTCTGGCTCCTAATTTCTCTGCGAATTTTAATCTGTTTTCATTGATGTCTGTTGAGGTTACTATTGCCTTTTTATTGAGCGCCAGCTTTATGTGCAACAGGCCGGACATGCCACTGCCTAAAATTAGAACATTATCATTTTCCTTTATTCCTGCAAATTTCTGCGCCCTTACTACACATGCCAAAGGTTCTACAAAAGTTGCAGTGTCATAGCTCATATCCTTTGGAATCAAGAAAACAGCATTATTGACAAGCTCTTCAGGGATAAGTACAAATTCAGAGAATGCTCCCGGCAGTCTTGCCTTTGCATTCGGGCATACTGAATGATGGCCTTTTTTGCAGTATTTGCAGTTGCTACAGCCTATTTTAGGGGCTACAAAGATCCTGTCCCCTTTTTTGTAATTATCAACAGAAGAGCCTATCTCAACAATCTCTCCGCTGGCTTCATGGCCTGGGATAAGCGGTGCTCTTGGCAGCCTGTACCATTCAACAATATCGCTGCCGCATATTCCGCAGGAATGAACTTTGAATAGAATTTCATTGGCTTGCGGCTTAGGCTTTTCTCTTTCTTCTATCCTTATATCATTATTGTTATACCAGACTGTAACCTTCATTTAGATTCCTCGGGGCCTATTTGCTTTTGTCAAAGATATCCTGTGCTTCCTTTACAGTTGCATCTTTGTGTATTATAGCTTGGAGAGCTGCTGCCATTGCAACCGGATGCGCATGCTGCCAGACGTTCCTTCCGAGGTTAATCCCAACAGCGCCTTTCTGCATTCCGTCATGCACAAACTCAAACACTTCTTTTTCCGTCTCGCATTTAGGGCCGCCTGCAATAACCACAGGAACAGGGCAGCCTTCCACAACCTTATCAAAGTCCTCGCACCAGTATGTTTTAACAACACTAGCCCCTAATTCAGCTGCTATCCTTGAGCATAAGCCAAGATAACGCGCATCTCTTTTTTCTAATTCCTTGCCAACAGCTGTAACCCCCATCACAGGGATTCCATACTCCTGGCATTCATTCACAAGCTTTGAGAAATTCATCAGGGTCTGGTGCTCATATTTAGCGCCAACATAGATAGAAAACCCAACTGCCTGAGCATTAAGCCTTAACACTTCCTGGATTGAGGTTGTGATTTCCTCATTTGATAAGTTATCTCCAATTATGCTGTTACCCCCTGAAACCCTGAGTATGATTGGCTTGGTGTTTTCAGGCTCAACACAGTTTCTTAGAACTCCTCTTGTCATAAAAAGTGCATCAACATAAGGCAGTAATGGTTTAATGGTTTCTCCTGGCTTCTCCAGCTTGCTGGTTGGCCCAAGAAAGTAGCCATGATCAACTGGCATAAAAAAGCATTTGCCATTTGGCATTAATTTTGCTAACCTATTCTTCATTCCCCAATCCATTTTAAGTACCCCCGATTATTTATTGTTCTGGCTTGATTACTTCAAAGCCTTTGTCAATCAGCCAATGATGAAACTGCCATGTTGTGAATTTGCAGCCTGTCCTGCAGGAAGCTCTTATCTTTTCATATTCTTCAGAGCCTTCCTCAAGAGAATTTAGCTGAAGCTGCACCGGGCATTTTACATCATTGCAAAATTCCCTTTTCTTATAATCAGTATATCCTGGTATTGCCATATGAGAAGGGAAAGAGGGTTGATATATAAAATTTATGCTGTTTGAAAAAAATCGAGGGCTTTACCCTGCCATAAATGACAGGGATTCAGCCAGCTCTATTTTTGAGCATCCTAAGAAATTGCGGAGCAATTTCTGGGACACCAAAAATTCCAAAGGAATTTTTTAGTGAATAAGAACGGGCATTCGTCCCCTGCTTAAAAGTAGGGAATTCCTACCCGTTTTATTTAATCTAAAAATATATATATAACAAAGAATTAACATAAAGTTATGCAGGCCTTAGCAATAACATCAAAAGGAATGGAAGATATCGCAGCATTAGAGATAAAGGAACTGATTAAAGCAGAGAGCAGTGTGAAGGAGTCCTGCGTGATGTTTGAGCCTAAGAAACTGGAGGATTTATGCACTTTGTGCTATAAGGCACAGTCAGTTTCAAGGATTTTGGTTCTGTTCCATCATTTTAAGTTTAAAGATAAGGCTGATTTACTTAAGAAGATTAATCTTGAAAAGATTGATTATAACAAATGGCTTGATAAAAAGAACACATTCAAGATAGAATGCGAAAGGCTTGGAAAACATAACTTCTCAAGCCAGGAGATTGAGCAGGAGATAGGGGAACTTATTTCTGTTAAGAATAAGGTTGAGCTAAAGAACCCTGATATTACATTTTATGCTTATATTTTTGATAAAGAGCTTTATTTTGGGATAGATTTCTCAGGGTTTGAGCTAAGCAAAAGGCATTACAAGATATTTAACCATCCCAATGATATCAAGGGCCATATTGCTTATGTGTTGGTAAGGCTTAGCGGGTTTAAAGTTGGGGATGTTCTTTTAGACCCTTTCTGCAAGACAGGGGTTATAGCAATTGAGGCAGCATTATTTGCTTCAGGTTTTCCTGTTAATTATTTTAGCAAGGATAAGTTTGGGTTTTTGAAGTTAAAGCCTATAAAGAAGTTTAATTTTGATACGGTTGACAAGAAAACAAAGAAAATTAAAAAACATATATTCGGTTATGAAAAATCATCCTTTTACACACAGTCTGCTAAGAAGAATGCTAAGATTGCAGGCGTTAATGATATGGCTGAGTTCTCCAGCAATGATGTTGAATGGGTTGATACGCACTTTAAAGAAAAGGAAGTGAACAGGATAGTTACATATCCTCCTATACTTTCTAAGAAGAGCAATAAGAATGAGATATTAAAGCTTTACCAGGAGCTGTTCTATCAGGCTAATTATTGTTTGGCTAAGGATGGAAGGATAGTTGTCCTGACTAAAGATATTGAGCTGTTTAAGGAGAAAGCTAAGGGGTATAAGTTTAAGGTTGTTGAGGAGAGGAAGGTTTGGATAGGGGAGATGGTTATGGACATTGTTGTGTTTGGAAAAGGTTTATAATATTAGGCTGATTATCCTTTCTTAGGCGATACTTATGAATGTTGATGGAAAACACTACAGAACAATCTGGCTGAAAGAAGATGATAATAAGGTTGTTCAGATAATTGATCAAAGACCTCTCCCGTATGAATTTGTAATTGAAGATCTTAGAACTGTTGATGATGTTGCAGTAGCTATAAAGGATATGCATGTTAGGGGCGCAGGATTAATTGGGGCAACTGCTGGTTATGGTATGTATATTGCAGCCTTGGAAGCGCCAAAAGAAGGTTTTGATGATTTCTTGAATAAAGCTGGTGAGAAATTAAAAGCAACAAGGCCCACTGCTGTTAATCTTGCATGGGCTGTTAAAAGGCAACTTGATGCTGTATCAAAAGGAAGTTCTGTTGATGAAAAAAGAGAAATTGCATTTAAGGTTGCTAAAGATATTGCTAATGAGGATGCTGAGTATTGCAGAAGAATAGGAGAGCATGGAATGAAGATTATTGAGGAGATAAGCAAGAGAAATAATGGTGAAGTTGTGAATATCCTCACGCACTGCAATGCTGGCTGGCTTGCGTTTGTTGATTTTGGTTCAGCTACTTCTCCTATCTATGCTGCTTTTGATAAGGGGATTAAGGTTCATGTTTATGTGGATGAGACAAGGCCTAGAAATCAGGGTGCAAGGCTTACTGCCTGGGAACTTCTTAACCAGGGGGTGCCTCATACTGTGATACCTGATAATGTGGGTGGCCATCTTATGCAGCATGGTATGGTTGATATGGTTATTGTTGGCACTGACAGGACTACTTATACTGGTGATGTTGCTAATAAGATTGGAACTTATCTTAAGGCATTGGCAGCAAAGGATAATGATATCCCATTTTATGTAGCGCTTCCTTCCTCAACATTTGACTGGACAAAAGAGGATGGTGTTAAAGATATTCCTATTGAAGAAAGAGGAGCTGAAGAGGTTAAGTATATCCAAGGATTATGTGAGGGTGAGATTAAGAAGGTTCTTTTAACACCAGAGAAAAGCCCTGCTACGAATTATGCATTTGATGTGACTCCTGCTAGGTTGGTTACTGGACTCATCACAGAAAGAGGTATATGCAAGGCTGATAAGGATAGTATATTAGAACTTTACCCTGAGCATAAATAAATACAAGAATATTTATATAATATCATACAAACCTATATCTAAAATGACAAATGTAATAGTAACAATGAAAATCATGCCTTCTTCTCCTGATTCAGACTTAAAGGCAATAGAAGAAGAGGCTAAGAAGGAAATCTCTGAGTTTGGCGGTGAGGTTGGCAAGACTGAACAAGAGCCAATAGCATTTGGGCTAAAAGCGTTAATGCTTTACTTTGTAATGGATGAGAGCCTTGGCTCAACAGAGGATTTAGAGGAAAAGGTTAAGAAGATAAAAGATGTTAATTCTGTTGAAGTTCCTGATGTGAGAAGGGCGATAGGTTAAATGTTTAACTGCGTTAAACAACATACAAATACTAAAGAAGAATATTCATAAGATTAGTTGTTACTATGTTAATTCAGATGTTGCTCGATCTTTCTTTAAATCATGAGAGAATATTAAAGCAATAACTAGAAGTCCTAAAACAAAACAAATATTACTTGCCCATGTTAGAATTGTAACTTTATTACTATATTCTTTTATTTTACCTGTAATAATTTCAAGTTCATCCCTTCTTTCTCGCCATTCTGATTGGTCTATTTGTCCCATATTGTAGCTTAAATTTGCCATATCTATATTTTTATTTATTACAGCTTCTTTTATTGCCATTAATTTGTACCATTCAGAATATGAATAATCATAAACAAAGTCAAAAAGGATTTCATTTTTTTTATCAAATTCTGTTATTATATTTTGATAATCATTATTAGCCAAACCACTAAAGAACTGAGATAAACCAAATAATAAAACTAATATAATACCTAAGACTTCTGTTTTATTCTTTTTGTTCATAATATCATATGAGACAAAGCTTATATAAATAAAATTAGCTTTTGTAGTATATGATTGTAGTATGTGGCGTTTGTCATAAGAAGATACATAATTTAACTTAGATTGTACGGAGCTTTGGCAATATAAAAACCGATTATCGAGCCCATAAAACCTATTAGATATTCTGGTATAGATCTACTTTTAAATAGCAATAACAAGAAAGTGATAGTAATAAGAACACAAATAATATTCCCTACAACATAATGCAATTTTGTTAATATAGGTTTTGGTCCTAATAGGTTTTTATCATCAAAAGAAATAGTATCTATGTTTCCTGTTTCCTCAAAATCTTCTATATCATTAATCTTTTTTTTCTCGGAGATATTTTCTATCATTTAAGTTTACCTAAGAGTCAAAACACGTGTTTCTTTATTTGACTTAGGATCTCTAATAATTATTTCATTCCCTTTTTCTTTTTGAAGTTCAAGGAATTTTGTTACAGAAAGACTGGCCCTAATGACTTCAGTTATTGTTGAAGCATCTAACTTACCTTTCAATTCTTCGAGTTCTTTTTGAGCTTTGGAACTTAGTTCTATATGTATTTTTTTTGCCATTTGGTCCAACCTCCTTTTTATATTTAAAAATAATATAATCCTTAGTATTTAAATATGTTTGTATTTAAGCTATTAATGGGAGGGAATAACTACATAGTCAATACATTTAATATACATAATTAACCCCCACAATATACTAAGAAGGGGGTAAAATATATAAACTTATTTGTTTTAAACTATAATAATTTTAGCTTATTAAATTATATATCAAATAAGAATGAAGTCTGATAAAGAATTATTGAAAGCGGAGGAAGAAATAAAGAGGCTCTTAAGTGAGATTGAACATGCTTTGGGCCATGGATTAATCATTTTAGTCTATAATCCTTTAGAAAGTGGAGGCGAAATTATCCCAGGAGATAGTGATAAAATCTTTTCCTTCTTATATGGATTAAATATTCAACAAGCAGTAGTTATTATTGATGGTCCAGGAGGAAATTTTAATGAAGGAATACATATCTCAAATATTTTTAGGAATAAGTTATCAACATACAAAACAGTTGTGCCTCTTATTTGTGGGTCTTCATTATGTTTTACAGTATTAAAATCCGACATGTTAATTCTTTTGAAAGGAGGGATAATCACACAAATAGATCCCTGCTTTGAGTATAATGGAAAGATTCTTAGAGCTATTCAACACTTGAAGGATAATGATCCAGTTATCAAAGATAAAGCTAGGGAAATTCTCAGATATGCAGAAGAACAAATTCTTAAATTAATTGGAGAAAAACCATCTTTATTCAAACATAAAAAACATGATTTTGGATCGATAGAACATGAAAATATCGTGGAAGGCTTAATGAACAGAAAAGAACATTGTGATGAAGTAGAAAGTATTGCATTCCAATATATCCCCTTTAAAGTTCATTTTAATGATGATAAAAATTTAGCCTCTCTTTCTAAAGAGCTTATAAAGGCTATTCAAAATTATTTAATTGATACAAAAAGAAGATTCTGCTTAGGATGCAATTATGAAACAGAGGTTTTTGATGGAATAACTAAATCGACAAGGAAGGGGAAGTTGTTGTTTTCTCCTTAACTATTCAATGATTTGAGATGAAAGAAAAAGAATGAAGCTAATTTATTTACCCTGCTCACCGCTTTTGTTTAACATAATGCAGCTATACTGTTCTCATCTGAACTCAAATTACTGATAAATGTGTTTATTAAATTAGCGTCACTCAGATTCTTCTAATTTGTCTATACATGATGGATGTACCTTACAAAAATGGAGAATTAATTCACCAATAAAAGTAATAATCACAAATATTGCTGAAAATCCAACTAAAAATAGAATATAATTAAACAATGTCTGCTTTAATAACCATTCTTGTCTTTTATTTCTCTTCCTGGATAGGATTGTTGGTTCTATTTGTGAGCACAGCTGTTGGCCTAATACCTTCTTTAGTTGGTGTTAAGAAAAGCCTTACGATGGGTTGTTTGTTGCTGCCTGTGATATTGTTTTTTGTGCTTTAGAATTCATTTCAAACTCAACACATTAGAATGCACAACAATCGCTCTGTCTCTAGTGGTCTTGAACTTGATTGAGGCTGGTGACAATACAAATTTGCTAAATATATACCCAATCCCATAAAAGCATTTAATTATCCCCTGAATTCTCTCAGAAATGCTCTTTTTAGAGTTTTTAACAGCAATAATGCTTGGCATTAGCTTTGGGATAATCACAGGCTTAATCCCGGGCATCCATGTTAACCTTATTTCCATAATCCTTCTGGGCCTGTCCAGTTATCTGTTAGGGTTTGTCTCAGCCATTACCGTCTGCATCTTCATAGTTGCAATGGCTATCACACATACTTTTCTTGATGCTTTGCCAAGCATTTTCCTGGGATCTCCTGACCCTGGCACTGCATTATCTGTCTTGCCTGGGCATGCTCTCCTGTTGAGAGGAATGGGTTATGAGGCGGTAAGGTTAACAGTAATTGGAAGCTTTCTGTCATTACTGGTTACTCTTTTGTGCATCCCTTTCCTGATACCTGTTGTGCCAAAGATCTATGGTTTTATCCAGCCTTATATTGGATATATACTGATAGCGGTTGTGGTTTATGTTATATTGACTGGAAAGACTAAGGAAAAGATCTTTTATAGCAGCTTTGTTTTTATTTTGTCCGGTATTTTAGGGCAGATTGTGTTTGGCATTCCTAATATAAAGCAGCCCTTGTTTCCCATGCTTTCAGGAATGTTTGGGGTAAGCATCTTATTAATCTCTTTATCAAACAAAGTGGATATCCCAAAGCAAAGGGTAACAGAGATGATTAAGGTTAGCAAGCTTAACAAGATAAAGGCTATCGGCGCTGCTGTGTTCTCAGGCTCTTTGACAGCATTGTTTCCAGGCCTTGGAGCTGCCCAGGCAGCTATCATTGCAATGGCTATTGTTGGAAAGATTGGAACCTACAGCTTTCTTATCCTTATTGGCGGCATCAACACAGTAAACTTCTTATTTTCTTTAGTAACATTATACACATTGAACAAAGCCAGAAACGGAGCTGTTGTAGCTGTGCTTGAGATAGTTAAAAGCATTAGCCTAAGTGAATTATTAGTTTTATTATGCGCTGCTTTAATAGCAGGCTGTGTTGCTGCATTCTTAGCATTAAGGATTGGCAGGGTTTTTTCCAGGCTGGTGACAAAGGTAAAATATTCCTATCTCTGCATCTCAATAATAGCTTTAATAACCATTCTTGTTTTTTATTTCTCTTCCTGGATAGGATTGTTGGTCTTATTTGTGAGCACAGCTATTGGCCTGATACCTTCTTTGGTTGGCGTTAAGAAAAGCCTTGCAATGGGCTGTTTGCTGCTGCCGGTGATATTATTTTTTGTGCTTTAGAACTTATTTCAAACTCAACACATTAGAATGCACAACAATCGCCCTGCCTCTGGTGGTCTTGAACTTGATTGAAGCTGGCGGCAGCGCGAACCTGCCAACTATGCTTAGCTTTGATTTGATCCTATAAGTGATTATCCTCTCTTCATTCTCCTCCAAAGAATCTATATCCCATGCAATAATAGTTCCCCTTCCCTCATGCTTTGTTACCTTGCTTGGCTGGATAGTGCCTATCTTAAACTCTCTCTCAATCTGTATTATATTGGGAATTTTGTCAACAACCTTAATATTGCTGATAGGTTTCTTGTTTCTGTTCTTAACCGTTAACATTAGGTTTAGCTCTGAGATTCCATCATGCTTTTTCTTAATCTCCCTTACAGTTTTTAATACAATGAGCGGGCTCCTAAAACCATAATAAGAAAGAACTCCTACAGTCACCAAAATAATAATCAAGAGCAGAGGTATATAGTTGGTTGTAACGTTTATTGTAACAGAGCCTTGCGCAGGCATGTTAAGCTTCCATCCAAGGTAAAGCTCTTCCTCTTTAATAACAACTGCTTTAGGTTTTGAAAAAACAAACAATCTCTCGAAAATGTTTGTTTTAATCCTATAAACCTCTTTACTTTCAGTATTGCTTGGATTAGTTAGTGTAATAACCTGTTTAGTTCTTAATAACCCTTTGTCAGTCTTTACCTCTTCAATGAAAGGCTCAGTATAACCTATTACCTGATATTCTTTAACAACTGTAAAGGTTTTATTCTGCACAGACACGGTGGTTATCAATGAATCATTCATAGGTGGATGAAAAGGGTCAAGCACAACTGTAAACTCTTCTATTTTCCTCTGCAAAGGCTCTAAAGCAATGCCTGACTTCTGCCCATCAACCAATTCGCTTTTAAGCATTAAGCTCAAATCCCCAATGTTCAGCAGATTCTTATTTTTAAGGCTGATCTTGATAACCTGCTTTTGCCTGGGGTCCAGCTTACCATCATTTGGTATATCCACTGTTACAAGAACATCCGGCTTAAACTCTGCCTGATGGTATTCCCCGGAAACCAGGTTTAGGTTCAGTATCTTTCTTACCTCTTCATCGGTTTTCTCGGATTCAATAACAAGCTTGATTTGGTATCTTCCCGGCCAGACCTTTTCAGTGGGATATACTTTTAAGATGGTTGAGACCTCTGAATTTGGTTGAACCAAAATCCCAGATAATCTGTGTGACTGGGGGCTGGTTTGTACACTCCATAAAGAGAAATCTGGGAGAATTATCCTATACCTGTTTTCATATTCAAGGTTATTTCTTACTGTGACCTTATATTCTGCGCCTTCGTTAACGAAGATGGTGGTCTTTATTGGCTCTACCTCTATATCAAACCCGTACGCAGAAACATAAAAGGAGCTTAATATAAGTATAACCGCAAATAAAAGACTTCTTCTTAACACAAGTTACCACCTCTGGTTTACATGGCTTGGTTTACTGGTATTTAAAGGTTTTGAATTGGTTTGTCTAAATGATAAATTTTATAAGCTGTATATGTTTTTAATGGAATATGGCTAAGAAAAAGCAGAAAAAGAAAGAAGCCCAGGAAAAAGATACTGATAAGGCTAAAGAAGAGAAAAAGCCGGATATAAAAGCATCTCTTTCAAAAGAAAGGGTGTTAACAGAGGCTTCTGATGAGGCCAGAGAGCTTTATAACCAGAGCAGGTATGGCACTGTTGTGGAAGATGGCAAGGTGCAATTATCGCTTTTAGAGGCTTTATACTTAATGGAAAAGGGCAGGCTTAAGGTGCTTGATGGCAGAAACAAGGAAATAAGTTCTGAGAAGTTCTTAAAGAACGCACAGAAGCTGGAACCTAATTTCTGGGTTAGGTATAGCGTGTTTAAGGATATAAGAAACAGGGGCTATATAATCAAGACTGCATTAAAGTTTGGCGCTGATTTCAGGGTTTATGATAGGGGTGTTAAGCCAGGTGAGGACCATGCAAAATGGGTTGTTTATCCTGTGCACGAAAGCTCAACTGTCACATGGTATGAGTTTGCTGCTAAGAACAGGGTTGCTCATTCAACTAAGAAGAGGCTGTTGATAGGGATTGTTGATGAGGAGGCTGACGTAACATATTATGAGATAAGGTGGTTAAGGCCTTGAAATGATACTTTCTGAGGAACAATATAAGAAAATAGAAGAGTTTGCTTTGGATAAAGTAAGTAAACTGGATTATAACCATGATCATACTCATGTTATAAGAACTATTAAGTTTGTTGAAATTCTAGCTAAGAAGGAAAATGCTGATGTTGAAGTATGTAGAGTAGCTGCTTTGTTGCATGATATTGGACAGTCTGTTGAACGTGAGAATCATGAAGAAAGAAGTACGAAGATGACAAGAGAATTTCTGAGTTCTATGAATTTACCCAATGATTTTGTTGAAAATGTTTGCCATGCAATAAGATGCCATCAGACTTCTTATGTTAAGAATGCTAAGACAATAGAAGCAAAAGTGGTTTATGATGCTGATAAGCTACAAGTTGTGGGTGTTTTTGGTTTTTGTAGGGTTTTTACTCATTTTGCTGTTTTTCAGAATTTTAATTTGAAAGATGCGGTTGAAAAGGTGAAAAGTACACAGGGAAAAAAGATCTTAAGTCTCCAAACGAAATCTGCAAAAGAAATGGTTAGTGAACCACACAAATTAATGAAAGAGTTCTATGAATTATATGATAAATGGGATGAAGTCGATTTCTAGATATATTAGTTTTGAATCATATAAATATATTTAAACAATCGATTTCTACTTTATATAATGCTTAACAAAGAGGATGTTCTAGAGATAGTGAAAAGGAAAGGGCCATTAATACCTGTGCAGGTTGGCTCTGAGCTTAAGATTAGCATTATAATGGCATCTGCGCTTTTGGCTGAGCTGGCTGATGATAACAAAGTAAACATTTCTAACCTTAAGGTTGGTGGCAGCCCTCTTTATTATGTTAAAGAGCATAGGCATAAGCTGCAGGATTACTCAAACAAGCTGCATGAAAAGGAAAAGAAAAGCTATGAGCTTTTGAAGGAGAAAAAGATTCTGAGGGATAGTTTATCAGAGCCACTTACAAGGGTAACGTTAAGGGAGATAAAGGATTTTGCTGTGCCTTTGAATGTGAACTATAAAGGAGTTACTGAAACTTTCTGGAAATGGTATCTTCTTCCTAATGCTGAGGCTGAATCTTTGATAAGGAAAGAGCTTAATGTTGTTAAGAAGGAAGAGAAAAAGGAGGTTAAGGAGGAGATAAAGCAAGAACAGAAACCCCATCCTGTTATGAAAGAGAAACCGGTTAAGAAGACAGCCCAGAAGAGTGATGATTTCCTGAAAAAGGTTAATGAATTCTTTGAAAAGAATAAGATAAAGATCACCAACCAAAACATAATAAGAAAAAATAATGATATTGAGTTCCTGGTTGAGCTGCCAAGCTCTGTTGGAACCTTGGCTTATTACTGCAAAGCAAGGAACAAGAAAAGGATCAATGAAGGTGATTTATCAACTGTATTTATCCAGGCGCAGTCAAAGAAGCTTCCTGCATTGTTCTTAACAACCGGCAATATTACTAAGAAGGCTGGGGAGATGTTAAGGAAAGAATTTCAGGGGATGCAGGTTAAGAATATATAGGTTTAAACCGAAACGATTAAGTATCAGCTGAATTCTTATTTTTAAAATGGGAGTTGCAATAACAGACTTATTGATAAGGAAAGAGATAGAGGTTAAAGAACTGGAGAATAAGGTGTTAATTGTTGATGCTCCTATGTGGCTTTACCAGTTTCTTTCTTCTATAAGGCAAAGGGACGGCTCTTTGTTAACGGATTCTAAGGGAATGGTTACTTCACATCTTATTGGCCTGTTTTCAAGGATACCTAACCTTATGAAGAAGGGTATCAAGCTTGGGTTTGTTTTTGATGGCAAGAGGCCTGAGCTAAAGAAGAAAGAGGTTGAAAGAAGGAAAACCATAAAGTTAGAGGCTGAGAAAAGGTATAAAGAAGCCGTTAAGAAAAAGAATATTGAAGAGATGAAAAAATATGCATCAAGGACAAGCAGGCTAAACCCTGAGATGATCGAAGAGGCTAAGAAATTAATCAGAGCCTTTGGCCTTCCTGTTATACAAGCCCCCTCAGAGGGCGAGGCGCAGGCAGCTTATATTGTTAAGAAAGGAAAAGCATTTGCGGTTGCCTCAAACGATGCAGATTCTTTGCTGTTCGGCGCAACAAAACTGATTAGGAACCTTTCCATACTTGGCAAAAGGAAGAAGGTAAACAAGTTAACCTACAGCACAATAAAACCGGAGATAATAGAATTAGCCAAGAACATCAACCATCTTGGCATAGAGCAAAACCAGTTAATAGCATTGAGCATGCTTGTCGGCACTGATTATAACCCCGGCGGGATCAAAGGGATTGGCCCAAAGAATGCTTTAAAATTAGTGAAGCAGTTTAAGAATGATTTTGATGAGCTGTTTAAGCATGTTAAATGGGATGAGCACTTTGATTTCCCCTGGACAGATGTTTATTATTTTATTAAGAAAGTGCCTGTGACAGATGACTATGAGCTTGAATGGAAATCTCCTGATCCTGATAAGATAACTAAGATTTTGGTTGAAGGTCATGACTTTTCAGAGGAGAGGATTGAAAAGATAACTGGTGAAACAGCTAAAGAAAAGAAACAAAAAAGCCAGAAAGGATTGGGTGAATTCTTATGATGGAATGGTATATGTTTGCACTGGGCTCAGCGGTTACTTTTACACTGTTCCAGATTATTAGGAAAAAGGCTTTGTTAAAGGTTCATGCAATGAACTTTGAGTCTGCCAGAACAATATTTGTTGTTATGATCAGCCTGTTCCTTATACCTTTCCTGGACTTTTCTTTTGACAAGAGTTCCTTGTTTTGGGTGTATATTGTCTCTCTGTTGGCAACAACAGGTATATTGTATGCTGCAAAGGCATTCAGGCATGATGACATATCCTTAATATTTCCCCTTGGCAACCTGCGCCCTGCTTTCGTGGTGGTGTTAGCCTTTATTTTCCTGTCAGAATCCATCGGGGTAAGGCAGATAACAGGCATAGGAATATTACTGGTTTCAGCTTACCTGCTTGAGTCTGACCATCACCTCTCTAACTTTGTTGCTCCTATAAAGCATTTGATGAAATCAAAGGAAAGCCTTTATTTTATTTTTGCAACATTCCTTTTCAGCATCTGCTCTATCCTTGATAAGTTTATAATAGGAACAAAGATCACCAATATCTTTACTTATTTCTTTTTAGTATGGATATTTATAGCAATAAACTTCAATATAATCCATGCCTTTTTGTATGGAATAAAAGAGGTTGTTAAGTGTGTCAGGAAAACAACATACCTTCCCTTTGTTGTTGCCCTTTTATCTGTGGCCGGCAACCTCTTAGCGCTTAAAGCAATCTCCATGGCATATGTGTCATTAGTGGTGCCAATTATTATGTTATCCACTCTGCCGGTGGTTATATTCGGAGGAAGATTTTTCCATGAGAAATTCCTTATGTTCAGGTTGGGGGTGTCAGCGTTGATGCTCATAGGAGCTTATCTTATTATTATCTAAAATGACAAGATTAAAACAAGCATTAAAAGGAAAGCTAACAGCAAAGGAATTCTCTTACCTTAGAGCATCCTTTGATGTAATTGGAGATATTGCAATAATCGAAATCCCTGATGAATTAATCAAGAAAGAAAAACTCATTGCGGAAACCCTTCTGAATATGTTGAAGAATGTTAAAGTTGTATGTAAGAAAGCTGGCATTCATAAAGGAGTTTTCAGGACTCAAAAACTAAAGGTTTTGGCTGGAGAGAAAAGGAAAGAAACCATCCATAAAGAGAATGATACAAGAATAAAAATTAATGTTGAGAAGGTTTATTTCTCTTCAAGGCTGAGCACTGAAAGGAAAAGAATCTATCAGTTAATAAAACCAGGCGAGTCTGTGCTGGTTATGTTCTCCGGCTGCGCTCCTTACCCTTGCGTTATCTCTAAGAATACAAAAGCAAAGGAAATCTATGCTATAGAAATAAATCCTGTTGCCCATAAATATGCTGAAGAGAATGTTAAGCTGAACAAGATTGATAATGTTAAACTATTCCTTGGCGATGTAAAGGATATCATCC
Source organism: Candidatus Woesearchaeota archaeon (assembly GCA_002687795.1). Taxonomy (GTDB): domain Archaea; phylum Nanobdellota; class Nanobdellia; order Woesearchaeales. Next base: position 30,640 of record NZBG01000032.1, read on the forward strand.
CCAAACTAAGAAAGAGGTTTGACAGGATCGTGATGCCTTTGCCTAAGTCTGCTGAGAATTTCCTTGATACTGCGTTGGCTTGCTCTAAGAAGGGGACTGTAGTTCATTTTTATGATTTCTTAAATGAAAAGGAGTTTGAGAAGGCGCATGATAAGATTGATAAGGCCTGTAAGAGGAATAAGAGAAAGTATAAGATTCTTAGGACAGTTAAATGCGGCCAGTTTTCTCCGGGAGTGTTTAGGGTTTGCGTTGATTTTAAAGTAAGTTGAAAAAAAGACATGCGTTCCTAAGTTACTTCCGTTAATCATCGGCTTGCGCCTCATTGGGTGTTCACTAAGTCATCACACATGTCATAGTCAGAAAGTAAGGAGGGTTTTTAAAGGTTTACTTTATTTCTTCACAGCTTCAAACAACTCGCTCAGATTAATCTCTAGCCCTACAACAGGCACTTCAATTCCAAAGTTCTCCAGAACCTTTGGATTTATCTCTCCAATGTATGCAACCTTTTTACCCTTAACAATAACCCTTCCAACCCTGCCATTTATGAAAGAGCTATGCTTTGTATCCTCAATTGTGTATGTAACCCCAAACGCTCTTGTTAAGCCATCCAACACCTTTTTTATCTCTGTGAAATCCGCCTCTGCATGCGCGCTTATAACACCAAGCCTTTCATAATCAGTTACTTTATCCTCTTTTCTTACTGTCACAGTCCCCTGCTCAAAGATTTTCTGAGGGTATTCAACATGCTTATTCTTTGACAGGAAATCCATAAGAACAGGCAGGAGCCATGTCCTTACCACTGAATATGTCTTGGAAACATACTTGCTTATCTCAACTGTGCCAAAGTCCTCGCAGTTCATCTTTTTGTATAGAAGCTCCTTGTTGGAGAGCATAGGGCTCATTACCTCCTGACAGCCATAACCAACAATAAGCTCTCTTGCCTTATCAACGAATTCCACCATTGGCAATGTTTCACCGATAGTATAGCTTTCCAGGGGAAGCTCTTCAATCTTGTTATAGTCATACATGATTCCTATATCTTCAATAACATCAAACTGGTGGAGAATATCTTTTCTGTAATGAGGAATCTGCACAACGCCTTTACTATAATCATACCTTGCTCTTTCTATAAGATTCTTTATCTCAGGATCCTTCAGATCAAGGCCGAGCAGTTCCTTGATTTTATCCTTATTTAGTTTTATTTTATCATTAAACAAGAATGGTGTTACTATTTTTTTGTCTGGGTACTTTATATCAACGCTGTATATCTTAAAGCTTCTCTCAAGCAATGCCTGGGAAAATATGTTTGTTGCCAGGAGTATTGCATCCTGGTCATCACCGGTTACCTCAAAGAAGAGCTCTTCATCTCCCACTTCAATTTTTCCTGAAAAGTTAGAGTTAATTATAGGCGGGAAGCTCAGCACCTCATCCTTGTCGTCAACAAGTATAGGATATTTGTCAAAGCCTTTCAATATCCTGGCATATTCTATGCCTTTAGGATGCTGCTCAAGTATTTGGTTAAGGTCCAGTTCCTTATTAAATTCCAGGGGAACAAACTTGATGGATTCAGGGTTGACAGCCTTGTAATGGACAGGGAACTTTATCCTTTTATATGAATAAAGGCCAATTGAAACCTTCTTTCTTTTTCTGCCATAGTTCTCGCAGAGCTTTTCCTGCAGCTGTATCATCTGCATCAACAGCTTTTCATTAATCATCTGATCCTTTGCAACAAAGGCTGCGATATACGGTCTTATCTTCTTAACTGATTTGTCAACGATGACCTTGTAATCTGCCTTGTTTAGCTTTAGGTTAGGTATACCCTTATCCAGATTAAGAACCCCTTTAAGCAACCTTGCAACTCCCTCAACACTCCAAAGATAAGGAAGGTTAGTGTCGCCAAAATCCGCCTTAACCTCATCAGACTCTTTATCATAACCATCAAACTCTGCCTTGCAATAGAATAAAAGCTCTTTCAGCTCATCAATGCTTAATCTTTTTCCAATAAGCTCCTGTAAATCATTTAATGAAAAGGTTATTGTTGGCATTTTGTGATTATCAGCTATTTAGAATATAAATTATTTATGTTTATAAAGGTTTAGTTTACCCTGTATCATACCTCAATATAGCAGCAACCTTGCCCATGTCCCTTAACTGGGCACCTTCCCTTGTTTCTGTTGAGATGATCTTGACTTCAGAGCCAACCTGCTTTGCCTCTTCCTCAAGCTTGTCTATCTCTTTATCATCTAAATCTTCTGATAGTAACAGGGTTTCAACAGCACCGTTCTTAAGGCTCTTCGCTACCTCTTTCTCCCCGTAAGAGACCATGCCAGGCTTTTTGGATAAAAGTTCAAAGAACTTGGACATTATATCCTTTTCAGCCATAACTTCTTCCTTGGCCAGCACATCTTTTGATTTATCTAACAATTCCTGCAATCCAAACTCTCCTGTATAAGATATATCTTTAATTGCAATAATCTTTTTCTTTAGCTCTGTTGTGATAAAGTCCCCATCAATAAGGTCATGCTTTGAAGGACCGGGACCGCCCATAATAATGCCCTTCAACTCCTTTTTGCCAAGGAACTCATTCTTCATATGATCTGCTACTTTTTTGTAATGGTCTTTTATGGCGCCTTCCCTTATTCTTGCATACCTGGCAGCGCTTTGTCCTCCAGCTTTTATTTTCCCAGGCACCTGGGAATGCGATTTCAGGACAGGCACAATAGTCTTTCCTTTCAGATAAGCAATGTTAGCATCCCTCCTGTCAACTATAACCAAGGCATAAATCTCTTTAACCTCCATCATATCCCTTAAAAGATCAAGAACGAATTCTTTATCGCACCTGTATATTCTTGTTTTCAATGGCACTGGAGGCTCAATGCTCCATACCTTCAAGTCCTGCTGCCCTTCCTTTGATGCAATATTACCTGAGAAGGCTGCCAACCCATTCTCTGGTGTTCTCTTGAACAGCCTTAGATGCTGTATCATCCTCTCAAGGGCATCTACCACATTCTTTCTTGTGGAAGCTGATTTTATGTTTGAAGCTGTGCCCTGCTCCTGGGAAAGATGGTTGATTACCTTGTTAATATCATAACCTTTGGGGATATAAACACTAACCAGTTCTGTATGGCGGCCCCTATGTAATTCCAGTTCCTTAACGAACTTCTTCAGTTTATGCTTTTGTACTGTTGTTAGTGTCATATTATTGCTATAAGAAGGGCTTATTTAATAAATTTACTTAGAATCACAAAAGAATAAATGCTATCCGCTCCACTTGCCCCTGCTTACCCCAAGGATGCTTTTGCAGTGGGGACAGGAATACATGATTTCCTGCTTGATAAACCCTGCTCCTTTCTTTTCAAGCTCAATATCATCGAGAGTTACTTCACCTTTACAGAAGGGACATTTTGCCATAAAACTGTATAAATCATGGATTGTATATAAAGCTTTATTTTTTGGTTACAAAATAATTAGATAATATAATTAAAACGCCCCCTAAGATTACATTTAAGCCAATGGATTGGGAGAATATGATTGCTGCTAAAACGGTTGCGCTTACTGGCTCTAATAATAACAGGATGCCTGCAACAGAAGCATGAATATGCTTAACGCCTTTGTAGAAGAGGGAATGAGGGATAACGCCTGAGATTAATGCAAAAAGAGCAAAGTATATCCAATAATGTGATGGGAATCCTAAAGATAATCTTACAATACTTTGGTCTTTGATAAAATAATTTAAAACGGGCCATAGCAATAATAACCATGCTAATGAAAATGCTGCAAACCCAAATGTTGTTGTGATATAATGCTGCTTATTCAGCCCGCTTTTCCTGCCCCAGATTACCCAGAGAGAGATAAATATGCCTGCAATCAATGCTGAGATTATTCCTTCTAAAGGACCAGCAGATTTTATGTCCCATGGTTTAAGCAGACAAAGTAAACCAATGACTGCAATGGCAACAGATAAGATTTTTCTTGATGTTATATGTTCTTTTAGCAATATCTTCCCAAAAAATACAGTCCAAATAGGCTGGCTGTATAATAAGAAAGATACAATTGCAACCGGAACACCCAGAACAATCCCTATATATTGAGTTAAAACTGCAATGGCTCCGATCAGCCCATAAATTATAAAGAAGAATAGCATTTTCTTCTTTATCATGTATTTGGGCTTAATCAGAATAAAGAGGAAGATAATTAAGGCAATAAAAAATAACCTGACCACAGAAATTTCATAAGCAGATAAGCCTAAATCTGAGAAAAACTGCCCCCCGGATGTTATGATTCCATATAATATTGCTGCAATTATTACAGATAGATTTATGTTTTAAATAAGAAAAAAAAGCGAAGGGGGAGACTCGAACTCCCGAAAAGTCGCTCTGCAGGCGACCGCCGTAGCCGCTGGGCCACCTTCGCAAGTATATAGCTAGAATTCTCCGGATTTAATAAATGTTACTGTAAATCAGAAAGTTTAGATAATTTAATAAATGTAATCCTCTAAACTTAGTTAATGCGGGAAGGAACCTTTATATATAAATCAGCCCAATATATTATCATAATATGGCAGGCTCTAAACTTAAGGTGGATGAGACACTTAAAAAGAATCTAAAGTATTTAAAGGAATATGTAGCTTTAGCAACAGTAAAGGCTAAGGATTACCAGAAAACAAACATAGAGATTATCAGGCATTTAATAGATACTGATAATATCCCAGGTGTCTATGTTACATTAAACAAGCCCTTCAAAACTATGCAAAGGCTGCTTAAAGAGAAAAAGATTGATACAAGAATGATTATCTTTATTGACGCTGTTTCTAAAGGCGCTGATGGAAACATAAAAAAGACAAAAGACTGCCTGTTTATCGGCTCACCTGAAAACCTGAGCGATATCGCTGTTGCAATGGACCAGGCTGTGATGGCAATTCAATCAGAAAAAAATTCCTATTCTTTGATTCATTAAACACATTATTATTGTATAATAAAGCAACAACAGTCGCTAAATTTATCCATTTCCTCGCAAGCAAGATGAGGACCTGGAAGGTAAAGGGTATAATAGTTTCACTGCATAAAGATAAGGATAAGGAATTAATAGATGAATTGTCACAGTTCTGCGATGTCATAATGGATATATAAAATTTATTACAGTTTAAAAAAGAGGTGAAGAGGATGAAAAACTTAGGTTATCTGGCTGCTTTAGTTGCTATTGCCCTTGGATTGATGGCAATATTCAAGATTGTTGTTAACCTTGAGATTGCTATTGGGTTTGTAACAATTTCTTTTGGTATTTTGGCGATTATATGGACATCAATGGCTCTCAAAAGCCTTTCACCAGGCTCTTCACTAAAGAAGCATACTGCTACATTTCTGGTCTGCTTGATATTTATTCTCATGTTCTCCATATGGCACACTATGGAGAAATTGTTTGAATGGAGAAAGAGTGTTGTTGAGGTAATGCTTTATCCTGGCTATTTCTTTATAACTGCCGCTTTCCTTATCTTTGTGTTTGCCGCCTACCAGATTCTCGTAATGGGCAAGGAGTTTGGCTTTAGCGCAGAAGCATCAAAAATCAAAAATGTAATTAAAGAAAAGAAAAAGAACAACAAACATAAACCAGGCTTAAAAGCTAAACAATCCGCTAAGTAAATTTCTTACAAGAAACCTTACTACCAAAAAGACAGCCATGGAAAATAAGGCAAGAGCCGGTATAAATTTAATGCCCTGTTTCTCTTTCCCTTTTGATATCAGGCCGATAACCAGAGAGCCCAACACTGATGTGGTTAAGAGCACTGTTACGGAAAACTTGATAATGAAATCTATTGAAATCTTTATCTCTGAGAAACTAATAGGCATGGCAGCTGCAGCTCCTGCCCCCTGAGGAAGACTCAGCATACCCATGTTCTTTGTTAAAACCTCAACCAGGAATGTAGAAAGGCCAAATAACATAGGAGCGCCAAAACCTACAGCAACAAAAATAAATATTACATACATCATAACATTAGCTCTTATCTTGTCATCAATAAGCCTTTGCTGCCTTAAGTTCTTAGCGGTCTGCTCCAATAAGGCTGCCAGCTGGCCGCCTGACCTTAACCCGGAGTTAATCAAAAGAACAGTTTTTTCAAGCTTCTCAGACTTAAGTCTGGAGCACATGCCCAGCAAAGCCTCATCAATATCCTTGCCCATTGTTATTTCCTTGCCAACAAGGTTGATTTCTTCCTGGAAAGGGCCAAACTCCGGCCTTGCTGATAACAATAAAGCCTTATCAGTGGTTAGGCCTGCCTTTAGGTTAGAGGCCATTAACTGCAATGCATCAGGCAGGATGTCCTCAACAAATTTTGCTTTTGCATCTATTCCCAGCACAAGGAAGATGTAAACAAGGAATTCAATCAGCAGAAATGAAATTATAAAGGTTAGAACCAATGGCAATCAGATTATGTTAGAAATAAACAGTGATACAGCCAAAGATAACCCAAGCCAAAAGAATAATACAAACCCCATAAACTTGGATGGATTTATCTTAACATTTGAATATGTAAGGAGCTTTCTATAGCTTTCTTTTATCTTCTTTGGGTAAAGTAATGCTAGGCCTCTATACATTTTAACTCAGCAAATTCGGTCTTTTTGATTTTATCATACCTAAAAACATAATCTGGAAAAAAACCACAAACCCATATAATCCCCAAAAGGCAAATTTTGTGGCTGACTCTGATAATGCAATAAAAGAGCTTATTATAATAAGGAATGTTATGCCAAGAGCAGGGATAATCACCACAACCAGCATATAAAACATCGCCAGGGGATTTAGCTGCGAACCATACTTTTGGATTTGCAATACCTGCTGCTCTGATAAGGAAGAAATTATTTCAGTTAATACAGAAGACATCTCTGAGCCGGCTTTTAATCCGTTAACCAGTTGCCAGAGAGCCCTCCTGAAGAACAAGGAAGGGTTGACAGCCGCAACCTCCTCAAGAACTTCTATCTGCGACTTGCCTGCGTTAATTTCCTTTACTGCCCTGGTAAATTCAGCTGATATTTCACCATAATTTTCCTTTGATATATTAACCAGGATATCAAAAAAGGCAACGCCTGAATTAAACTGTATCAGGATATTCTGCAGCGCGGGCAGCAGGTTTCTTTCAATGCTTTTTACTCTTTTTCTGGCAAGCAGCCTTGGGTACATTATCTGCTGCATAAACCCAAAAAACGAGAATATCAGGGAAACAGTAATGGAAAAGAGCAAAAACTTTTCAACATCAGCCAAATATAAAAGCAGATTAGAAAAGACAGCAATAAAGATAAAGGTTATCAAAGAAGATAGGAAACAGATGGTTATATATTCCCTTGGCTTTTCCTCTATTTTTGCCTGTTTGAGGCCTATCTCTATAAACGGAAAGAACATAGTAAGATAATCACCTAACCCTAAAAATAGGTGAGACCATTTTCTTAATACCTTCACTGGAAAGATTGAAAAAGGGAGTTTAAACATTTTAAAAATCTCTGTTAAATAACTTTTCCTGGCTTTATATTCTTATTGACAGAGCTTATCAATGATTCCCTGTCCAGAGAATAATCGCTGATGATCTTCCCAACAGCATTTATATCTCTTATTTTGTTCTTAACCATATAGTTTAATATATTAGTTTTAGTCTTTAGGTCATTATTAATCTCTGACTGGCTCATCCCTGTATGCCTGCTCAATTCTTCAAACAGCCTTACTGATTTGCCATGGAAAATTATCTTGTCTGTTGAGGGTTTCCATCTATACAATAGGTTTGGCTTAACAGTTGATTTTCCAGATCCCTCTGTTGTGACAAATTCTCCTATTTGATATATCCTTCTGATACTTCTTCTCCTATCCCTGAACATCACAACATTGAGGTTCACTGCTTTAAGCAGGTTGGAGGGCACTTCTATTGGCGGATTGACCAGTCTTTGTATTGTCTCATTGATAGAATCTGCATGAACAGTGGCATACACGCTATGGCCAGTATGCATTGCCTCAAACAAAACTTCTGCCTGCTCCTTTCTTCTCATTTCTCCTAATATTATTCTGTCAGGCCTCATCCTCAACGAATTAATCAATAAGTCAAGCTCTGTAACAGCTCCCTTGCCTTCATGGTTGGGCTGCCTTGTGACGAGAGGGCACCAATAAAGGAACTTGGGCAGCTGAAGCTCTCTTGTGTCTTCAATCGAGATTATCCTATGATTAGGGGGGATAAAGGGTATGACAACATTCAAGAAACTGGTTTTTCCGCTGCCTGTGCCCCCGCTTATTAATATGTTCATTTCATACTGTATCGCAAGCCATACCAAGGCGAATATCTCAGGGTTGGATGTTTTATTTGTTATCAGGTCTGTAACAGTCCATGGGTCACGGGCAAATTTTCTTATTGTGATTGTATTTCCCCTATTGGAAATAGGGTAAAGCACAGCATTCGCCCTGTCCCCTGTTACAAGATGGGCATCAAGCAAAGGGTTCAGGGTTGTTACCTGTTTTCCAACCCTTCTGGCAATCGTGTTGGCATAGTTCTGTATCTGCACTTCGCTGTCAATAGATACATTTGTTTCAAGCCAGCCATATTTCTTATGGTAAACTCTTATTGGCTCAGATGCTGAGTTAACTATGATTTCTTCCAGAAAGTCATCATTCAGCAGGAACTCTATATTCCCAAGCCCAACCATCTCATGCAATAGCAATCCAACCAAGAGATTTTTTGTTTTGTCATCTATTTTAGGCAGTTTTTCTTTTAGGAATTGTTCTGCCTTGACTCTAAATTTTTCTTTTAAGGAGGCGATTACTTTTGGATCCAGGATCTCTGCTGTGCTTACAGTAACCTCTGTAACAAGCTTATGCCTGATATCATCCAATAACGAAACAGTGGGTTTAGATAGTTTAGGAATAACTATATTATATTGCAGAGGTTTCCCTTCTTCTTTTACTATCTCAACATCAATCTATATCTCGTCTACCTTGATCCTATACTTTTCTTTTATTTCTTTCATTTGCCTCTTTTTCCACTTTTAACTCTGGCTCTCCAAAGGGTGGGTAATGTAGCTTTAACATGCTATGACCCTCTAAGATCATACACCATTCCTCAGCCAGCTTTTTATCAATCCCAAAATACTTTTCTATTTCTGACAGCTTAATACTTCCCCTTCTTTTAACTAACTTGTACAATACATCAAAGTCTGTTTCATATTTCTCCCTTTTAATTTCCATTCCCTTGATTTCTATTAATCTTTCCTTTTTTGTTTCTTCTTTTTTGGGCATTTTCCTTTTATTTAACCTATATCCCAACAAAGACAATAACATCAGAGAAATCCCCAGGATAAAGGTAATCAAATGGCGGTAAACAAATGTAAAAACAACAATGAGCATGGAAATAAAAAACATGGTATAGTATACTTCCGGCTTGTTTATCTTTTTTGGCTTTGCAGCCTTTTCCTGTTTCTCCTTATGCAGCTTTGCTGCTTTTTCCTGTTTCTCACTGCGTATCCATAAACAAATCTCCTTCAGCTTAGAATACAGATTTCTTTTCTCTTTAAACTCAAGGGGCTTGCTGATTAATTTGCCATAAAGCCACCTTAGCTTAAGATAGGAATCTGTAACCTTACTAATGTTCTTTTCTGCTATAAATTTATTGGCTTTATTTATCAATGTCCTGAGCTCTGATACATCCTTTTCTAATCTCTTTTTTAGCTTAAGCTCTCTCCTTTTCTCTCTTTCTCCCTCCTTTTTCCTTGCCAGAATCAAGACAGTCGATATTGATATCAAAACCGCGCCTATGATAGAATAAACCAATTTATGATAAACTAATGCAACACAAAAAACAACTAAAGAGATAAAAAATGCAATAATGTATACAATTAATCCGTCTTTCCTTTTGGGTTTCTCGAGCTTCTCTTGTTTTTCCGGAGCCTTTACAAGCTTTTTATTCTTTATTGTCTTCTTATTATATAACGAAGCACGATAAAAAAATGAACCTCCCCGCACTAAAGTGCGGGGTATCATATTAAGCAAAGGAAGTAACTTTCCTTTGTTGTCCGCCAAAATTCCAATATCCCTGGGATTCA
>NZBG01000033.1 GCA_002687795.1 Candidatus Woesearchaeota archaeon
AAATATTCATTTGGAACAATAGAGGTAACATATTATCCTTCAGCACCTTCACCAGGAACTCCATAAGATGAAAAACAATAAAAAATCCCAGATGGAAATAATGGGCTTAGCCTTGGTTGTGATTCTGATTAGCCTTGGCATTTTGTTTGCTGTTAAGTTCTCAGCTATGAAGCCAGCTACATCCGGAGCCAGGGGGGCATATATCAAGACAGTAAAAGCCTCTAATATGCTTAACACCTTGCTGAAAGTGAACACTGAATGCGCAGCAGGAGCCACAGTAACTCAGCTTATCCAAGACTGTGCTTCTGGAAACCCTCAATTAACCTCCTGCCCTAATCCTCTAGCCCCTCTTACTCTTCTAGATTCTTGCGGATATATTAAAAGCATTATAGGTGATGGTATTATAGGTGAAGGGATACCCCAGGAAGGAATATTTGACAAAACCTTTGGTGAATGGGGGCAGGATTTTTATTTTGTGATTAAAAAGGGGGGTACCATTATAACTGATATAGGTCAGGTTGGTACAGAATGCCAAGGAATAAAAGAAAGCAAAAACCAGCCAATTCCTGTAACTGGAGGCTTAGTTACTGTAACGCTTGACTTATGTGGGTAAGTATTTAGCTAAGGAAGCCATAAATTACTTCGTAATTTAATGTCAGCGCTAAATACTTCTTTCCTCCCATTTCGCATAACCACTAGAGGGCCCGCCCCATCACGAGTATTGTTTACTCGCAGAACTGATAAGAAGGTATTGATGAATTTCTTGAGTGTCCACCTCTACAGATGATGTTTTATGTGTACATAACTTAATGTATTTTTTTCTATAAATATAAAGATTTAAATAAAAATTAGGTTTTCTATAGGAGATGGAAGAGAAAAAGGAATCGTTTTTCATCAAGGTCTATAGCAGGCAATATAAGAAGCTCTTGCTTATACCTTTCCTGCTGCTTTTCATAGCTTTAGTTATTATTTTCTATAGGTATTCAACAACAGGGGAATTTGTGGGAAAAGGCATCACATTAAAAGGTGGAACAACTGTCACAATCCCTACAACAGATGAGCTCAATATACAAAATGAGCAGGAAACACTTTTATCTTCTTTTCCGGGGTATGATATCAATATAAGGCAGCTTTATAAGATGGGAAGAAGCTCAGGAATCGTTATAGAGGCTGATGTTGATCCTGAGAAGCCGGATGAGCTGCAGAAGTTCTTTGAGAAATTAGAAGCGCAGTTTAATCTTGAAAAGGAGGATTATTCAGTGGAGGTGATAGGCTCCTCTCTCGGGAAAAGCTTTTTTAGGGAGATACTCACAGCGATTTCAATAGCGTTCTTATTCATGGGCATTGTAGTGTTTCTTTATTTCAGGAATTTTGTTCCAAGCATTACTGTTATATTATCAGCCTTGTCTGATATCATAGGAACGCTGGCTGTTGTAAACCTTCTGGATATCAAGCTGTCAACAGCAGGCATAGCAGCATTTCTGATGCTGATAGGGTATTCTGTTGATACAAATATATTATTATCTTCAAGGGTTCTTAAGAGGACAGAGGGCTCAGTTCTTGAAAGATGCTTAGGGGCGATGAAAACCGGGATGATGATGAGCATAACAACAATTACAGCTATCCTGATAGCTATAACTTTTACTCAGTCAGAGGTTATCAGACAGATAATGCTTATCCTCCTAATAGGCTTGTTTTTAGACATTATAAACACCTGGATACAAAATGCAGGAATATTAAGAATATATCTTGAAAGAAAGCATAAGCCCAGCTAAGAAGAATATGAAGGTTCTGAAAATGAACAGGAAGCTTAAACAGATATTCACAAACTACAGGGTAATCATTTTGTTAGCTTGCTTAATCCTGGCTACAGTATCAATACACCCGAACCCATCTGTTAAAGGCGTTACAATAAGGAATGTTCTTACAAATTCATCTGCTTCGCTTGCCGGGATTCAGGGCCCTGCCCCAACAACCAGGCCAATGAGCAGGGAAAGGGTGCTGGCTGTCAACAATGTTGATATTGATGATATAGAGGATTATTATAACATTATAGAAGGGTTAAGGATTAACCAGACTGTTCATATAAAGACCAATAAAGGCTTGTACAAATTAATAACCAGGGCTGAGATTGAAGAGATAGAGCTAAATGAAACAATAGAACGGCTGGTGGTTGAAGAGGTATTTAATGAAACCTCCAATCAAACACAGAACATAACGAATATCATAAGAGAGCCTAAAAAAGAAACCTATGTTAAAGGTGTTGAAGATATTGGGCTGAAGGTGTATAAACCTCCTAAAACCAATGTCAAGCTGGGGCTTGATTTGCAGGGTGGAGTGAGAGTTTTATTACAGCCCGAGGAAAAGGTTTCAAAGATTTATACTGATGACCTTATAGCAAGCCTTAATCAGAGGCTGAATGTATATGGCCTGAGCGATGTGGTGATTAGAAGCTCAAGCGATTTGTCAGGCAATCAGTATATTCTTGTTGAGATTGCTGGAGCTAATGAAGAAGAGGTTAAAGAGCTTATTGCAAAGCAGGGCAAGTTTGAATCAAAGATAGGTAATGAAACGGTCTTCCGTGGCGGTGAAGATATAACCTATGTATGCAGGAGCGCTGACTGCGCGGGAATTGATCCTAACCAGGGCTGCGGGATTGTGGAAGGCGGCGGTTATGCATGCAGGTTCAGGTTTTCTATTTCTTTAAGCCCTGAAGCTGCTGAAAGGCAGGCTGAGTTAACCAAAGACCTAGAAGTAGTTACGGATGCTGGCGGAGAATACCTAACTGAGAAGCTATATCTTTTCCTTGATGATAAAGAGGTTGACCAGCTAAGTATAGGAGCTGACTTAAAAGGAAGGGCTGTAACGGATATACAGATATCCGGCTCGGGTTTTGGAGCCACCAACCAGGAGGCTGTGTTTAATTCTCTGCAGAATATGAAAAAACTGCAGACAATACTGATAACCGGCTCTCTTCCAGTGAAACTAAACATTGTCAAAACAGACAATGTATCACCTATCCTCGGGGAGGAGTTTGTTAAGAATGCTATGTTAATGGGCCTGTTTGTGCTTATTGGCGTGGCAGTTGTAGTTTCAATAAGGTACAGGAAACTTCAGATTACGGTGCCAATGGTAATTTCATTAGCCTCAGAGCTTGTGCTTCTTATTGGCGTTGCTTCTATAATAGGCTGGAACATTGACCTGCCAGCGATTGCCGGAATTATAATTGCGATTGGAACAGGGGTTGATCATCTTATAGTTATCTCAGACGAAACAATAGGGGGGAAGTCAATAGAAATATTTGACTGGAAGAAAAGGATAAAGAAGGCATTCTTTATTATAACAGCAGCATATCTCACAACAGTTGTGGCAATGGTGCCTTTGATATTTGCCGGTGCTGGTCTCTTAAAGGGATTTGCAATCACAACCATAATTGGTGTGAGCATAGGAATATTTATCGCAAGGCCTGCGTTTGCGAATGTTGTTGAGATTTTGCTGAGAGAATGAATGCAAAAAGAAATATTTATTAATTCTTGATATTATTAGCTCTTACTAAATGAAAAGAGACGGACTACAAGGAGCAACTTTTGGAATTATGGAAGCTATTGTGATGGTTCTGGGAGTTGTGACCTGGCTTTCTGTGATGGATAATAAGCTTTTGCTGGTTACAAGCATCCTGGTTATTGGATTATCTGATGCGTTTGCAAACGCAGCAGCTTTTCATGTGTCTGAAGAGACTGAGACAAAGCATTCTAAAAAGGAGATAATAAGGTCAACCTTGTTTTGTTTCGGGGGGACTTTTCTGACGTTTGGGGTTTTGGTTTTGCCGCTTCTTTTATTGCCATTTGGATTGAGGACTTTGATAATAATTACATGGGTGTTTGCTATTGTTCTCATAGTGCTATTAGCAGATTTTATAGCTAGGTTGAATAAGCAGAAAAGAGTAAAGCTGATAACTGAGTATGTTTTGCTTGGAGTGGTTGTTTCAGTGCTGTGTTATTTTCTGGCGGAGCTTGTTAAGAGGATTGTTGTTTGATACTACTCTACCATCAAAAAAGATTTAAATCAAATCTCATTCTCGGCATTTATGGGTCCATTAGATGCTATAATAAATGAAAAACCAATATGTGTTCTAATAAATCCTAATGCAAATGAAGGAAGAGCATTGGAATTTTATAGAGAAAAAATAAAACCTCCCCTGGATAAGCATAATAGAGTATATCATGAAAAAATCACAGAGAGCCCTGAGTACGCTGTTGATTTTGTTAGATCTGATAAAGAACATTTAGTTTATATTATAGTTTCCGGAGATACTGGTTCAAATGCTGCTGCAGAAGGCGCTGTTAGAAGTGAGTTGGAAAAGTACCTAGTATTTCCTGGAGGAGGTATTGGTTGTGATATCCCTAAAACTTTCCCTTTTAATATTAACCATAATTCTGGTGAATTATGCCATCAACTATCAAATGCAAGTATAAAAAGGGAAGATATGTGGGAAGTGAACGGGCTATACTTTCTCGCATATGCTGGCCTGGGATATGATAGTATAGTATTAGACGAATGGAAGAAAAAGCGTATTTTGAGAGGAAAACCTGCTTATTTTGCAGCGGCTTTTAGGGCTCTCTCTAAATATAAGCCAAGAGAAATGACAATCAAATTTAATGGGGAAGATGGCGCTGTTGAAAAAGATTTAAGTGCCTTTTTAATAGTGGCCTCTAATGTCGAGAGTTATGCTGGCGGCGCGATAAATTTTTCTGCTGAGCCGGATGATGGCTTATTGGATTTCCATGTAATATCGGACGGTACATCAGCGTTTATGAATTTTCTTTCAACAAGGCTGGGAGGGCAGATTGATAAACAAGTGGTATATTCTCATAGAGTAAGAGAATTAGAAGTGTTTTGCAGGGAACCTGTTCCATTACAAGTGAATGGAGAGAAAGTTCCGTTGCAAGAAAGTGGAGAGAGAGTAGAAGTGCACACAGCTATAGGAAAGCCTCATTATAGATATAGGTACAGGTTTGCCCATACTGGTAAAAGAGCTAATGTACTGGTCCAGAATACAGGTTAGTTATTACAAAACTTAATGATTAAGATAACCATAAGCAGAATAAGCAGCTGTAACTCCTTCTCCAACGCCTGTTATCGCCTGCTTGAATTTGGTGTTCACAACATCGCCTGCTGCAAAGACCCCTTTAACATTTGTTTTTGATTCTCTGTCAATAATGATTTCATCTTTCTCATTGGTTTTAACTCCTAAATCATTTGCTAGTTCAGAAACAGGCAGTCTTCCAATCTCAATAAACAACCCATCAACATTAAACTCTCTTTTGCCTTTATATGGCTTGTCAAATATTACCTTATTCACAAATTTGTCTCCCTTTATTTCTGTTATGTTAGTGTTATTGATAATCTCAATCTTTTTATTATCTATAACCTTCTTATAATTAACGGGCTCTGCCCGGATTTTTTCTTTTCTGTAGATGATGTATACTTTTTTTGCATATTCTGATAGTAAGAGAGCTTCTTTTGCAGCTGAGTCAGAGCCGCCAATTACCCCCATTACTTTGTCTTTGTAGAACGCTCCATCACACATTGCGCAGTAGTGAACGCCTTTATTAGTAAATCCTTTTTCACCTGGCGCATTTAATTTCCTTACCCTTGTGCCTGTGCAGAAAATAATTGTTTTGGATAAATACTTACCTTTGTTTGTGGATACTGCAAAAATACTTTTTTGTTTCCCAATCTTTTCTACTTTCTCTTCCTTTAGTTCAATATCATATTTTAAGGCATGATCCTTCAGCTTGTTGGCCAGCTCCATGCCTCCAATCCTGGGAAATCCGGGATAATTCTCAACAATATGGGTTGTGTTAATGGTTCCTCCCACCATTTTTCCCAGAATCAGGGTTTTCATCTTAAATCTTCCTGAGTAAACAGCTGCGCCTAAGCCTGCGCAGCCTGCTCCTATTATTATTGTATCATAAGTTTGCATAAAAAAAAGATAACGAAAGTTTTATATATAAATCTTGTTATAAAAAAAGAATATGGCTGAACAATCCGCATTCAGAGAGGCATTGGAGTTTTTTGGTGATATCGGCATCTATGATGTTGTCCTGCCATTCTTATTAGTTTTTACAATAATCTTCGCTATCCTTGAGAAAACAAAAGTGTTTGGCATGGAGGAAGTAGATGGGGTAAAATACACAAAAAAGAACCTTAATGCAATAGCTTCTTTTGTGATAGCCTTTATGGTTATTGCCTCTTCCAAGCTGGTGGAAACTATAACCACAATCTCTTCCCAAGTTGTGATACTTCTTATGCTTTCTATATTCTTCCTGTTATTGGTTGGCTCTTTTTACAACGCTGAAGACTTTAAAGAAGGCGTTTTTTTAAAGAGCCCATGGAATGCAATCTTTATGATAATAATGTTTGTTGGGATTGTTTTTATATTCCTGCAGGCAATTAAAACAAAGAGCGGTGAAAGCTGGCTGGAATGGTTCTGGAAGTTTTTATCAGAGCACTGGAGCAGCAGAGGTATTGCTTCCATTATATTATTAATTATTATTATTGGGTTTATGGTTGTTGTAATAAATCCAAAAGAAAAAACTAAAAAGGAGGTTGAAAAATGACAAATCTGGATTTTAAAGGATTTTTTGGAACATTAGAAAGTTGGGGGCTGACAGATGCCTTACTGCCTTTTCTGCTGATATTTACAATTATTTTTGCTATTCTGCAGAAAACAAAGGTGATTGGAGAGGATAAAAAGAACATACATGTGGTTATTGCATTAGTTATAGCTTTACTAGTGGTTATACCGCATATAATCAATCCAGGGGGACCAGCTGATGTTGTTGGAATAATCAACCAGGCAATTCCTCATGTGTCTCTTGTGATTGTGGCGATAGTAATGTTATTGATATTGGTTGGCGTATTCGGCAAGGATATAGATTTAATGGGAACAAGCTTTGCTGGCTGGATTGCTATTGCATCGTTTGGTTTAATAATTTACATCTTCGGAGCAGCAGCAGGATGGGGCTGGAACATACCAAACTGGTTAGGCTGGTTAAGAAATGAGAGTACGCAGGCGTTGGTGTTAATCATCCTTGTATTTGGGGTTATAATCTGGCTGATTACAAAAGAGTCCAGACCAAAGCAGGAGAAAACAACTTTAGGCAACCTGGTCAAGAAGATAGGTGACTCTGTCAAGAAATAAAGACAGTAAAATACCTAAAAAAATGGCAACACCATTGGATATTGGATTGATTAAACAGTTTTCTATTATTTTTCCTTTTCTATTAACCTTTGTGGTGGTTTATGGTATTTTGTTGTACACAAAGTCATTAGGGGAAAATAAAAGCTTGATAGCATTGCTTGCAATGGTAACTAGTTTTATAGTTATTTTATCCCCAACAGTAAGAGAAGTAATAGACACAATGGTTCCCTGGTTTTTATTGTTTTTTATTTTTGCTTTCTTTGGGCTGATAGCAATCAAATCTCTTGGAGCCACAGATGCTGATATAATGGGGACGATAGGATCACCTGAAGGCAAATCGGTTATAACATGGTTCGTTGTGATATCGGTTATAATCGGCCTTGGCTCTTTGTCATATGTATTATCACAAAAAGGCGCGTCCATCACTGGAGGAGGCGCAACAACTGATGAGGACACTGCTGAAGCAGGAGAACGAGGAGACGTAGGAACTACAGGAAAGTCAGCGTTTTGGGGGATACTCTTTCATCCAAAGGTGTTGGGGCTTGTATTGCTCTTCCTGATTGGAACATTTACTGTATTCAGGTTAACATACTCTTTCCCGATGGTAAAGCCATAGAAGCGTAAATAAAAAGATTTATAAACAAGCTCTGTTTATTTTATTCTATAACAGCCTTAAACAAGGGTTTAAGGGGGTTTAAGCAGTTATAAATTAAAAACATAGAGGGTGATATAAAATGGGAGAACTTTTAGTTGTAGCAAGTAAAGTAAAAGACATAGTTAAGGGCGCAGGTTGCAATACAGGCGGTGGCTTTGTTGATGCTCTAAGCAAGAGTGTAGAGGACATGGTTAACAGGGCTGTTGAAAGAGCAAAAGGCAATGGCAGAAAGACTGTACAAGCAAAGGATGCTTAATATTATCTGAAGAGATATATTTTTTTCTTTTTCTGTTTTTTTATTTCGGTATGTTCGAATTATACACCTCACTTTAATTTTTCCATTAGTGTAGTGAGATATTCCAACTTAATTCTTTCGCTTTTTCAAAGCACATCTTGTTAAAACAAATAAGAGAACATTTACTATAAGAAAGATTAGAAAAATTAATAAGATTGAGGTGATTCAAACGATGAATATAAAACAAAATAAAATGGATTATATTAAATTTTCAAAGGGTAAACAAACAGAATTTCTAAGAAAGGTTAAATCTAATCTAGATTTTACCTGGATAAAAATAGCAAAGATTCTAGGTGTAGATAGGAGTATGATTTATTTTTATCTCGATGAATCTTGCAAGATGTCGCACACCTCTTTTGTTCAATTATGTAATCTAGCAAACTTAAATCCAGAAGGATTTAAATTCGGTATCATCAACATACCTACAAAAGGAAAAGCAGTTATTCCAAATAAATTAACATATAAATTGGCTGAATTCATAGGTATCCTTTTAGGAGATGGATCAATCTCTCGACCAGGATATCAAATCTGCATCAGCATGGACAGCGTTTTAGACGATAAGTATATCAATACCTTAGTTAAAGAACATTTCATACAGCTTTTCAAGAAGGAACCTACAATCTATTATTCTAAAACCAACAGGAATGTTCGTTGTTTAATCTATTCTAAAGACGTATTTGATTATCTCACAACAAAACTTGGATTACCTTCTGGTGAAAAGAAGTATAAACCAAATAATAGTATTCCAAGAGCATTCTTTAATGATAATAACTTGTTGAGAAATACGATTAGAGGATTATTTGATACCGAAGGAGGAATCTATCAGCACAATAAAACTTCTCCTAGACTTTATATTTATAATACTAGTGAACCTCTTCTTGAAAGTATTCACTCAGCATTATTACAATTAGGTTATAAAGCTATTAGGAAGAAAAGATGGATTAAGATATGTAAAAAAGAAGAGATAACAAGATTTTTTAATGAAATAGGCACCAATAATCCACAAAAGAGACTAAAATATGATATATGGTTAAAAGAAGGTAAAGTTCCACTTAATAATAGAATTTTGAAAATAGCACGGCAGTGGTCCAGTGGCAAGACATCACCCTCCCATCAAAGTAGGTGAAAGGTGATTACCCGGGTTCAAATCCCGGCTGCCGTATTAAAAATAGAAATCTTTGAGTTTGGCTGGTTCTTCTTTCCGTTGGTGATAATCAGAAGAGATTTCCTTGCCTTTTTCAAGAAGATGAATCTGCATTCCCAGGTTTGCAAGCCTTGTGAAGTTTTCTGTGGAACTATTAAGCTCGTATGCTGCTTTTGCTTTTGAAAGCTGTTCTTTTAAGGTTTTACCAGTTTCTGAAGTATTAGGGCCTTCACAACAATCACTTATTTCCATTTTAAGGCTTGAGAATGAATTAATGTTTATAAAAGTTTATTTGTTAAAAGCATATATCGAAATGTTTAAGAATAAGCTGGAGAATAAAGAAATCTATGGCATTGAAACAGGTTATACTGGTTAGGAAGGATCTTAAGCTGCCTAAGGGTAAGCTGGCTGTGCAATGTAGCCATGCTTCTACTGATTGCGCTTTGAATAGTGATAAGAAGGTTGTTGAGGAATGGAAGTCATTGGGAATGAAGAAGGTTGTGCTTAAGGCGGAGAATCTTGATGAACTGCTTAAGTTTAAGAAGCAAGCTGATAAACTTGGGCTGGTTAATTCTTTGATTAAGGATGCTGGGCATACGGTTGTTGAGCCTGGCACTGTTACTTGCTTAGGGATTGGGCCTGATGATGAAGATAAGATTGATAAGATTAGCGGAAGTTTGAAGTGCGTTTGACTATAAGATTTATATAGAATTCTCTGTTTTTCTGTGTTATGATACTATTAAAAGCCCCTTTCTCAGGAGGCAGCCTTGGTAAGAATAAAGGCACAGAACTGGCTCCAGATAAAATAGTTGAAAGAATTAAGAAATTTTACCTTAATGAAGAAGGCAGATTACCAGTATTCAACATAAAAGATATCAAGACTAATGAAAGCAACATAGAAGAAACCAATAAAAATATCTTCAACGCTGTAAAAAAAAGCATAAAGGAAACAAACAAGCTCCTTCTGTTAGGAGGAGATCATTCTATAACTTTCTCTGGATTCAAGGCTTTTGCAGAAGAATTTGATAATCCCGGCCTGGTTGTTTTTGATGCGCATCCTGACTGTGTTAATAACTTTGAGCCGCCGACGCATGAGGATTATCTCAGGGTTTTAATAGAGAAAAATATCCTGAAGAAAGAGAACATTATTCTTGTGGGCATAAGAAACTGGCATAAACAGGAATATTCATTTTTAAAAGAGAAAAGGATTAAGTTCTATTCAATGAAAGAGATTTCCCAGGAAGGAATAAAAGAGGTTAGCGAGGCTGTTATGTCGGTTGCAAAAGATTTTGATGCCTTATATGTTTCTATGGACATTGACGCTGTTGACCCATGCTTTGCACCAGGCACGGGGCATATAGAGCCAGGAGGCTTAACATCAAGGGAAATGCTGTATTTCCTTAACAAGCTAAAGCTCTTAAAGAACCTTAAGATGCTTGACTTAGTAGAAATTAATCCTTCAAAGGATGTTAACCAGTTAACGGTTAGTTTAGGCGCAAAACTTCTGGTTGAATCAACCTGAAAACATAATATTTATAAATAATTATCACCTTTTCTCAAATTTAAGGGATTTTTATGGGAAGAATAAAGACTAAACGGATCAAAAGAGTAACGCACAAGCTCATAGAAGAGAATAAAGGCAAATTCAAGGACGATTTTAATAATAATAAAGAGCTGGTAAATGAGTCTGCTAGTATTCCTAGTAAAAAGATAAGAAACATTATTGCTGGATATGTGACAAGATTAACAAAAAGCAAAACCAAGTAAGCATTCAAACGCTTACTAAAAACTAAGGGGGGAGAAACATGGCTGAAGACAATAGCATTTTTATTGGTGGAAAGCCGTTTATGAACTATGTGACTGCTGTGGTTATGCAGTTCACCACCAAGAATGCAGATGAAGTGATTGTAAAGGCAAGAGGGAAGTTTATCAGCAGAGCGGTTGATGTGGCTGAAGTGTCTGCCAAAAGATTTCTGGAAGAACAGGTAGGGGTTAAGGATATTAAGATTGACTCTGAAGGGTTCCAGAACAAGGAAGGAAGAGATGTAAGAGTTTCTTCAATAGAGATTTTCCTTGCGCGAAATAAGTAGGGATTTTAGTAAAGGTTAAATATTGGCTTTTTCTTTTATTTAGAAATACATACTTTTAAGGGCCTGTAGCATAATGGATAGTATTTCCTTGAGCTTTTTGTTCGGGAGATATCAAGCGATCGGCTTCGGTTACCAAAGTGGATACCGATTGATTCGGGTTCGAATCCTGGCAGGCCCATATTTTATTCTGAAGAAGGGGGTGCTCGTTTAATATCGAAAAATTCAGAGTTAAATTCTTGCTTTATTCGAAATACATATTAATATCAGAATCTAAGGGGTTTCTTTTTCTATTGTTTTTTACATATAGCAATATTTGATAAATTTAATTGAGGAGAATCTGAATAAGGTAATTTTTTTAACCAAGATAAAGGTAAAGGAATATTTGGTGTAATCAATCTGCCAATATGCTTGAAATTTATGATTTGTAATTTGTTTTTTTTAAGAATCTGCTTGAAGTATTTAGTGGTGAATCTGTATGTTCCCCACTCTCTTGGGAAAAAGAGCACAATCATTTTTTGACTAATACAATCTGCATTTGGTTCAGCAAATACCAAATACTTCCTAGAAACACGTTTCATTTCTTTGATTATAATTTCAGGATTATCTACATGATGTAAAATATCGAAAGCCATCACAACATCAAATGAATTATCTTTGAAATTTAGATTGTTGCCATCACTAACCTGTTTGTGTTTGGCAGGATTCAAAGAAAGTATCCCTTTGTTAACGTCTGTCGCTAGAAGATTACAGTGTTTCTCAAGATAAAAAGAAAAATAACCACTTCCTGCACCAACTTCCAAAACTTTATCTTTAGGAGTTAACTTTAAATTATCTTTGATAAAATTAATTTTGTCGATAACATGGGCTTTCACATGTGGATGATTATATCTCCTCAATTTACCTATTTTCTTGGAGTTATAAAATTCCTTTGCCTGATTTTCAACACTCATAATCTCTTGTTAAAGTTTTAATGTTATAAATATTGTGTTATATATTCTTAGAAAAAGAAACCCTGACATCGAAAAGCAAGAATTTAATTGAAGATAACACTTATTAAATGAACTATTACTCCACAAGGTCAATTATTCAATAAACATACCTAAACTCCTTCTTAGTCTCTGATAAGAATATAATATACCCTACAACATAAAGAAAGATGTTAACAAGATAGAACATTGCAAGGAAAAGGCCTATAAAGAAGTCAGGAGATAAGATTAATGTTGAGATGCTGCCAAGGTAATACCTTGAAATATCCTTGAAATAAAAATAAATGTAATACCCGAAAAAGCCGTCAATTATTAAGATTCCCAGTATAAGCATCTTTTCCTTGAGCCAATGGCTGAAGCTAAGGATAAATGCTGCTATGCCTATAACTAAGGAAATAATAAAAGGCAATAACAGAGCTTTCCCTGATTCTAATATGGAATATGTCTGTATATCAACACCTACAAGGATAGGCTTGTTGATAGAGCTTATCCTAAAGCTTGGCATAAGCAGGAACACAGCCACAGAGCAAAAGAATAATGCCAAGGCTATATGGGGAACATTAAAGCCTTTCCTCTGGTAAAGCTTATACCATATAAGAGCTGGCAGGATTAATAGGAACAGCATTGCTATGATATTGAAAGAGTAAGTCCACACTAAAGCCAGCTTATTTATCCCAACCATTTTAGGAAGATCGCTTAGCATAAGGTGTATAAGAGGTATATGCCCATCTCCTAACTGCATAAAATAAAGAGCACCCTGTTTCCCAATAATATAAGGTATTATAAAAATAGCTACATCTGTTAATAAATGAAGCACAAGCATTGCAGAAACGCCCAGAAAAATAGTTTCTTTATAATGGAATAGATTGATGAATCTTTCATAAAAACTCTCACCGAAATTTCCAATCTTATATACCAGTGTTTCTGGGTTGAATCTCTTGTGATGCCTTATTATGATAAAAAGGTAAAAGAAAATGCCTAGTATTAACAATGGTGCCTCAACAGCCATTGCAAGCCATTCCAGCATAAGGTTGAAGACTATAACAAAAAAGCCAATCAAAACCAGTAATATGGATAAAAACCTTAAGATTAAGCTCCCAACTTCTCTTGGGGGAAGCCCTTCTTCATGAAGAATGGACATCAGGCTGGGCTTTTTAATCTCAAGTCTCAGCATATAAAGGCTGATTAAGATAATTAAGATACCCCCAATATAAAAGAAGATTGTGTTCAACAATGGAGCTGTATCCACTAGCCAGGTTATAGCTCCTCTGAATATTTCTGTTTCGCCAACGCAAACAACCTTGCCAGCCAGTTTTGAAGGCTCGCATAGTGAAACAGCATAGCCTGTGAGGTTCTTTACAATCAATGAGAAATATGCAACCAATATAAACAAATCAATCTCTTTGTTCCTTATATTCTCTCTTCTCCCAAATAAGATGTTTGTCAGATCAACCTTGTAAAGAAGATAGCCCAGCAAGGTCCATGATATGATCTTTTTTAGAAACTCTATATCCCCAGGCAGTAATTCAAAGAAATCAAATACACCCAACAATATCAGTACAATAAGAATAAATTCCTCAATCCTATGAGCTATCTTTGATACCAATTTAATAAGTCATTTTGGTGAAGCTAGTATTTATTATTTTCCAAAGGAAAGAAAGATTTTTATAATTTCTATGGTGTTAAAAGGATTATGATAAAAAAAGAGGTTAAAGCTATTAGATATCTTGTTCTGCTCTGGCTAATACTAAACCTCTCCTTGTTGCCCCTTGCAGCCGCTTATAGCCCTAATGATAACGAGGTATCAATCATAAGAAAGCCATCAGTTTCCTATGTAAAAGCTGGTTTTGGGAGGATAACCCCCCTTTCAGATGGATATCCGGATAACACTAACCCGCTAAAGAAGCCAGCCCCTGCTGTTATGGTTGTATGGTCATTATTCTCAGCCTTATTAGTTTCCCTTATGTACTTTAGGTTTAACAGGAGAGCAGAGTTTAATACAGCTTTCATAATAATATTAGCTGTATTGGTAGGAGGAGTTATAATCATATTTGGGTATAGAATAATCAGGTCTAACATTGGGGGGCATTGCATAACCGGCCTTAATATCTTTCAGGAAGACATCAAGGCTGCTATAGATGAGAACATGCTTAGGGTTGGCTCTGTGGAAGAGTACAAGTTCAGAGGGCTTTGCGGGTTTGATAAGATATATTTTGTTGATAAATATGAAGATGTTAATGTTTCCAGGCTCAATGATATCCCGGAGATAGTTGATAGTGTTAACAGCAGTTCTAAAGACAATCTTTTCCTGGCAGCAGCCAGCGCGCTTGAAAGAGCTCTTTATATAGGGAGCATTAATATTCCATCTCCTCATTATCTCTGTTTTGAGGTAGAGAACGGTATTCTAAATATGTTATTAGAAGGAAAGGGCGACTCCACAAGGTTAAAGCATAAAGAGAATATGTTTAACTGCGGACCTACCATTGTTGAGCCTACTATGGGAGAGGTAGAGAATATATCAAAAGAGGCTGCTGACTTAGGGTTAAATGAAACTGAGATTGTTGATAGGTTTTCTGAGACAGAAGATGATGTGGATATAAGCAGGCAAATAGACTGCGAAAACCAGGATGCGCTTGTTGAGATAGAAATTTCACCAGGTGAAGGAAGCGAACTTGAGAATTTTACTTATATTGAATGGATTCCTAAGAACTGTATAGATGATATTACTGGTATACTAGAGACATCCGGTGATTATATTATTAAAGGTGACCCATTAATAGTCTGGGAATTTGGTGATATTGATGAGGAAGAGGAAATAATCTATAAATTAAGAGGCAAATGCAATGAAACTATTGATTGCGAAGCTGTTATGGAAGGTTTAGGTTTTGCTGAAAGGGTTGAGAAGATATCTAACCTGAGAG
>NZBG01000034.1 GCA_002687795.1 Candidatus Woesearchaeota archaeon
AGTTCGCAAAGTTGGTGTCAGATGTGTTGCTCCAGTTCAGCATTGGGGTTAGGTTTATGCTTGCTGTATTATCCGCTGGATAATCCAGGTCAAAGGCTGTTGGGTTTGTTGTATCAAGGATAACCTGCCTTGCTATTGTTGAGTTCTCATGAGAGGTGTTCCTGACAGTTACATTATAGTAATATATTCCTTCAGCAAGGCTTGTAAAGTTATTGCTTCTGTTGCCTGCCCCTAAGGTTGTGTTCTCTACCAAACCAAAGCTCGAATTATAAAGGTAAAATGTAATGTTTGTTTCATTATCGCCTATATCAGTTGTCACATTCACGAAAAGCCATGCCCTTGCAAGGTATGATTCATTTGCAGGTGTTTCTGCTGTGAAATTCATTGTAAAGAACCCTGTAAAGGAAGGGCTTAGTAACAAGAATGCTGATGCTACAAGAGCAAGGGCCAGGATAATTATTAATTTACTTACATTTCTCTCCTTATAACATAAATCAACCGCCCTTTCTGCAAGAGCTGACTCATAGCCATATTTTTTCAGGGTCTTCTTTATTGAGCCGGAAGAGTAACCTTTACTTAGACACCCTTTTACATATCCTATTAGCTCTTTTTTTGATTCAGTCATTTTTTCTTTAATGCCCTTGAATTTATTGTGCTGATTGTTGACGGCTTTTTATTGAGGAGAACGCAGACCTGATGATTTTTGAGGTTAAGAGAATAAAGCAGGAAGAAGACAAGGCTCTCAAGAGGACTGAGCCTTCTGTTCCTGAAGATTTTTAAGGGGATGTTGATTTCAGCCTTTTTGGCTGAGAAGGTTTTTTTCTGTTTTTTTATTGCCTTCTGGTAGGTTGTCCAGATGGTTCTCTCATCCCTGCCCAAGAGCCTTGAGATTTCCCTGTATCTTAAGCCAAGCCTTTCTTTTAGGTACTTGACAACTGCTTCTAAAGTGCTCAGTTTGCCTGCGAAAATGTGAATAGGAACCTGAATATTATCTCTTTCAGCAAGAAACAGCTTGTTTACCTTCCCTAAAGAATATTTATGCTCTTCCTGGAGGTGGTCTATGAAAACGTCGAGAATTTGCTGTGATTCAGCATTTTTAGAGGGGTAAGACTCTATATTTCTGCCTAATTCAGTCCTCTTTTTCCTCTTTTTATACATATTATGTAGAATTATACCTTATTATGTAGAACTTATATATAAAGATGGTGGAAAATAAGCAGAAACAGCAGCGAAAACTGACTGCTGGAGATAATACTTACTATGTAGAACAATAAATTTATTAACAAAAAAAACAAATATTATTTAAACGATTTAATCTACCATAATTAAAAATGCAAGCAAAACTGCTAAAAAAGAAATATCTGGAATTTTTTAAGAAAAAGGAGCATGCTGTGATACATTCAGGCTCATTGATTCCTGAGCATGATCCAACTGTTCTGTTTACAACAGCTGGGATGCATCCACTGGTTCCTTTTTTAATGGGCCAGAAGCACCCTTCAGGGAAAAGGCTGGTTGATGTCCAGAAGTGTATAAGAACAGGGGATATTGAAGAGGTTGGTGATACAAGCCATCTGACATTCTTTGAGATGCTGGGAAACTGGAGCCTGGGGGATTATTTTAAGAAAGAGGCAATTGAATGGAGTATAGAGTTTCTTATAAAAGTTCTTGGGTTTGATATCAAGGATATTTCTGTGACTGTGTTTGCTGGGGATAAGAATGCGCCAAGGGATAAGGAAAGCGCTGGAATCTGGAAGTCTCTTGGCATACCGGAGGAAAGAATATATTACCTGCCAAAGGAGGATAACTGGTGGGGTCCTGCTGGGGCTACAGGACCATGCGGTCCATGTACAGAGATGTTTATAGACATTGGCAAGAGAAAATGCAGCCCGGAATGCAAACCTGGGTGCAGCTGCGGTAAATATTTTGAGATATGGAATGATGTGTTTATGGAGTATAATAAGCTTGGAGAAGGCAAGTTTGAGAAGCTAAAGCAGCAGAACGTTGATACCGGCATGGGTGTTGAGAGAACTGCTACAATGCTGCAGGGCAAGGATAATGTTTATGAAACAGAATTGTTTGTTCCTATCATTAATGAGATTAAGAAGCTTGCTAATGTTAATAATTTTAGCCATGAGCAGACAAGAAGCCTGAGAATCATTGCTGACCATATGAAAGCAGCAACCTTTATTCTGGGTGATGAAAGGGCTGTAACCCCTTCCAACCTTGACCAGGGCTATATCTTAAGAAGGCTTATCAGAAGAGGCATTAGGCATGCCAGATTACTTGGGATTAAGGGAGATTTGTGCAGGCCTATTGCGAAGATTGTTATTGATATGTACAAAGATGAATATCCTGAGTTTAAAGAAAAGAAGAAGTTCATCATGGATGAATTGTTGAAAGAGGAGGAAAGGTTTAGCCTTACACTTGAGAAGGGATTAAAGAAATTTGAGATAATTGCTGCCAAAGGGGATATAGATGGAAAGCAAGCTTTCCTGTTATTTCAGAGCTATGGGTTTCCTTTTGAGATGGTTAGGGAACTGGCTAATGAAAGGGCTATAAAGGTTGATGAAGCTGGATTTAACAAAGAGTTCAAAAAACACCAGGAACTCTCAAGAAAGGGGGCAGAGCAAAGGTTCAAAGGAGGCCTTTCAGAGGCTTCTGATATAACTGCTAAGCTGCATACTGCAACCCATATATTAGGTAAGGCTCTAAGAAAAGTGTTGAAGAATAAGGAAATAAAGCAGAAAGGCAGCAATATAACCCCCGAAAGGTTAAGGTATGACTTTAATTTTGAGAGAAAGTTAACCCCTAAAGAGATTAAATATGTTGAGGATGAGGTCAATAAGGTTATCAAGAAAGGGATTGAAGTAAAGAAGCAGGAGATGGATACAAAGAAAGCAATAAGCTCTGGAGCGCAGGCAGAGTTTGGTGCAAAGTATCCTCCTAAAGTTTGGGTTTATTCAATAGGCAGCTATACAAAGGATATCTGCATGGGGCCTCATGTGGAGAACACTTCTGAATTAGGGCATTTTAAGATTATTAAAGAGGAGTCAAGCGCTGCTGGGGTTAGGCGTATCAAAGCTGTTTTAGATTAGAAAACTATAAATACTCCAATACTTATAGAATAAAAAGGGTGATAAAAAATGGCTGTTAAAGCTAATCTGATAGTTACGCATGAGCCATCTCACATAGGAACAGCAAAAAAAGAGGTAGAAGCCTTGATGAAGGCTCTCAAGCATGAAGCTAAGTTTCTTAAATCTGATATTGATGGGTTGTTTAACCTTAGGGTTAAGGATCCAAGAGGGACTGTGAAAAAGCTGAATAAGTTGGCCAAGAAACAGATTGAACTGTTTGATACAACGTTCCACTGGACGCCTATTGACAAATGGTGTAAATCAACAGTAAAGGATATGCAGAAGACTGTTAAAGTACTTGTTAAGGATATTAAGAACACAGATAAATGGAAGATGGAGCTTAACAAGAGGAAAACCAAGCAGCATGAAAGGGATTTAATAATAAAGCTGACATCTGTTATTGACAAGCCTAATGTTGACCTTAACAATCCTAAGAAGATAGTAAGGGTGGAGATTGTGGGCAATAAGGCTGGATTTAGCCTTCTTGGAGCAGATGAACTACTAAATGTTGCTAAGATGAAGAAATAGACTCTAAAACTTTATTTTTATTATTAACAATTACCTTGTGCACTAGCCTCTGCTACGCCTAACACTTCAGAACATTCCTCAGGCTCTTCCTCAAACCCGCAGCATATTTGTTGCTTATAGCTTTCCGCGGCTCTTCCGCCACTATATGACCGCTCGTTTAAGAACATTGAAGGTGAGCCTCTAACACCTAACTGGTCACCAAGAGCTTTCTCTATTCTCATCAAAGAAATTCCTTCCTTCTCCTGGCAGTTCTTGATTTTGTCCTTATCAACATCAAACTTATCAGCGCATGTCTCCCAGCATGTTTCAATATTAGCTAATGAGCATTCATCCATAGTGCATAATGTATAATCCCAGTATTTCTCCTTTTCATATTTCCAGGCGCATGCCTGCCTTATATCCTCGTTTAGCTCTGCAATACCATGCATTGAACACAATTTACCATCATCAATGCAATAATCAGGGCCACCGCCTCTATAGTCTTCATATATAACAAAGTGAGGCTCATATTCTATCTGGTCACCAAACAGCTCTGCTGCTGGCGCAAAGCCTCTAACAGCCTGTATTCCATAAGGGCAATAACTCATATAAAATATTTTGAAGTTTGGCTTTTCTGTTTTTGGGGTGTTTGCGCATGCTGAGTTTTCTGCTTCAGTTACTGTTTTAACCTGCTCCTGTTCTGCTATACCAGCTTCGCTGCAAACAGCCTCATTATCGGTTGCTGTGCATACCTGCCTTGTGAAAGATGCCTCGTCCTCTATTCCGCTGACTGTTAGTTCATTATCATTAATAAGAACAAAGCCAGGTATCTGAGCTGGCTGTGAGAAGGTTACCTTTCTAAAGGCTAACCCAGCCTTTTCTGCAAGCTCTTTAACAAAAGGCTCCATTTCATCGCATGCTGTTGTGCATGCTGAAGAATCCATAAATATAAGCTCATTTTCAGATATTTCTGTTTCAGAAACAGCCCCACCGGTTATGCCAAAACCCTGGGTAAATACTGAAGCTATTAATAGAACAAATAGGATAAGGCTGGAAGCAATCCATACATTTGATTTAGATTCCTCTTCCGGCTCTGTTTCAGGTTCATCATTGAACTCTTTAGGCTCTTCCTCTTTTTTCTCTTCAAATGGCTTTTCCTCTTCTTTTCTTTCTTCAATATCTTCTTTGTCTCCAAAGCCCTTATTTCCCCCTGTATTCATTTCAAACCCGTTATCTTCAGTTTTCTCTTCTGTGTTTTCTTCATTAAACCCTTCTCTGTTAGGTATTTTGTTGTTTTCTTCCATTATTAAAGGGGGATTATTTTAGCTTTTATAAAGCTTTTGTTGGAAATGTTTAAATACCTCTTATATTACAACGAAAATATGCCAAAAAAGCAGAAAATCCTCTTAACAACCGCTTTGCCTTATGCAAACGGCCCTATACATATTGGGCATCTGGTAGAATATATAGAGGCAGATATTTATGTAAGGTTCATGAAGCTTACAGGAGAGGATATTATATACTGCTGCGCTGATGACACGCATGGCGCTCCTATTGAGATAAAGGCCAAAGAGCTGGGTATAAAGCCAGAGGAGCTGATCAAGAAGTTCTTTAAAGAGCATACAAGGGATTTTAAGGCATTTAAGGTAGAGTTTGACTCATATTATACAACCAACAGTAAAGAAAACAAGCATTATTCTGATTATATATTCAATAAAGCAAAGGAAAAGGGCTATATATATAAGAAAGAGATTGAGATAACTTATTGCAATAAATGCAAAAGAACCTTGCCTGACAGGTATGTCAAAGGCAGATGCCCTAAATGCAAAGCTGAAGACCAATATGGCGATGTCTGCGAGAAATGCAACGCAACCTACAAGACAACTGACCTTATTGAGCCTTACTGCACTATATGCAAGTCAAAGCCTATAAGGAAAAATGCTGAGCATTACTTTTTCAGGTTAAGCGCTTTCTCTTTCAAGTTAAAGAAATGGCTTGACAAGAACAAAGAGCTGCAGCCTGCTATAAAGCATTATGTTTATGACTGGATAAAGAAAGGTTTGGAAGATTGGTGCATTTCAAGGGATGCTCCTTACTTTGGGTTTAAGATACCTGGGGAAAAGGATAAGTATTATTATGTCTGGCTTGATGCGCCGATAGGATATATTGCCTCAACTGCAAACTATTGCAAAAAGCATAACAGAAGCGTTAAAGATTACTGGGGAAATAAAGAAAACAGGATAATGCATTTCATTGGCAAGGATATCATCTATTTCCATTTCCTATTCTGGCCTGCTATGCTGATGGCAGCAGACTTTTCATTGCCGTCTTCAATAATAGTCCATGGATTCCTGACTGTTAACAAAGAGAAGATGAGCAAGAGCAGGGGCACCTTTTATACTGCAGAGGAGTTTGCTAAATTATATAATCCTGAGCTGCTTAGGTTTTACTTTGCAAGAAACCTTTCCAGAGATGTTAATGATATTGACCTTAGCTTTGATGACTTTAGGAGCGTTGCTAATAACGAGCTTGTTGCAAACATTGGCAATTTCTGTTACAGGGTTCTGAGCTTTTTAGATAAGAATTTCAAGGGAAAGGTTAAGGGCATAGATAAAAACAGTAAATTAACAGAACAAGTTAATAAGAGGATAGAAACAGTAAAAGAAGGCTATTCAAGCCTTAATATAAAGGATGCTGTTAAAGGAATTTTAGAGATAAGCGCTATTGGGAACAAGTATTTCCAGGAGAAAGAGCCCTGGAAACTGATTAAGACAGATAAAGAGAAAGCTCATGATGTTTTAGGATTGAGCGTTAATATAGTGAAGATTCTGGCTGTTTTGGTTGCTCCTATAACGCCTGAGTTCAGTTCAGAATTGAAGGAACAGTTAAACCTAAAGAAAGCTGGCGTAAAGGAGCTGAACTTTAAGCTGAAGAATCATAAGGCCGGCAAGCCAAAGATTGTTATAAGCAAGATAGAGGTAAGCAAAATGAATGAATTCCCGTTAAACCTTAAGGTTGGCAAGATAATAAATGTAAAAGAGCATCCTAATGCTGATAAATTGGTTGTTGTGGATGTTGATCTAGGTGCTGAGGAAAGAACCCTGGTTGCTGGGTTGAAAGAATATTATAGTGGTGATGAGCTTACTGGTAAGCTAATAGTTGTTGTGACTAATCTTAAGCCTGCAAATCTGAGGGGCGTGGTTAGTAATGGGATGCTGCTTGCAGGTGATGACGGTAAGGATGTTGGGTTGTTAACAGTTGCTAAGAGCAAGCCTGGCGATAAGGTTTATTTTGACAATTATGAGAATTCGGGTAAAGAGATTTCGTTTGAAGAGTTTCTTAAGATTGAAATGAAGGTTAAAGCCGGGAAGGTAATGTATGAAGGCAAGGCCCTTAAGACTGATAAAGAAGAAGTTGGTGTTGAGAAGGTTAAGGATGGGGCGAAGGTTAGGTAAGTTAAAGAATTAAAATAATAATTACATCTTTAACCTGATTCTTTAAAGCTGAAAAACTCTTTTGCAAAGCAAAAGAGCTTTGGCGATGTTTTATGGTATTTTCCGACACACTAAAAAATCTCTGATTTTTGGTGTGCTCGGAAATTTACTATTATTCGTTAAACAAAGGCAAGCAGAGCTTGCCACCGACCACAGACAAAATGGTAAATTTCCGACATATTTATATAACTGTTATACTACGGAAATAACATGAGCAACCAGCAGCAGATCTTCCAGTTACTGTTTAATGAGGACGAGGTGACATGGCAGTCTATTATCTATGAGCTTGTAAGAACCGAGGAGATAGACCCATGGGATGTTGATGTTTCTTCATTAGCTAAGAAATACCTTGTGATGCTGAAGAAGTTAAAGGAGATGAACTTCAGGGTTTCAGGAAAAGTGCTGCTTGCAGCTGCTATTCTGCTGAAGATCAAGTCTAACAGGCTGGTTGGAAGGGATCTTGATGAGCTGGACAGGCTGATTTCAGCAGGCGAGGAAGCTGAAGGAGATTTGTTTGATGAGGAACAGGATTATGGGGCTCTTGCAGGCCAGAAAGGGGAACTTCCTCCTTTGATACCAAGAACACCTCAACCAAGGAAAAGAAAGGTTTCCATTTATGATCTTATGGGAGCTCTGCAGAAGGCTTTGGAGGTTAAGAGGAGAAGGGTTATTAATTCTATCCCTGTTAAAATGGATGTGCCTGATAAGACAATAGATATCAGCCAGGTTATACAGGAGCTGTATTTTAAGATAAAAGATTTCTTTTCCGGGGGGAAAAAATCTTTAACATTTTCAAACCTTATACCTTCTGATAAAAAAGAGGATAAGGTGTTAACTTTCATTCCTTTATTGCACCTGACAAACCAAAGAAAGGTTGATCTCTTCCAGCAGCAGCATTTTGGGGAGATAGAGGTTTTGCTCAGGACAAAGAAGGATATTGACAAAGAGCTTGGTGCAGGATAAAAAACTATTTAAACTGATAATACTTTTTCTTGTATTTATATGGAACTTACACAAAAAGAGAGGGATTTGCTGAAATATTTGGTTAAAAAAGAGCTGAAAGAGTTTAAAAAAGAGGAAGCAGAGATAAGGCCAAGCCTTCCTTTCCTGAAAAGGGAAGAGGAATATGACTTACTATTGGAATCATTGCAGAAGAAGTTCAGGTGACTAACATGGAAACATCAAAACAACAGGAAATGCAGCAGAAATATCTTGAGCTACAGATGCTGGAGCAGCAGATGAAACAATACCAAAAACAGGCACAGATGCTTGAGAGCCAGTTAACTGAGCTGGCTACATTAGATAATGCTCTTGATGAGCTAAGCAAGACAAAGCCGGGGACAGAAACCCTTGTTTCATTAGGCCCGGGCATATTTACTAAGGCAGAACTAAAGGATAATAAAGAGGTTGTTGTTAATGTTGGCTCTAGTGTGGCTGTTAAGAAGGATGTTCCATCAACAAAAGAGCTTATCAATAAGCAGGTTGAAGAGCTGAAAAGGCTGCAGCAGCAGAGCATAGAGGAATTGCAGAGGCTAAGCCTGCATGCAAAGGTAATCGAGCAGGATATCAGTAAAAATGTTTAATTTCTTAAGAAAAAAGCTAAAGGATACTATTTCCAGGTTTTCTAAGAATGTTGAAAAGGAAGGGGAGAAGGAAGAGGTTTCTGCTGGAGAGGTAAAAGAGGAAGCCAGGGAAGAGAAGGTTCCTGAGGTAAAGGAACAGGAAGCAGAGGAAGAAAAGCCCAAAGAAGAAGCTCCAAAAAAGGAAGAAGCCAAGAAAGAAGACGCAAAAGAGGAAAAGCCTGAGAAGAAGAAGTTTTTTGGGAAGATAAAGGAGAAAATAGTTACCACAAAGATAAATGAGCAGCAGTTCGAGAAGCTGTTCTGGGATTTAGAGGTTGCGCTTCTTGAGAACAATACTGCTGCAGATGTTATAAGCAAGATCAAGGAAGATATTAAGGAAAGAATTGTTGATAAGCCTATCTCAAGGACCGGGATAGAGAAAGAGGTTAAGACTGCGTTGAAAGATTCACTTGAAGAGCTTTTTGATGTTAAGCAAACTGATTTAATAGCTGAGGCTAAGAAGAAGAAGCCTTTTGTGGTATGCTTTGTCGGTATCAACGGCTCCGGGAAGACAACCTCAATAGCAAAGGTTGCTAACCTGTTTCTGAAGAATAACATCAAACCGGTTTTAGCTGCAGCTGATACATGGAGAAAGGCAGCTATCGAGCAGTTAGAGGTATGGGGAAATAAGCTTAATGTTCCTGTTATAAAGCATGACTATGGCTCAGATCCTGCTGCTGTTGCATTTGATGCTATCAGCATGGCAAAGGCAAGGAAGCTTGATGCTGTCCTGATAGACACAGCGGGAAGGATGCATTCTAACCAGAACCTTATGGATGAGTTAAAGAAGATTGACAGGGTTGCAAACCCAGATTTAACAATATTTGTTGGTGAATCTATCACAGGAAATGACTGCTGCAACCAGATCAAGGAGTTTAATGATGCTGTTAGCATAGATGCTATTATTCTTACAAAGGCTGATGTTGATGAGAAAGGGGGGGCTATGATATCTGCTTCTTATATGAGCAAAAGGCCTATTATCTTCCTGGGAACAGGCCAGACCCTGGATTCTTTAGAGAAGTTCGAGAAGGAGAAGATTATTGAGAGTATAGGGTTATAAGCTATTCTACTATTCTTATCCTGTCAGCAATGATTTCCATCTCACCTTCATAATCCTCAACCTTGCCTATGATTTCAATATAATCATCCTGCTCTAAGTCCAAGGCTTCATCCTTTTCCTTCTCCCTGAATATGACTATCTTCGTGGTAACCGGCTGCGAGACATCTAAGAAAGTGACCTTGTCAAGCTCTGTTATCCTGCTTACCTTTCCTAAAACCTTTACCTTGTTCCCGATCTCTTCATTATTGAGCTCATCCAAACTTATTTCTTTTATGTCCATGTTGTTTGAGACTATGTATAAGACGAACAAGCCTATTAAGGATGAGATTAAGGCAAGTTTTAGGAGATGGGATTCGTTCATTAAGAGATGTTAATAGAGTTTATTTTAAATATGTTTTCAACCTACTGGTCACTGGGCAACTCAGGGCAAGATACGCAAAGCTTATTGCCTGTATATATTCTTCCTATGCCCCATCTCAATAACAAAT
This sequence comes from Candidatus Woesearchaeota archaeon, assembly GCA_002687795.1. Taxonomy (GTDB): domain Archaea; phylum Nanobdellota; class Nanobdellia; order Woesearchaeales. The sequence goes on from NZBG01000034.1 coordinate 10,306, forward strand.
ATTCTCAATTTATTATCACAGATATCCATGATTACCCTATAATCACCTACCCTTAACCTGAAATAAGGACTCTCAACAATCTTTTTAACATGAGCATAGGGCCTTATCCTGCATCTTTTGATGGTAGAAATTATTCTCAGCCTTAACTCTTTGCTAAGCTTCTTTAACTGCTTAAGAGATAAGTCGGAGAAGATAATTGAATACATATTCATAGTTCAAGTTCTTTCTCTACCTTTTCAAGAGTATGAACCTTGCCTCTTTTGAATTCATCTTCAGCCTGCTTTATGAGCGCTTTTGTTTCCTCAGACAATTCCATAGTATCTTCTAAAAGGTCCCAAAGTAGGTCTTCATAACTTTCGTTGTCATACATCTTCCTATGCCTCAATACATCAAGCAGGCTGTTGCTAACTTGTATTGTAGTTGCCATAGCAAGTATATAATTAGCTATAGTATTTAAACTTTACTATTTCCCCACTGGACAACCCTTTCATTACTTAATTAACCAAACAAACCCAAAATTAAAGAAAGATTTTTAATACTATACCCTTTTCTCTAATGGAAAATGGCTGAAGAAGATAAGGAAACAGAAGAAGATGAAAATATAGATATTGACTTCAGTAAGATTAAGAAATTCTTTAAAAATCTCTTCAAAGAAGACAAAGAGGAAGAGAAGAAAGAGCTTAAAAAGGAGATAAAAGAAGTAGATAAAGAAATAAAGGAAGATATCAAGGAGAAAAAGGGAGATATAAAGGAACTAAAAGAGGAAGAAAATGAAATCAAGGAGATTAAAGAAGATATTAAGAAAGAACCTTCTGAAAAGGAATTAGAGAAAGCAAAAGAAGATATTAAGGAAATAAAAGAAGAGGTTGAAAAAGAGGAAGAAGATGAAATCAACATTGACTTCTCAAAAATAAAGAACTGGTTCAAGAAAGCTTTTTCTGAGGATAAAGATAAGAAAGATATTAAAGAAGAGAAAAAAACTGATGAAGAGGAAGAAGTATCGTTTGATATCAAAAGAGCAAAATCATTCTATGCTCAATATAAGCATTATATAATCCCTATTTTATTCATATTAATTGCCGGCATTTTCTCTGTCTATTTAAGGATGATGCCTGATTCTCTCCCAATAACTGATGATTGGGCAAGGAACTCTGTTTATAGCGGTGTCAAGTCGCAAATCAAAGGTCAGATAGACCAGCAATATCCAAATCTGCCGGATGCCAACAAGAATGGTCTGGTTGAGGTTGAGTTCAATAAGCTGTTAAAGGCAGAAAGATCAGCTATAGAGCAACAGGTAAAAGGAACCTCCCAGTTCTTTAAATCAAACCTTAAAAACGAGAAAGGAACAACATATCTGCTGGCAATAGACCCTTATTATTGGTATAGGTATTCAAGGAATGTTATTGAAAAGGGAACAACAGCAGATACAACCAAAGATGGAATCCCATGGGATGACCATATGCTTGCACCATTAGGAAGGCCTGCTGACAGCAATTTCCATATTTACTTTGAAGTGTTCTTGTATAAAGTCTTTTCAGCTTTTAACAAAGACCTTGACTTAATGAAGGTTGCATTTTTTATTCCTGTTATAATATCCACATTATCAGTAATACCTGCCTTTTTCATTGCCAGAAGGATAGGAGGTAATTTAGGTGGCCTTATTGCAGCTATAATGGTTGCAATCCATCCGGCATTGTTAGGAAGGACAGCCGGCGGATTTGCTGATACTGATGCATACAATGTATTTTTTCCATTGGTTATAACCTGGTTAGCACTGGAAGCTTTCGAGTCAAAGAACTTAAGAAGCAAGATAATCCTTGCTTCTTTGTCAGGTTTCTTTGTTGGATTATTTTCATTTTCCTGGATGGGCTGGTGGTATATCTTCGACTTTATCTTGATAGCCTTACTGTTTTACATTACATATTTCATAATTGTTCACAGAGAACACCTGAAGAAGGGCATTTCATATTTCATTTTCAACACACCGGTTAAGAATACACTGATATTATTAGTCACTTTCCTGTCTGTATCCTGTGTTTCTGTTACTTTGTTTACTGATTTCTGGACTTTCAGAACAGCGCCAACACAGCCATTTAACTTTGCGCAGATAAAAGTAGTAGGGGTCACAAAGATATGGCCGAATGTTATAACAACAGTAGCTGAGCAAAATGAGGCTTCTCTAAACAATGTTATTAACCAGATAGGAATAGGGAAAAGGCTTTTCTTCTTGATCAGCTTAATAGGAATAATATTATTATTAGTGAGAAAACAAAGCAAGAGACCCAGTGACCTGTGGTTTATCTCCCTCGCAAGTTTATGGCATTTTATTATTCTTGCTTTTAAGCCCCAGGATCTCCATACATTTATTGTATTAATTTCCCTGCCCATAATAGCAAAGATACTGATAGCCTTAAAAGAAAAGGACACAAAAGCAGATATAAAGCTGGCTATAATACTTATTATATGGTTTATAGCAACCATTTATGCAAGCACGAAAGGTATAAGATTTTTGTTATTGTTTGTGCCTGCCTTCAGCCTGGCATTTGGCATTGCATTGGGAATTATCTATGAATACTGTTCCAGCCTGATATCAAAAAGCCTGAACATACACCAAACCATTACAAAGGCGGCATTATTGCTCCTGATATTCTTTTTATTCTTATTAAGCCCAATAAACGCTGCAAAGTCAACAGCCAGGAGCGAGATACCTTCTATGAACGATGCATGGTATTCTTCATTGGATAAAATAAGGCTTGAATCTGAGCCGGATGCTATTGTTAACTCATGGTGGGACTTTGGGCACTGGTTTAAGGCTATTACTGACAGGGCTGTCACATTTGACGGCACTACACAGGATATGCCACAGGCGCACTGGATAGGCAACACTTTGCTAACCAGCAGCGAGGAAACTTCTGTTGGTATTCTAAGAATGCTTGATTGTGGGGCAACCAATGCCTTTGATGAACTTGATAAGGTTATCAATGATGGTGCTAAATCAGTTGATATTTTATACGAAATTATTGTTGAAAAGGAAACAAAGGCAAAAGATACACTCACTAATAATTATAGTCTTACAGAAGAACAGGCAGCCAAGGTGCTTGAAAACACTCACTGCGACCCACCGGAGAACTACTATATAACATCCGAAGATATGGTAGGAAAAAGCGGTGTCTGGGCCCATTTTGGCTCATGGGACTTTGACAGGGCTACTATTTATAATACGCTTATTAAAAAGGATTATAAGAAGGATAAAGAAAAAAGCGTTCAGTTTTTAATTGAAAGATTCAATTATACAAGAGAAAAGGCTGAGAATATATACTATGACGTAAACTCTCTCTCTTCAAACAGGGCTGTTAACGACTGGATAGCCCCATGGCCATCTTATATGTCAGGATCAAGCAGTTGTCCAAGACTAAACAATGAAACATTATCCTGCTCGTTCGGCCAGGGAAATGTTATAATTAATTTAACTAATTACGATGCTTTCATACCCACACCTACCGGCACCAAATATCCCAATTCTATTGTTTATCCATCAGAAGATGGTATCCACGAAAAGAGGTTCTATAATAATACTCTTGGGTTTAGCATGGCTCTGATACCTGATAAGAACGGAAACTATCAGAATGTTGTATCAAGCCAAGAGATAGCATCAAGCATGTTTAATATATTGTTTTATATGGAAGGCCATGGCTTAAGGTATTTCAAGAAGTTCTCTGACCAAAGCAGCGTATTTGGAAACAGGATTATTGTATGGAAGGTTGACTGGGAGGGCTCTGAGATGAACAAATTAGATTATTTTAAGGCAAAGGAGGCTGTTAACCAGACAACCGATCAAACAGATATAAATATAACAGAAGAAGATACAGATTTCTTAATAAAGAATATTTCTGGAAATGATTCAGAAGCTGCAGAAACAATAAATGAAACTGATGTAACCTCAAACGCCTCTGAACAAGCCGAGGATAATCAGACAACAGCTGAAACGGAAAAGCTATCTCCTCCCAGAGTATCAATAGAATAAGACTTTTATATTATTAACTCTTTTTCTCTGATATTATGCTAAATTATCAAATAAATCCTAAATTTAAGCCATTTATTTTAATAGCAGATATGCTGGGTTATGCATTAATTCATCCTATTTTAAGCCTGAAGCGCTTTAACAAAGCCAAAATAAAGAGAATATTGGTTATAAGGATAGATGAGATAGGGGATGTTATACTGGCAACTCCTGTTTTCAGGGCTCTGAAAGAGGAGTTTCCTGGCTGTAAGGTTGATGTGTTGGTTAAGAAAGGGACAAAAGAAGTGTTAGAGCATAATCCTAATGTTGATAATACTATAATCTGTGAAAAAGACTGGCTGAGGAATAAGCTGGACATAGCCTATTTTCTTTCCCTTGCAAAAAAGCTAAAGGGAAAATATGATTTAATGATAGAGCTGCATACATCCCCTGTAAATATATTGCTTGCATTCTTTATTGGAGGTTATAAGATAGGCTATGCATTCAGGGGGCTTGGATTCCTTTCGAATAAAACCAGGTTCTTAGCTAAAAAAGAGCATATTATTGACAGAAACCTGGATTTGTTAAAACTAATTAATATTAACCATAAAAGCAGAAAAATGGACGTATTCTTTTCAAAGAAAGAAGAAGTCTATGTTAATGCTTTACTCAAAAAACACAAACTAACAGGAAAGAAACTAATCTGCATCAACCCCGGAACATTAAGAGCCAATAAACTATGGCAAAACAACAAATGGGCAGAGCTTTCTGATACTTTAATGGAGAAGTATAATGCTTATATTTTGTTTACCGGCTCTTCCAATGAAAAGCCTTTGGTTAATGATATTATTAGCATGGTTAAGAATAAGAACAAAGCTGTTAATTTAGCTGGAGAAACAGGTTTGCTGCAGTTAGCTGCATTGATTAAAAGATGCAGGCTGTTTATTGGAACTGATTCTGGCCCTTTGCATATAGCAAGGGCAGTGGAAACGCCTTTGATTGGCTTATATGGGCCGACCAATCCTTTTATTTGGGGCTATAATGAGGATAAGTATAAGTCTGTATACAAAAAGCTGGACTGCTCTTTCTGCAATCAGGAAGGTTGTAAAAGGAGAAAAGAAAAAGAGCTTTGTCTTAGGTCTATTAAGGTAGAGGACGTAGTAAAAGAAGTTAAAAGGCTTTTTTGATTACTTCCTCTCTTTCTTCTTCGTGTAAGCAAAGTAACCAACTAATCCAATAAGAACGATCGCTGCTGCAACCAGCCAGCCATACTTTGGTTTTGGTGGAGGAACTATATCTTCTTTATCCTCTTCTTCTTCTGGTGGCTTAGCCTCTTCTGGTGGAGCTGCTACTACTTCTTCACCGCCAGCAATAGTATAAGACTTTATAGAACTCAGTTTTTTCTTGACTGTATAACTTAAATCAAGGGATTTGCCTTTCTTTAAAGAATCAATAGTCCATTGGACAACAGGATCTTTCTGCAATACCTCAGGGGTTTCTCCTGTAAATGCCAAATCATCAGTTGATTTTGCAACAGTTTTTGGTATTATCTCAACAACCTTTATCTTTTTCATATCTTTAGGAGCTGTAACAACCAATGTAATCTGTGTCCTGTATACATAATCACCTGTATCCAGATTTTCTATATTATAAACAGTTAAGGTTCTTGTAACCCCTGCCTTAGCCTTTTCTCCGGATTCAAACCCTGCCTTTAATTCCTGTAAAACTGATATTGCTTTTGTGCTAGTAACATGCTCTATTGCCTCTTCTATTCCTGCTGGGGTGTTCTTCCCAAAGGTTTCAGTTGAAGCATCCCCTACCCGAGAATATTTAAGATTATCATCTTCCCAGCCCTCTGGCAGTGATTTTTCTAATCTGTTAATAATATAGGAATCCGATGCAATCTCTGTTAAGGTTTCTGTTGTAGCAGCTGAGCCACCGCCAGCACCTCCTGTTGAGCCTGCTGCTGCAGCTGCTGCAGCTGAATAGCTTAGATTGAGTTGTGTGATACCTCCTGGCGTAAAAGCAGAGCTTCCTGAATCAGTTCCGCTAGCTATAAATGTAATAGTTGCACCTGAAGTACAGACACTTTCGCCAGCAGCGCATACAAACAACTTTTCATCACTCGCGCCTGCACCTCCATAAACTCCATCATGCGTAGTTGTTATACTGCCAACAGTAGTACCGCCTATGTTAGCTGTTATCGTTAACCCAGCAGATGCGCCTGTTATTGTGCCAAAATATGCCTCTGGGAAAGCTGGAAGACTTTCTCCATAAGCAATTCCTATTAAAGAAAAAAAAACCATTATTAAAATTATTGCTTTATTCATCTTTGTGTTGCCCATTTTTTTAATAATCTTAAAAATAAATTAAAAAAAGAAATAAATTAAATCAGGTTCTTGTCAGCGTACCCGTTGAAGGTGTAGTATGAGCTGTCAGCTTTGTTATTTGCCCAAATCCAGTATGCGTTGTAAGGTATGAGCTTGTCTGATACTATCGCTGCTGCTGTTCCTATATCTTCTAGGGTATCTGCATATGTAATCAAACCAACTTCGCTGCCATCTCCTGAGCCTCCTATAGAGTTCAGGAATTTACCTGTTGCTCTCTGGTCAGCTGATGCTGCATCATCTAAGTAGCCATTCACTCCTATCAATGAATATGCTCCATCATCCACTTTTACGCTCGTTGTATACTGGCTCCAGCTATCCGGCTCTGGAGAACCCATCAAATCTGTTTGGATAGGCACATCAATTGTGTTGTTTTTTGTTACACCTGTAATCTTTACCAAATAACCCCTTAATGGTATGAAGTCATTTGATGTGCTTGTTGCTGTTATCCATGCTGTTCCATTATATGTGTAAACAACTGATATTTGGCCACTATCATTCAAGGCTTTCCAGGTAGGTGTTGAGTTTACATCATGCGGAAGACTAAATCCATTCCATAATATCTCTCCGTTATTGTCCGCAGTCCATACCATTGCATGGTCATAGATATCTAATGGACCTGACCTATTTGATATTGGATTGCCTGCTGGATCGGTTATTGAGGTTGACCCATTCGCTAGTATTATTCCCTGTACTTTTCCACTGCCGTTAAAGATGCCTCTTAACCAGATAGTCATATTGCTACTAATCGCGAAATTCATCTTATTGTGTTGGGTTTGGTCTCTTAGCCATACAGCTCCTTGATCTGCTGTATCATTGCCATCGAATGAGCCGCTTGTATTACTCCCGTTTGTTAGGTAAATAAGGTTGCTAATATTAGTAGTAGTATTACTATTAACATAATCAGTAGTAACATTTTCACTAAACTTCAATATTAAAAAGTTTTGTCCTCCTTGTCCTCCTTGCTCTCCTGTGCTTTCATTGTAATCAAAACCAGTGTCATTATACCATACCATTAACAATGTTGGCAGTGTTGTGTCTATTGTGAAGTTATTCGAGATATTTGCAGCCATTGCATTATAACCAATATCCCTTGCTCCGCTTACATTAATAATAGTCAATCCATCCATAACATCAGTTTTAAATGCGTGGTCTATGAGATACGAGCCATTCCAGACAGTCTCGTTTTCCCATTTTCCCAGTACCACAATGGTGGTTGTGTTGTCAATTGGGTGCAGTGTTACATTGATAGTGCTTGTGTTTGACCAGTCCATGTATTCATTAAAGGTTACAGTGAATGTAACATTTCCTGCTTTTGTTGGCGTGGTATCATTTAATGAAATCGCTGTAAATACATTTGGCGTTACTACATCTGGTGTATAAGTGCTGCTGTTGAGCCAGCCTAATGCTGTTGTGTTCGATAATTGGGTCATATTATTTCCTGCCAGATCACCGAAAGTCAGGTTATGAGTCCATACATACAAAGTATCTGTCCTCCATGATGAGAGATTAGCATTCTGTTCTCCTGTAAGGTTAATCTGGATAGTGGTTGTATTCTCCATTACATTTACTAAAGCACCTCCTAAAGATATCTTTTTCACACTGGTGTTTGATGAGTTACTTTCATTTGCTATAAACACATTTATAAGGAATGTGTCTGTTGCCGATCTGTTTGGATACATTTTCTCGCTAAAGGTAAAATTAATGGTCCTTGTTGCATGGTCATAGGCAGCGCTTGTAAGATCTGGCCTTGTTATATCTAGTTCAAATTCATTCAGGCTCTGGTTTACAACCGCGTTAATCATGTTATCAGAGGTATCATTGAATGCTCCTTCCAATAAGCTTATATTTAATGTTGGTGAGCTAGCATTCATGGTCCAGCCAAGTATCGTGTCCCTATGGGCTGTTGATAAAGTTATATTAGAATAGTTAAATGCCTGGTTGTAGGTTACTGACTCGTTCTGTGCATTTAAGACAAGATAATCCGTGGTTCCTGCTACTGAGTTATTCATAACCAAATGTATTCCCTCAAGGAAAGTTGCTTCCACTGGCTCATCAAACCTTAATATTAAGTACCTGTTGCTGTAATTATAGCTTAGGTTAAAGGTTCTGAGGGTTGGCTTTATGCCGTCTGTTGGGGTTACACTGCCAACACCAGTAGTATTACCATAAGCAATGTTCCCAGCATAATCTGAGATATTATGCACTGCATCTGTGGAATTTAGGTAAACAGTTGGTGTTCCATTTGCGCCAATCAGGTTATGGAATATCAAAGTAGTGTTTGTGCTGTTCTGTGTAAGCAATGCTGCCGCTGTATAATTAACTCCTCCATAAGTCATATAGAAAGATTTTACAGTCAAAGAATCCATCCATATTACCTCACTGAATGTGATATTAATGCTTGTGTTTGTGCTTGCGCCTGCTATGCCTGTGCCGTTTGTAACAGCTGTTGAAAACGTAGGCAGTGTGTTATCAATTGAAATATTGAAGTCCAAGTTAAATGCTGTGTATGTTTCATAAGTGTCATTATACCCAGCTATTATAGTAAAGTTATGAAATCCATCTAAGTTATTATTTTGGCCGATTGTAACATTAAACGCAAACCATGTGGTTGTATTAGTGCAAGTGCCAGCCGCAGTACCGTTTGTTATGAATGGGGCTGCGCTTCTGTTCCAGCTAAGCACATGCTGCTCATTAGAGATATTAGTGAAATTAAAATCCACGGGATTGGCTGCATATACGCCATCTGAGAATCCTGACCAGTTTCCATAGCCCCATAAGAACCCGCTATCCATTGTTATATTAATACTTGTGATATTATAGGTTTCGTTAAGATTTATAAGTGTAAAATTGAAGAAGTATGTCCCATTATTTAAGTAGTATACCCCATCTAAAGGTCTTATTGTAATATTAAACGGGTAATTAGGTCCCAGGTATCCTCCGGTTTCGTTATCCACCATAACCACATCAAGGGTGACATTAATCCCCTCGATCGCACCTTCAGAAACTTCAGAAACTCCAGCCATTACTAATAAACCAACCATAATTAAGAATATGTTTTTATACCTCATTTTTATCTAAACCTCCTTTTGCATCCCTTTTTTTTGATAATTTATTAGAAGATAAAGAAACACTTTATCCCCTCTTTTTATTTTTTGATTTATATATTTGATTATATCATCTACTATTTTTGTTTTTATTACCTAACACGCATATATAAATGTTTCGTTTGCTCTCACATAAGCTTTATTAAATAGAATTAACTTCACTTCCCTTATGAAGGCCAATAAAAAGATTGAGATTGCATTGATAGTTGCATTATACTTATTCTGTTTATATATATGGAGCCTTCCATTCCATGAAAACAGGCTTCCCTATGGCGAGGTTGATGCTGGCTCGCACTTTACAATAGCAGATTATACTGCAGGCACTGACAAGCCAATAACCAGGCTGCCGTATTTTATCGACATGAGATATGGAAGGGATAATATTTTCACGCCGCATTATCTTTGGTATCATCCCCCTTATCATGTTAACTTCGCTGTTATGCAGATCATCGGAGGGGAGAGGGTTTTGCCTGTTTTTCTGTTTAATGCAATACTAAGCTCAGCAATTGTGCTTATTTCCTTCTTTGTTATAAGAAAATTATATGGCTTTTGGGCTGCTTTTCTTTCCTCGCTTCTACTTTCCTTCTCGCTGAGAGATATTTTTATATACCTCTGGGGGCAATGGCCGCAGCAGATTGCATACTTTTATACTCCTCTGATATTATACACATTTTATAGGTACGCTTCCTCTTACCTGGATAAAAAGCCAAAGCCAGTATACATGTATATCCTCTCATTCCTTATGGCTGCAAACATGTTTATGCATCCTGCCAGCTTCTTCCATACTGTGATTGCCTTGATATTATTCAGCCTTTTCCTATTTATAAAGGAAAAAAGGATTCCGTTTGCTCTAAAGCATTTTTTGGTGTTTGCTGTGCTGTTTCTGTTATTGATCAGCATATTTCCTTTCCAGACGGGAAATGTGGTCTTAAAGTCTGCAGGTGGGAAGGTTGGCGTTGGAAAAAAGGCTGAGATGAAAGGGGATTTCAGCAGACTGTTCCAATGGTTTGGCTACAGGGAATATTTCAGCCAGCCAGATTCCTATTTCACATACAAAGATACCATTGGCTCATGGACAATAGGGTTTCTTATACTGGGTTCTATCTATCTCCTGATCAAGAGAAGAAGAAAAGACCTTCTCCTGCTAAGCTTCCTGGCAGGCACATATATAATGATCCACCTTATCTTCTTTGGCTTTGGAAGGCCTGAACGCTCATTGGCTGCAACAGCGCATGTGTTCTTCCCTATCATTGCAATAGGAGTTCTAAGCATCCCAAAGCTGCTTAAGCAGTTTAAGATAAAAGCAGCCTATCTCAGCTATCTTAAGTATCTGCTTATATTCCTCTTTGTTTTCCTTGCATTTTATTCTAATTTTACCCCTGCCTATAACCTCCTGAAGGATTCTTATAAAGGAATAACAAGAATAACCCCTGCGCAATACAGGGTTACAGAATGGCTTCAGGAGAATATGCCTGCTGAAGGCAAAGGCATAAACCTTGGCACGCTCACCCAGCAAAAATCAAGATGGATGATGTGGCTTTCATGGAGGTATATAGGAGATGAAGGCAATCTTAACTTTATCAATTCCTCTTCATATTTCATAATGGATTACTCTGACCTTGCTCTGCTCTACCCTAATTACGGGGAAAGGGTTGAGCAGCTCAGGATTTTTGAGCAAAGCTATCTTATGAACGCTACTTTGCTTTATAACCAGAATAATATAAAGGTGTATAAGTTTGAAAATACATAATAAAGAGCTAATAATCGGACTTGCAGCAGCTGTGCTTATGTTTTTCCTGCTGTTGTTAGGCATACCAGGCATAAGAACCATACTTGGAGCTTTCTTATGCTTCTTCCTGCCGTTCTATCTTATAATTGATAATTTCGAGCTGGAAACTGGTGAAAAGATAATCTTTTCATTCTTCATAGGCGTAGTGTTCTTTTCAAGCCTTGTCTATTACCTGGGAATATTATTAGGCTCAGTAAGAATTGCAATTGTTGTAAGCTTTTTATTATTGACTGCCTTAGGAATCTTTATCAGGAAATTTATAAGGAGCTCTAAGCCAAGGGCTTAATTTTCCCTCTTGCCCTCTTATCAATTCTCCTTTTTATCCAAAGTATCAGAGAGAATGCTCTGAGCCCAAGAATGTTGCATTTATACATATATATTGTATCCATAATAATATGGATAATATAGCCAACAAAAAGCAGGCCAAGGCCTGGATATAGAGACAGCAGGAAAACAACAACAACAAACTCTATTGTATGGAATAGTATAAGCACATCCTTGAAATCCAGCTTCTTATAATATTCCAATGCCTTCTTTAGGTTAAAGTCTTTAAACCTGAACATATACCATAAATAATGATCAATATCAATAAGGAACCCTCCTATGAATATCAATAATGCCTGCTCTTTGTAAAAGGGGTATAGCAGCATAACAAGCGCTAAGGATACAATAAAATGCACTAGAAGCCTCATTCTTTCTTGGCCTTCTTTATCTTCGTTATAACAATCATTAATCCTGCAGCCAGGAAAACCAGGGGAAGCAGGGAATGGTATCTGATATCAATGCCTATTAAGCCCAAATGATAGCTTAATATCCCCACCAAAGCTGCTGACAAGGGAAAGCTCAATATTATCCTTTCTATGAACCTCAGCTTTTCATGCCAGTAGTAAAGCAGGGAAAAGCCCGGAACAAGGAATAACCAGAACAATCCAAACACAACCCTTAAGGTAGGCAGGAAATCTTCTTTATAAAAGAGCACTTTAAATACTGCAAATATAACCAAAAAAAGTATTCCAAGATAGGTCATTTCTTTCTTTAATTTAGCTAAAGCTTCGCTCTTCAATGCAATCATCTCCTGGTTTGTTGTTTTTCAGTATAAATGCTATCTGGCTTTCATGTACTATCTCAATAAAATCCTTTTTCAATAGTTCGTTCATTATCAGGAAATTATATTCCACAAGCACAGGCTCCCTGCTTGCCTTGTCAAACACATAATAATCCATAATGCATATATCCCTTGGCTTTGTCTTGGGTATAACCTCTTCAGTCCAGTGGCTCCCAAACTCAAAGAACGATTTTCTGTAAGGATAGCCTGCCCCGCTGTCGCCTGGGAGCTCTGCCTTATAGTACCTCCTTATGCTCCTGTTCTTTAAAGATTCAATAAAATCTCCTGGGTCAACAAGGAACTGGGTCCTGTGGGTATTCCTTAGCAAGGCATCCTGCCCATAGATATCCCCATAGAAAAAGTATACCTTTGCATCTTCTTCCGTGTTATACCTCAGCCATTGCAGCACATTCCAATGCAAATTATCCATCATTCCCGGTGTGGAAAGCTTTTGGTAATGGGGTATGAATGGTACCTTTGCAAATGAAAACACCGATAGAAAGATTAAGGCAATGCCAATAGAAAACAAAAACCTTTTTTTGATGTTCTTAGCTAACAGGCTTATAAGCAGATAGATTCCATAACCCATAAAAACCGAAAGATACAAAGGCCATAATGTTCTTACTCTCCATGCATGCCTCTGGAACCCGTAATAGTTCCCTAAGCCTATCAGAAACATAAACAATGATACATAAAGAGGAAATGCCCTTTTTTTGGGTGTTAATAGAAAATATGCAAGCCCTATGCCCATAAAGATAAGAATTATCCCAAAATTGTGCATAAAGTAGAGAGGTGTTGCTGCTCTGGTTGTCTGGAAAGAGAATTTATAGCCCTGTTGAACACCCCAGCCAAACTTGAATATCACCAGATAGTAAGCTGATAATATAATGGAAAGTATTGCTGAGTAAGCTAATTTCCTGAATAAAGGGAAAGCCTTTCTTTTGAAAAGCATAACAGCAAAGTAAATAAAAATAAACATCAAGCCAAAAACAAGCTCAGAAGTATGGCTTATTGTGATGGCTGCTATAAATAATCCAAGCAAACTCCATGATTTGTTTAAATCCATGTTGTATAATGCCCAAAACAGGGATATAAGGAATAAATGCCCTAAATAGGTTGGCCAGTTGCCCCAGGTGATGCCTGCATAAGGTCCTATAATGCCTTCGGGGCTGGAAAAAACCAAAATGGACAGGGGTATTGAAAGTATTGCTATAGTCCTGCTAAATTTCCTTATTATAGTATAAAAAACCATAACAAATGCAATTATAATAAGGAACACCATTAAATAAGCGCTGTCATAGGTTTCAAGTCCTGTCAGATAAGAAAAGATAGTGCCAAGATGATAGAAAACAGGCGGGTATTGGCCCACAACATCCTTATAACCTGCAGAGTTATAAGAGGCTTCGTACCTGTAATTTCCCATCTCCTTTATGCTTTCTGTTCTTGTCTGGTGCTGAAAGGCATCTGAAGCAAGATAGGCATAGGGAAAATCATGGCTAAGCTGATGGTCCCATAGGTTTGCGCAGCCTGCCAGAAGCAGGGCAGAAAAGATTACAATAAGGTATATGTTTTCTGCTGTGTCATTAATTTTTATTTAAACCACCTTTCTGTGCTTCTATTATGCTTTATTTCCTGCATAACGCTATATTCCATACTGTTGAGCTTTTAATCTTCACTTTGCTAAAATGCCTCTTTAGTAACCTTCTTAACTGGCCTGTTGTCCAGTTCTGAACATGGCCGGGAGTGTTTCCCAAGTCGCTAAGATAGCTCAGCCTTAAAACATTTGCAATCCTCCATAAAGGCTCTCTGGGCACACTGACAACCAAATATTTGCTGGTCACCTTGCTTATCTCTTCCAGCGCTTTATCCGGATGCTCCAGATGCTCAAGAAGCTCAGCTGCAACCACGCAGTTAAAAGAGTTTTCCTTGAATGGAATATCATACACTGAACATAGCATATACGGAAACTTAGGATACAAGGATTTTGCTTTCCTGACTATATCCTCTTCCAGATCTGTGGCAATGATTTCCGCGTTTGTATATTTGCTGATCTCGTTTGTGATATGCCCTTCCCCGCAGCCCAACTCAAGAATTCTCTTTGCTTCTGTTCTTTTTATAACGCTTCCAATGTCTTTATAGAACTTATTAATCAAAAGCTTTACAGCAGGATTCTTGCTTCTGTGCTTATTATAATAATTGCCTGCAATGTTCTTATACACCCTTTTTTTGTCTGAATCTGTGATGTTTAAGAAAAAGCCTACAACCCCTGGAATCAGAGTGATTATTGCAAACACAAGTATTGAATAGGAAAAGCCATAAGAAGGTGCTGCATTATAAAACCCAAAAAGTCCTATACTAGCAGATTCCCTTATGCCCAGCCCTGATATGGTCAATGGGATGCTACCTATAAGGATAGCTATAGGATGAGCAAACATCAGCCTGTAGTTAAGCTCAGGGTTAAGAGATTTAATAATCAGCAATGCTACAACCAGGCTTGACAGGTAATACATTATTGCAAGAAAATAAGCTGTCAACAAAGAGCGGCTGTTCTGCATGATGGATTTCATGCTGTTATAATAATCTTCTTTGTACTTATCAGGGAGCTTAAGGATATCAGATAAGAAAGATATCAGCTTTCTGTTGTTTAAGAGAACCAGAACAGTTATCAGCATTATTACAAAAAGGACTATCATAGCAAAAACAATAGTCTGCCTAAAGAATATAATCATAAAAACCAGGCTTAAAGTCACAAGAGCAACTGCATCCAGTATTTTGTCCCATAAAATGGTTGGTATGGTTTTTGTAAAGTCTCTCTTTAGAAAATAGGCTCTTGCCAGCTCGCCAGCTTTGGCGGGAGTAAAAAAAGAATAGAATATGCCAATAAGTATTATCTTAAACCTTCTTATAAAACTAACCTTTATATCCAGGGCACTAAGGAGAACTCCCCATTTTATAACCCTGAGAGAATATATAATAAAGATCAGGAATACTGCAACAGAAATCAGCATAAGATTTGTATTCTTAAAAGTATCAACGATCTTATCTAAATCTATTTTGAAAATAAGATACAACAACAATAATATTGTTATAACTAATTTTATAATAAAGGTT
The DNA here is from genome assembly GCA_002687795.1 of Candidatus Woesearchaeota archaeon. GTDB lineage: Archaea > Nanobdellota > Nanobdellia > Woesearchaeales. Next base: position 25,805 of record NZBG01000034.1, read on the forward strand.
CTCCGTTTAAACATTTTTAATTAATCCAATCATGTTGTAAATAATAAACTTAAACAGAAATAAGATACTTATAGAGGTAATAGAACTCCATAAAGCCGAGATATAGAGCATATCAACAAAAACATACATGAACCCAACATTTAATGTTGATAAGAGTACTGTGGTTAATGTGTATTTAAGGAATTGTTTATGCATTAGATCTATTGCCACATACATGTAAAATCTTGCTATAAATAATACTACCACAATAGAGGTAGAGCCTATGACTGTATTAATACTTATTACATCAATGAGCAGCCACATAAGGAAAACATTAATTGCTGACCATGCACCACCCACTATGGAATATTTCAAAAAGTTCAGTCCATGTTTCTTGTAGTTCAACATTTTTATCAACTCTTCTTAATATGAAACCCCTTTGATACCTTGAACCCAAAATAAATAATAACGAACAATAAAGTGATTATGGTTATAGCAAAGCCTGTTCTATACGAGCCTGGCTTAAACTCAAAAGTTATATTTTCTTCATCCCCCTCTAAGTAAACAGCTGAGATTACCCCGTCAACATTATAAATGTTTTTAATTTTTCCGCCTGATTTGGCAGTCCATCCAGGAAACATTGAATACTTTTCGCTGAGAACAAGAAACCCTTTAGTGCCCTTATGCCTGCCCAGCTTTACAGCCTTTTTTTCAAAGCTTTCCGGCATGATATTCTTATCATCTACCTTAAGCAGCTTATCTTTGCCAAGGGATATAAACATAGCATCAACACTTTCCCCAGGTACAGTGTCCTCGCCTTCTGTTATATCAGGCAACAGCATTCCTCCTGACTTTTTGAACTGCTCTAATATATATGCAGAGTTCATGTCAACAGAGCCCTGCGTAAGCACCAGGGCATTAAACCTCTTAAGCTCCTGGATACCATAATCATTAACCCTTTCTTTTCCTCTCACTATTATCGTTGACTCAGGATTAAAGTTTTTATTTAGCATAAGCGAGTAAATAACCTTTGTTGCAGATTCTTTCTCTCCGATAACAAGTATGCCATTATTAAGAATAAAGGCTCTTGGCAGGTACTGTTTGTTTTCATAGAGGTAAGGCCCATAGGCTTTTTGTATCTTGTCTATCTCAGGAAAACAGATTTCGCATTCTTCATACTTCCTCACAAATTCAAAACCTGACAGGTTTAATGGCTGCCTTGATGTAAGATATTTTTGGTTAAGTATGCCCCAGAACTTGGCTGGCTGCTCATTGGCAACAGACAAATAAACATTAAGGTACTCAGGCAGCCACATGGTATCATAGCCATATATATTCTCCAGCCTTAATGGGACAGTAAAAAACTCTGTGCCATAATCTATGCCTATTGTCTCATAGCTGTGTATCCTGAAGTTCTCGTCCCTGATCTCCTTGCTTATGTCCTGCAGGACATGGTTGCTGCTTAAAACCTGGTTCACATCCTGCATCTTGGTTGCCCTGTAAGGGCTGTAGCCAAACACCATCAGGTTGAGTATTACCAGGGCTGATATAATCCCAAACAATATATATTCAGCTTTTTTGCCTTGTTTTCTTTTTATATTGGCCAAAAGATAATGGGTGCCTATGCCAGCTAAAGCAGAGCCTCCAAAGACATATATTATCAGCGTTCTCGTCAGATACCTGAAGCTGCTAAACCCAGGCACATATCTCCATAGAAGATAGAAAAGAAAAGAGCCGCTTACAAGGAATAATGATATGATTATAATGGAGGTAAAAAAGAGGGTGTATCTGCTCTTTAAGCCTTTATACACCCCAAAGGCTGCCAGCAGGAAAGCTATTATTCCCAGGTGGTATGCTCCTCCGGGCTTCCTTGCCTCAAAAAAACCTTCCATTGGCTGGACTAATGAGCTGAAGAAATCCTTGGGCGCTATCTTTCTCCCTGAGGCAACCTCCCATGGCCTTCTTTCCTTGCCGCTCATGTCAAGGAACTCTTTGCCTGGAAGAACCCTCTGCAATGATAAGCCCAGGAATATTATGCTAATAACAGCGCTGACCAGCATGGCTTTGACTATCTTCTTCTGGAGATTTTTTCCAATCAGATATACCAGGATATATACGCCAAATATAAAAACTGTCCATAGGGTTGCCTTTAGGTCAGGCCCCACTCTCAACTGGAGCCCAAGCAATATTGCTGTGATTATGGAATACTTGAGCCAGTCCTTTGACTTAAGGGTTTTTATCATGAACAAAATGACCAGGGGCATAAAAACATAGCCATTAAGAGTATTCAGGTGCCCCATCTGGAACCTTCCTATCACCCAGCCGTTAAACATATACACAAGAGCGGAAATAAAGGCTGGCTTTGTTTTTTTTGTGATATACAAAATAAGGAAATACATAGCAACCCCCGAGAGGAATATGTCAAGCACATAGCTTAGTTTCACTGCATAGGAAGGCGAGCCTGTCAGCAGCAATATCACTCCGGTTATGCTGTCAACCCCTATAATATGTTTAAATAAAAAGGGATGGCCAGCAAAAAAATAGGGGCTCCATAAAGGCCAGAAATCTTTATATTCAAATATGGACTGCTTTAAGTTTTCCACCCTGGGCATATAGAACCCAACACCGTCTCCCCAGTAAAAATAATCCAGCCTGAGGAAGGACAGGAAAAAGAGCACAGTCATTAAGAGCAGAATGCCTACTAAGAAAATGCTTTCTTTATTGCTTTTTATTCTGTTAAGTATTTTTTGCATTTTAAATGAAAAATATCATTATCAACCTAAGGCTGAAATCATGTTTCGCTCAGGTCTGGCTTTGCCTTAGACAACCTATTGTATTCTAAAAAATAATTTTAAACCACCAAACAGGTTTTTTAAATCTCCTAAAGATCTTATTCCGCCTATCTTTCTTAGGATATACTTTGGCCTCAAATAATATTCCCTGTATGCTCTTTTCTGCCAGTAAAGCACTCTCTCAGCATCAAGACCAGGCAGGTTCAGGACAGGAACATTGTCCTTGGAAACTAATGTAAAGTCCTTCCAGTCATAACCCTCTCTGAAATATCCTTTTTCCTTTGCTATATTATAGAAATCAGTTCCGGGGTATGGGGACGCTACCAGGAAAGCTGTTGTATCAGCGTCGAGCTCCTTGGCCAGCCTGATCGACTGTCTTATTGTCTCTTCTGTCTCCCCTATATAGCCAAACATGAAATTAACCGCCACATCAATGCCAACCTTTTTCACGAGCTTTACAGCCTCCTTTGCCTGCTCCAGGTTAACATTTTTCCTCATAGCCCTTAGGATATCTTTAGAGCCGCTTTCAATCCCAAACATGATTTTCTTGCATCCCGCGGATTTCATTTCCCTAAGCACATCCTCAGGGACAAAGTCTGTCCTTGACATGCAGACCCAGGCTATATTCAGCTTCCTTTTCTTGATTTCTCTGCATATCTCGATTGTCCTTTCTTTTAATGTTGTGAACAGCTCATCATGAAAATTGAATTCCCTTAGATTATATTTTTTCACGCATGTTTCAATCTCATCCACAAGGTTCTTCGGGCTTCTTGCCCTGTATCTTCTTTTCCATATCACATTGGGAATGCAGTAAGTGCAGTTGAAGGGGCAGCCTCTTGATGACACTATTGAAGTGCCATGAAATTCGCTTACCTTTTTTGTGGGGGGTGCTGCATAAAGATGCTGCGGCATCAGGTCCCTCGCCGGAAAAGGCAATATATCAAGGTTATTTATAAATTCCCTTGGCCTTGTTTTTATTATCCTGCCGTTGTCCATAAAGACTATGCCCGCAACCTCATGCAGGTCCTTCTTTTTATCCAAAGCCTCAACCAGCTCGTAAAAGGTTATCTCTCCCTCGCCAGCCACTATGAAGTCTATGGGCTCTATCTTTATTGTTTCTTCCGGAAACACTGAAGGATGAGGCCCACCGACTATTATTATTATATCTTTGGAAATCTTATTCTTGATTATATTTGCTATATCTATCACCTGCTGAAACGCAGGAGTGGGTGCGGTCATAGCTATAATATCAGGGTTGATTTTTCTGATTTCCTTTTCCACCATTTCATATGACAGCTCAAGCGCCTCTGCATCAAGTATCTTACAGGAATGACTCGATTTCTCCCTAAGATAGGCTGCCAGATAGCCAAGATTAATAGGAGCGGACTTGCCGCCATGCCCTTCCAGCCCCCCGTATTCAGTAAACGGCGGGTTCAAAAACAATACATTCATTTAATTTCCCCCTTGTGTTTTTCCTAGTTAAGCAGCAGGCTTTAGCCTATGCTATAGCCTAAACATCCTCAGCCCTGCCTTGACCTTTCTTTTAAGTTCAGGTATGGACCTTACATTCATAAGCTTTTTTATTATATAGCCTGGCCTTGTATAAAAATTCTTATAAGCATACATCAGCAACTCCATTAGTTCATCTCTTGTAAGATTCTCTGTCCATAAAGGAGCCCTGAAATCTTTGGAAGGGTTCTCTGCAAACTCTTTCCATACATCAGTTTTTATAATCCCTTTCTCTAATGCCATCTTGTAAAGCTCTGTTTCAGGAAAGGGCGTGGTCACTGAGAAAGATACAAAGTCTGGTTTAAGCTGTTTTGCAAAGTCAATGGTTTTAAGTATCTCTTCCCTCCCTTCACCCGGGGAGCCAATCATAAAGTAGGCAAGGGTTTCTATCTTTGCCTGCTTTGTCCATCTGAAAGCATCCTTTACCTGTTTTAAAGTAATGCCCTTCCCCAGATTATCCAATACTTTTTGGTCAGATGCCTCAACACCATAATGGATTCTTTCACAGCCTGCCTTCCTTAGCTTCAGCAGCATTTCCTTGTCAACCGTGTTGACTCTTGCCCTGATGTCCCAGCCAATGTCTAGTTTTCTCCTGCAGATTTCATCACAGATATCAATAACTCTCTGCCTGTCTATTGTAAATGTGTCATCATATATAAGAAATTCTTTAATGCCCATGCCAACGCATTCTTCCATTTCATCAACAACATTTTTTGCTGACCTTGCCCTGAACATCTTCCCTAAATGCGGCCTGTCGCAGTAAGTACATTTGTAAGGGCAGCCTCTGGAGGTTATCATCGTTGTGACCGGGCTCCTTTTGGCCAGAAGCGAGGTATATTTCTGGTGGGGAGTAAGTTTTCTCGCCGGGAAGGGCAGCATGTCAAGGTTTTCAATAAAATCCCTTGCTCCTGTGTTTACAGCGTTTCCGTTGCTGTCTTTGAACACAATGCCTTTTATTTCCCTTAGTTTATCCTGGCTGCTGGTGTTGTCAAGGCTGCCAATGTTATTAAGCAGATCAGTAAACGCATGCTCACCTTCCCCGAGGATAACATAATCCACGCAGGAAAGGTTTATTGTTTCATATGGAAAGATGTTTGCATGGGGCCCGCCAAGGATAACCTTTATTCCAGGATTTATCTTTTTAACAATCTCAGCGGTCTTAATAACATCCATCAATGTAAATGTCATTGCCTGTATGCCCACTATATCAGGCATGAAGTCTTCTATCTTATTTCCTATATCCTTATAATCCATTTCCTCGACCTGGGAATCCAGAATCTCAATATGGTGCTTGCTATGCTCTATGGCATAAGAGGATAAGTACAAAAGCCCTAAAGGGGGGTTATAGCCCCTCTCTTCGTCGAGAAACATAGGGCTGTCTGACATGATCATGTCCTCCATTGGCGGGTTTATTAACAATACTTTCATTTTGGTTGTAGTGAATATTAGTGCGTTTTTATTAGTTTTTGTTTTGAGTACTCTGCAAGCTCTTTCATGGTAATGACCCAGGCACTTCTGTCGTTTCTTATATACTTAAGAAAATCATGGTAAGCCTTTAGATTTTTCCTGTTTCCTGAAAGGTGGGACTCAGGATGGGTGTTTATCACAGCAACTCCCCCAACTTTTTTGATAAACTCCAGCTTATTGGCCCATGTCTTTACCATCTTTTCCATGTTATAAGACCTGAACAGCAGCCTTGCATCCTGCGGGAGGGTTAAGGGAATCTCAACAAGGCCGTCTATCATATAAGGAAAGACTGTGCAGCAGCCGTTCCTTTCTGATATCTGTGAATCCTTCTCGGTGTCTACAGAACTTGAATCATAAAGATAGCCATTCTTTTCAAGAAGGCTGTACAGCCTCTCGCTCCTTAACAGGCATGGGCTTCTAAAACCTTTTATCTTTAGCTTTTCTTTCAGCCTTGCCATGCTGTTAAACCTCTTTTCGATTTTTTTATCATCAAGAGATATCAGTTTGTTGTCATGGTTATAGCCATGGAGCAGTATCTCATCACCTTTCTTGATAAGGCTGTCTAACAATCTAAAGTCAATCTTATAGTGATTGGAGACTATGCTCCATGAAGAAACAAGACTATATTTCCTCTCGATCTTCGAGATAAGAGGAATTCTCTTAAACCCTCCCCCCGTCTCAACATCATGGCTTAAGCAGATAACATACTTCTTATTTTTCGGCCAGATATCCAGTTTTATTTTTCTGCCTTCTATGGCCTCTATGCATTTCAGCAGCACATGCCTTAATAGTTCCACAGACTTTTCAACAGGCCAGGAAGGAAAATTCTTTTCTTTCCTGAACATAAACAGGATTTTCTTCATAAGCTTTCTTGAACTGCCGGGCAGAATATGGAAATGGACAGGCAGGTATGTATACAGCCTTCTCTTTGGCCTGTAATACCTTTCTTTCATAAGGAATTTTATTGTTTCCACAGGGTCGAAATTGAATATTATCCTGTTCCCTTTCTTGACTATAAGAGGAATATCCTGGTTCCTTATTCTGGAATGAAGGAGAACCTCGCCTTTGGTTTCATTGCGGTATATCTTTGGAATAAAAACATGAATATGCTCTTTCTCTTTTACCCATTCAGGCCTTATTTTGGGGTTTAATATCAGCCTTGCTGTTGTATTTCTGTATAGGACTGTATTCTTATTAACAAAAACACCATGCCCATTGCCTTCTCCAAGAGGCTTTACTTTCCTGTAATACCTTTCCCAAAAATCTTTGATTGCCATATTACTAAGCCCTGCTTTGAAAAACTCCGCTCTTTTTCTTTCTTCCCAGGACAACACTGTTAAAGAAGGCTATACTGTTTCTGATGCCGGCTTTTAACCCTGCCCTTGTCAGATTATACCATATTCTCCTGGGAGTGAAGTAAAATATCAGGAACCCAAGCCTTTGGTAATTAATGATGTCCTTTCTCTTCAGGTTGTTTACTTCAATCACCGGCGTGCTGTACCTGATGTACTTAGAATAATCCTCAGAAATCAGCTTTAAGCCATTCTCTCCTTTCTTTGCCATCTCATAAAGAGGAGTGCCGGGGTAGGGCACGTTAATATAGAGGTAAAGCTGGTCGCAGTTTTTTAGCCTTCTCATAAACCTTAAGGTTTTCATAACAGTTTTCTTGGTTTCCCCCGGATGGCCTATTATTGCTGATGCTCTTGTTTCCAGCCCTAAACCTTTTGATATCCTAAATGCGTCTTTTATCTGCTGGAAGCTTACTTCCTTGTTAATCTTTTTTAAGATCTCTTCATCTCCTGTCTCAACACCATAAGAGACCCTGACAAGACCGGCTTTTTTCATTAAAGACAGTATATCCTTGTCAACACAGTCAACCCTTGTATGGCATTCCCATGTTATCCTTATGTTTCTCCTTATTATTTCATTGCAAAGCTCTGCCACCACCTTTTTGTTTGCTGTCATTGTAAGGTCCACAAAGTAAAAATGCTTTATGCCAAGAGCAGTGCATTCTTCAATCTCATCGCAAACATTCTCCTTGCTTCTTACCCTGAAGGAAGGGAACAAGGCAGTCTCAGGGCAGTAAAGGCATTTAAAGGGGCAGCCTCTTGTGCTCATGATTGTTGAGATTCTTACAAGGCCTTTGCCCACCACGCTCATCCTGTACCTGTCCAGGTCAAGGAGCTTTCTGTTAGGAAAAGGCAGCTTATCAAGATAATTGTTAATGGACCTTGGCTCAGTCTTAACAATTTCCCCAGCCTTGTTCTTGTAGATTATGCCTCTTATATCCCTTATTTCCTTATTCTGCTCTATAGCATTAACCAGCTCAGGGAATGTCTCTTCCCCTTCCCCTATAACGCCATAGTCAAAGATAGATGATTTGATAAAAGGGTCTCTGTTAAGCACTGTAATATGCGGCCCTCCTATAGCCAGAACTGCATTGGATATGTTTTTTATATGCTGGGCAAGCCTGATTGTCTCATTTATCTGGGGCAGTGTGCATGTAAAGCCTATGAGCTGCGGGTTCCATGACTTTATAATATTGTCAAGCTCTTCCATTGAATCAATAGCTTCCGAGTCAATAATCTTTACTTCATGGCCATGTTTTTCAAGAGCTGAAGCAAGGTAACAGAGGCCAAGAGGCGGGTGTAATACAGCAACCTCTGCAGCTGCAACAAAGTTTCCATATACAGATTTCCATGTTGGGTTAATAAGCAAAACTTTCATTTTTAGCTGGTTATTTAGTAAAAAACCTCCTCTATAAAAATATTTATTACATAATAGTGACCATTCCAGATTCCTTTATAAAACTTATTGTAATTTGTCAGAAAAAGGCTTGATTTAGCCTGTAACCTGTCTTCTAGAACCATAAGCCAATAACAGAATTACCAAAACCAAGGTAACAGAAAATATCACAAGCCCTTTCTTAAAAGAGCCAGGCTGGTATTTAAAGAGCAATTCACCTGATTCTCCTTCAAGGTACACTGCAGAGTTCATCCCATTAGCCCTATAAATATTCCTTTCTTTATTATCTATCTCTGGCTCCCAGCCCTGGAACATATGGAATTTCTCTGAGAGCACTAACCAGCCAACCTCTTCATCAAGCTCCATAATAATTTTATTGGGTGAATAATAGTTTATATCAATTTCTTTAACATCCCTGTAATCGCCTTTAAAAGAGCTTAGCAAAGAATCTATTCTCTCCTGGGATATGGAATCTTCACCCTTGACTATGTTTGGCAGGATAATGCCTCCCGAGCTATCATACTGATTTAGTATAAAGAGCGAGCCCTGGTCTATAGACCCCTGGGTTAAAACAACAGCATTAAATCTTTTAAGGAAATCCAGTTCATAGTTATTCACCTTTTCATAAGCCATAACTATCACAGTGTTAGAAGGGTCAAAATTTTCATTTGCCATTAATGCATATGCTATCCCATCTACTGCATCCTTGCTGCCCAAAATCAAGATGCTGTGCTCAGCAAGATAAGCCCTTGGCAGATAAAGCTCATTATAATACAGGTAAGGGCCATTAATGCCAAAGTCGGTGTTGCGGTCTTCGTATTTATTGCATAATTCAAAGTTATCAAATTTAGTTACAAACCTTAACCCTGTAATGTTAACAGGTTCATTTGAGTAAAGGTATTTTGTGTTAAGCATGCCATAGAACTTTGCTGGGAAAGAGTGCGCTATCCCTAGGAAGGTATACATCTCAGGAATCCATGTGCCAATCCCGCCGTAAAGCATCTGCAGGTCAAGCAAAGAAATCATGGCAGGGGCAACCCCTGCATGGCTTTTTGTTTTAATATTGCTTATCCTGAAAACTCCTTCTTCTTTGCTTAGGTTTTGCAGAAGGTAATTATTCTGGAGGCAGGAATTAAAGAACTGGCCTCTCTCAGAGTTTATCCTCCCGCCTTTTATATACCCTGAAACAAAAAACAGGTCAGCTATCACAATGGCAGCAACTAAGAGATATAGCAGATTAATATGTTTTTTGTTGAATCTTTTGCCTAACTTATTAAACATAACAGAGCAGCCAATGCCTATTAACACAGAGGTGGCAAAACAGTACAGGTACATGCTCCTGTCCAGGTGATGAAGCCTGTTGAACATCGGTACAAATTTCCAGAAAAGATACCAGAAAGGTGTTGGAGCTGCAATAAGCAGGGTGAGGATAATAAGCAGAACAAGGCTCATAACAGTTCTCTTTTTCCAGAGAGATAAGGAGAACAAAAGCAGGAAGAATCCTGAGAATCCCAATTTAATAATATGGTTGTGCGGGATATTTCTTATGCTCCCTTCTATAGGAACCAAGAGCGCCTGGAAAAAGTCAGGAAAGTCTTTGATATTATTTTCCAGGTTGGCGCCGTCAATGCTTCTTTCATAGCTAAAGACATCAACCTGTTTCTTGCTGCTTGCTTCATTATATTCCAAGAGAGGAAATAACTTAATAGAGAACAGCCCGAGAAACACAAATAATATTACTATGCTTACTAAAGCAACCTTGACTAATCTTTTAGAGATATTTTTTGTGAAAGTATATACAAAAAAAAACGATAAGAAAAGGAGAACCATAAACAATGAGAAGTCATAACCATTGCCGAGAAACTGTATAGACAGCAGTATCCCTGTTATAACAGCGTTCTTTAACCATTCTTTTTTTGTGACTGACCTCCATAAAAAGAGAAATATCAGGGGGGCCATGAAATATACATGCATTGTTTCCGTGGGGTCGCCCATAGCCCTGACTGCAAAGGGCCCGAACATATAGAAAAGGGCTGAGATAAAAGCAAACCTTGACTTAATATTGAGGTTGAGCATAAGGATATACATGAACAGCCCGGAAACTAATATGCCAAGAAGCTGTGAGACATTAAATATGCCTATAGGAGAAGATACCAGCAAAGAAACCAAAGATGCCATGGAAAAAATAGGAAAGGTTGGATGCGCAAAAAAGGGAAACCCTCCTTGGGAATGGGGATACCATAAAGGGAACTGATGATATTCAAGAACAGATTTTCTTACAAATGAAAGGGGGCCTACGCTGCCGCTTAAAGGGTCGCCTCTCCTGACATTTGTGAAGCTCAGGTAATCCCAGTATCTTGAACAAGTGAGAGCTATAAATATTAAGATTATAATTATATGTATCTTGTTCTTTACAAAAAAGTCTTTTATTTTTTTCATTCGCAGAGAGTATTTTCCTTAACTGTGAGAATAGTACCTACGCAACTGGCGTTGCGTAGCTACATCCTCCCCATTATCGCAAATGAAGTATCGAGGGCCCACCCCTAACAATGGACATTTAAACATGCTACTTGCGTAGATACTGGAGTATTAGATAATCATATAAATATTTGTTGATGAATTGACTGTCATACCACAAAAACATTAATAAATAACTGCTCAATCTATTCACTAAGAATGTATAAAGGGAAGAGAATAGCAATAGTGATTCCTGCATATAATGAGGAGAAGCTTATAAAGCCGACAGTGGAAGGAGTGCCTGATTATATAGACAGCATAATCGTAATAGACGACGGCAGCAAGGACAGAACTGCAGAGGTTGTCATAGGCATCAGGGATGAAAGGATAAGGCTGATAAGGCACCATAAAAATCTTGGGCTTGGCTCAGCAATCATAACAGGCTACAAGAACGCCTTGGAAAACGGCTTTGATGCTGCTGTTGTTGTAGGCGGTGATAACCAAATGGACCTCAGCGAGCTGCCAAAGTTTCTCGAGCCTATTATCATGGACAATGCTGATTATGTCAAGGGCAACAGGTTTCTTAACAGGTCTTTCCTGAAGATGCCTCCTGCAAGGTTCATGGGCAATATACTTCTTTCCGCTATCGAGAAGCCAGCCACAGGCTATTGGAACATATTCGATATGCATGACGGCTATACTGTAATAAACAAAAAAGCCCTTAAGGCAGTTGACTGGGACAATGCATGGACAGGCTATGCATATAATGTTGACTTTCTTGCAAGGCTGAACATCCATAGAATGAAGGTCAAAGACATTCCAAGACAGGCTATCTATCTTAAAGGGGAGCGTCAGTCGCAGATAAAAACACTAAGGTATATGCTGATGGCAATACCTTTGATAATAAGGACCTGGGTATGGAGAATCGAAAAGAAATATCTTAAGGCCTGATACCTTCCTATTTGCCTTCCTGTTCAGCAACCCATTTCTTTGTAAGCTCCAGCCCCTTCTCAAATGAAAGCTTTGCTTTAAACCCCAATGCCTCAATCTTAGCTGTATCAGGGATAGGCTTCATATTCTCACCCGACCTTGCTTTCCCATAGATTGGCTTCATTGATTTATCTTCAGCATACTTATCTATAGCCATGCCTGCCAGCTCGTTTATGCTAACTCTTGCTTTTGAGGCAACATTGTAATCCTCGCCTATTGCTTTTTTTTCTTTTGCCAAGAGCAATGTTGCATCAACATCGTCAGCCACATAAGTAAAACATCTTATTTGGTTTCCTCCTGAGAAGATGACAGGCGGCTTTTTGTTAAGCACCCTTGACAGGAAAATGCTGACCACACCGGCTTCGCCGCTGTAATCCTGCCTTGGCCCGTATACATGGAAGTATCTTAACACTGAAACCTTCAGCCCAAATTCCTTTGCAAAATGCATGCAATACTTCTCTCCCGCAAGCTTGCTAATGCCATAGATGGTACTGGGGTTCTTAGCATGGTTCTCCGGCATTGGCTGCTCTGATGAGCCGAAAACAGAGCCTGTTGAGGCATGAACAATTCTTGCATCAGAATCCCTTGCTGCCTCAAGAACATTGAACGTGCCAACCACGTTGGTCATCACATCTGTCCTGGGATCTTTAAGGGAAACCACCAGCTTCGAGGCTGCTTCATTAAACACAAAATCAGCGTTCTGGATAAGCTCTTTAACAGTCTCCTGGTTTCTGATATCCCCTTCAACAACCTTAAGGCGCCCATCGTTCTCCAGATGTTCCAGGTTTTTCCTTGAGCCACCAACAAAATTATCAAGAACAGTAACCTTCTCAGCCCCTTCTTCAAGTAGCCTGTCAACAAGATGCGAGCCTATAAACCCAGCTCCCCCTGTCACAACTGCTGCCTTGTTTCTGAAAAACATTCTTAGCCCTTAAATTCTTTTATGGAATCAACTGTATATTTTATCTGTTCTTCTGTAAGCTCTGGGAACATCGGAAGCGAGACAATCTCCTTGGAATATTCCTCAGTAACAGGAAAATCCCCTTCCTTGTGGTTCATATACTTATAAGCCGGCTGGAGATGGAGAGGAATCGGGTAATGGATGCCTGTGCTAATGCCTTTTGATTTAAGGAAGTCCATCAACCTGTCTCTTTCCTTAACCCTTATAACATAAAGATGGTAAACATGCTTGGCCTTGCTGTGCTCAACCTGAGCAACAACGTCGGTGCCTTTTAGCAGTTCGCTATAAAGCCTGGCATTCTTTCTTCTCATCTCTGTCCATTCCTCAAGATGCCTTAACTTAACATTAAGCACTGCTGCCTGTATGCCATCCATCCTTGAGTTAAACCCTTCCACGAGATGCTCATATTTGCTGATCCTTCCATGGTCGCGCAACAACCTTATCTTCTCTGCTATCTCATCATTGTCTGTTACCACAGCTCCTGCATCGCCATAAGCTCCAAGGTTTTTCCCTGGATAAAAGCTGAACGCTGCAGCATCTCCATAAAACCCTGGTTTCTTGTTATTAAACGCTGCATTATGCGCCTGGCATGCATCCTCTAATATCATCAGGTTATGCTTATCAGCAATTTCTTTTATAACATCCATCTCAGCCATCTGGCCGTAAAGATGCACAGGGATTATCACTTTTGTCTGGGGTGTTATAGCCTTCTCCAAAAGCTCAGTATCTATCTCATAGGTGTCTTTGTTAATATCAACAAATTTTACTTTGGCATTAGCTCTTGTTATTGTCTCTGTTGTTGCAATAAAAGTATTTGAAACTGTTATAACCTCATCCCCTGCCTTGACGCCCATCGCCTTCAAAACAAAGAACAGGGCATCTGTGCCTGTGTTGACGCCTATAGCATGCTTTGCCTCATTAGAGCTAGCAAAGTTCTTTTCAAACTCATCAATCTTAGGGCAGCCTACAAATGCGGTATTGCTGATAATGTCTTTCACAGCTTCATCAATTTCTCCCATGATTGCTTCGTACTGTATTTTTAGATCTACAAATGGAATGTTCATCAATAACCAACCTCCGATATGTTTTTAGTTACTTTTGCCGGATTGCCCAGCACAACTTTGTTTGGGGGGACATCCTTTGTCACAACAGAGCCCGCACCGATAAGGCTGTTCTCACCAATAACCAGGCCTGGCAGGATTGTTGAATTCGCTCCTACAATAGCCCCCCTCTTTATCACAGGGCCTTTAAGGTTTTCCTTGACTCCCTTAAAGGTGGGATACAATGCATTTGTCAGCACAACATTAGGCCCTATCCAACAATCTTTTTCAAGCCTTGAAAACTCAGGTATAAATGCCTGGGAATGTATCCTCACGTTATCCCCTATCTCAACGTTGTGCTCCACAACAGTTTTTGTTCCTATGCTTACATTATTTCCTATTACATTATTTTCCCTTATCTGCGTAGAATGCCCTGTTTGGAAATCATCCCCAATCTTATTGCCCCTATATATTACTGAATGGCTCCTTATTACTGCATTGTCTCCTATAACTGTCTCCTGCCCGCTCTTATTTTTATCTTTATTTTTATCCTTTGGCGGGACCCCTATCACAACAAACTCATTTATCTCTGCATTCTTTCCAATCTTAACATCCGGATATATTTTATACCTTGTTTCCATTTTTATTAAGGACTACTGTTCTTTTTTCTTCCGCTGCCTTAAGCGCAGCCTCAGCCATCTCTATTGTTCTCAGGCCGACATTCCCGTCTATTAGATGCTTTATCCTCTTATTCTTTATACAATCAATGAAATATTTAAGTTCCTCTTTAAGAGGCTCTTTTTTTTCAGTGGACAATTTTGTTGACGAACCTTCCTTTGTTATCAACCTGAACCCATCCCAGTTTTTATATTTGGGGAAAATGCCTGAGTTAAATATTTCAATACTGAAATCAATCGGGTTTATGCTCGCGCTTCTTTTCTCTCCAACAAGCCAGAATTCCCTCAGCTTCTTGGGAGTAAGCCAGCCAACCTGGGCATAGCCTATTGAATTACTGAACCTTAAAGACACCACCGCATGATCCTCGAACTTTCTCTTCAAAGGGTGGGATATCGTAGCTGTTATCTCTTCAGGAAAAGGCTCGTCCAATATATAGCACATTATATCCATGTCATGCACAGCATAGTTAAATATAGCGCCTATATCCTCTCTTGGGTTCTTTAGCCCAAGCCTTGACAAAGAAATATAATATACCCTGCCAAAATTCCCCTTTTTGATTTCCTCTCTTATATAATTCACGGTTGGGTCAAACCTAAACACCTGGCCCACCGCCAGCACAAGGCTTTTTTCTTCAGCAATATCCACTAATTCCTTTCCCTGGCTGGAAGTCATCACAAACGGCTTTTCAACAAGCACATGCTTGCCTGCCTCCAGCGCTTCTTTTGCTATCTTATAATGAAGCGAAGCCGGGACGCAGATGCTCACAGCGTCTATCTCAGGGCTGTTAATAACCTCCTTGTAATCAGTTGTTAAGCGGGCATTATAAGGCTCCGCAAGCTTAAGGTTCTCATTGTTTATATCTGAAACAGCCTTAAGCTCAGCCTCTTCTATCTCGCTGTATATCCTTACATGGTTCATGCCCCAAGGCCCTGCTCCGATAACTCCTAGTCTCACATTAATTCACCGTTTTTGGTTTTTGGGTTTTAGAAATTCCCATAATACAATGAATATTATAAAAACAACAAACCAAAAGAAAAGAAATCCGCCTATATGGCCCATTTCTTTATAGAGGCAGTTCATACAAACATCTTTGAATAAGTCCATTTTAGTTTTCTGTGAATATAACCGTATTTAAAACCTTTTCTGTATATTCTGCATAGGATAACTTATTTTATCTTCCTGATAATCTCTACTGCATCCCTTCTCTTAGTGACAGAGGCTTCAGAGGGAAAGTTGTTGATATCAGATGCCTGAAAATAGTTTGCGCTTGGAACAAACAGGTATGAGAACTTATCACCAGCTACTATCTTGCCTGGCATCCTTACATTGCTAAGCCTGTCCACAACTTTTATAGAATCCTCCAAAAAGTAGATTTCCCTTGAAAAGCCTATATCAGTTTTTCTTGATTTCATAACAAGCATATCCCTCAGCCTATTTTTAATAAAAGAGCTTGCTATTCCTGACCTTCCTATTGTTGCCTGGAACAGCCTCAGGCAGATATTTTTGCCCGGCGCTAAAACATTCTTAGATAGTTTTCTCATGCTTCCTTTCAGTTCAAGTTTATTATCTCTATAGAAGAACCTTGCTGCAGAGCCTGACAGCCCGAGGATATAAGACTGACTGCCTGACCTTACTAAGACTCCTGAGTCGGTGTATCCTTTCCCTGTTTTCTTAAAGAACACCCTGAATGTCCCCTTATCATAATTCATGATAAAATAGAAGCAAGGATTGCTCAGGATGTATATCTTAGACAGCTTGAAATCTTTGGAAAAATTCTCCTCAAACCTTTGCCTCTGCTTTTTTTGGCTGGGCTTCCCGGCAGAGAGAAATGCCTGCAGCCAGTTGTATGCTATATAGCTCAGGTACCTGTCATCCAGGGAAAAGGGAGACACAGCTTCTTTTTTATTTATTGCTTCCCTTACGAAAGAAGACACAGCGCCTGCATACCCAGCTTTGCTGCCTTTGCTACTTTTGCGGCCCACAATCTCAAATCCTGAGGGTATAAGATATTCTGTGTTTCTGCTTGCATAGCAGCCTCCTGCGCTGAGGTCAGGATGAATAAAGTATGATATGAAGCTTACTGCTTTCTCTATTGCTCTCCTTAAATCCATGCTCGGCCTCTTAGCATAATATTTAGCAAGATAATCAATAGTGAGCGAGAGATAACCTATATCTGGCCCTCCATACTCAAACCACCAGCCTTCCTTTGTCTGGTTCCTGATCAGGTTGTTTACCTTTTTTTCAGCATCCTTAAGATAGCACTTATTCTTTGTCAGAAGGTATATGTTCAGTTGGGATAGGGCTGATCCTGACTGCTGGTTCTGCACCTTGGGCTCATACCTTCCCTTCAGCCAATTGCCTGCCTTTCTCAGGGAAGAGATTACACTATGTCTGTTCCTTATTTTACTGCCCAGGATTAAAAGCGTTTCTGAAACAGCATAGGAAGAGAAAGAAGTTGCCACAAAGCTGTGCTCGTTCGGGTACCATTCGCTGAAAGAGCCGTCCTTTGCCTGTATCCTCTCCCAGAAATCTATGCCTGCATTTATCCATTCCAATATCTTCTTGTTATTATAATATGCATTATCTTTATGCTTGATCTTGTACAGCAAAGCCAGTGTCAGCACAGCCTCCTGTTTCCTTGCAGAGGGAGTGTCAGTTGTATTATAATGCCAGTATTCCCTGTCAAAACATCCATAGGTTTTCGTCAAAGGGTTTGTATCAAGCAGACCAAGCAGCCTCGGCATCTGCTCCAATACTTCTCTTAAATAAACATCTTTGTTCATCTTAAAAACACCAGTTTCTTCAAAACAGCAGGATAGGCAAGAGGATTATAAATGATATTATTCTGTATAGCGCACTCAAAGGTGCAGAAGCACTTTGTGTCTTTAATGAATTTTTTTACTTTTCTTCCTTTTGCAGAGAACAAGATTCTCTTGATATCATAATTTTCCTGTCTCAGGTCTCCCATCTCCATGCTAAGCAGTTCACAGGGATAAACTTTCCCTGTTTCATTTAATATTACAAACTTGTCTCCAGCTACACAAGGCAGAACCATCCTTTTTTGTTTCAATGTCTTTGATATAACATCTCTCATTACCAGTTTTGCTGCCCTGAGAAGTGTCAGGCGGATGTCTTTCCTTCTGCCCCTCTTCTTAAATGTTCTTTTCTCAACAAACTTTGCAGCCTTTTCATACCCTTCTATAGTCACGTCTTTTGCTATACCTTCCCTTGGGTTGCCCCTTGTTAAAAGCAGAACATGGTTGTCTATTTTCATATTCTGCTCAACCCAGTTAAAAATATCTTTTATCTTATCCTTGTTAAAGCTTGAATAAACTGTTGTAACATCTATATTGAAATTCCTGTACTTGCTCCTTAACCTGTCGAGAAGCCTGTATGTTTCTCCGACTTTCTCAAAGTTTCCTTTAACACCCCTTATATCATCATGCTCTTTGCCTATACCGTCTATCGATAATGCTATCCTGAATGAAGTGCCGGGGCAGCTCCTGAACATATCTTCTGAGAGCCCTGCTATCCTTTCCGGCTGGAGAGCATTAGTTGGAACGCTTACAAACTTTACTTTATTGTTCTTAACAAAGGTCTTAACAATCTCCGGCATGTCATCTCTTAATGTAGGCTCGCCTCCGCTTACAGAAAGATACTGTATATTGTTTAAATTTCTTGATATTTTTTTGATTTCGTCAATGGTCAATTCCTTTTGTTCCTGATGCTTTTCAATATTTTTCCAGTAGAAGCACATTCTGCAGCGGGAGTTGCACTTAGCTGTAATAAAGAAGATTACATAAGAGGGCGTTTTGCTAAAAAATGATTTTACCAGGCTTAGGATTTTTGATGCCATTTTTCTTTTGTTTTCTTCTGTTTCTTTCTATTTTCTTTTTCCTTCTTTTTCTTTTCTTTACAGTTTATTAGAGCTTATCTATAGGATATGTGACCACTGAATAAATTATTCCCATCCCTATAACAAACGAAAGTAAGTAGCCTATGAAGATTGCATAAAGCATAAAAGATGAACCTTTTTCTTTAAACGAGAACGCAAAAAAACGAATGTTTCCATATAAAAAGATAATTGCAGATATTGATGTTGATATGACAAAAGGCAAAAACAGGCTCTTCAAGAAGAACAAAGACAGCAATGATGACAGGAACAATATCCAGGTTAGAAAACCGAACATTGTTAAAACACCGGTGGATGCAGTTGTTGTTATGTTGTCAAACTTTTTCTTTTTCAAAAAAAGCCTGAACCAATAATGGCTCCTTTCAAAATATTTTCTTATGCATGTTTTAAGGCTTGGATGGTAATGCTTTCCCTGAATCTTTTTGTCAAGAACAACCTTATATTTTTCCGTTAGCCTTCTCCCGAATTCATAGTCTTCCATTTGCTTGAACCTTGGATTAAATCCTTCAATCTCATTAAATACGCTTTTCCTTATTGCCCCAAGCCTTGGTCCGAAGCTGCTGTATTCATCTGTGTTTGCTTTTGTCCAAAACAAATACTTTTGGAGCGAGATATACCAATTAAACCAGCTTTTATTTGCAGGCTCTTTTGAATATATCCCGGAAACAGCCATTGTGTTTTTGTCTTCAAAATTCTTAGCCATGAGCCCCATAGCATCCTTATCAAGCAGAACATCGGAATCAATAAAGATAATAATATCACCTTCAGCATTTTTAACGCCTAAGTTCCTGGCAACGGCTGGCCCGCTGTTTTTACTTAGTTTCAATATTCTGCATCTGAACCTTTTAACAATATCTATTGTATTATCAGTTGAGCAGTCATCAACAACAATAACTTCATAATCCCTGAAATCTGAATCGTATACTGCGCTGAGGCACTCGCCGATGGTGCTTGCTGAGTTATATACAGGTATTATCACAGAGATCTTTTTCATTTTTCATTCTGTGAGGCTGCTGCGTTAAAGGCAGCTAACTCCCAAAGAAAACCTCCTTTGCAGATTTTATGATTCTCTTTAATTCCCCGGGACTGCTTATTGACATTATTCTTTTTAAGATATACCCAAACCTAAGGTAAAACAACCTGTCCGCCTTTTTCACCATTCTTATCTGCTCTTCCACAGGAAAGCCGCTGAGGTTTAGGTTTCCTATGAGCGTTCTTACCCCTCTTGCCTTGTTGGGAATTTTTTTCATGTACCACAGCTTGTCGCTGAGAACATTGTTCTTAACAGCCCAGTTATACAGTTCAGTATTCGGGTAGGCAACAGTAACGCAAAAAAGCACATAGTCAAGCCCAAGAGACTTGGCAAACCTTATTGATTCTTCCGCTGTTTCCTTTGTTTCTCCCGGGTTGCCAATCATGAAATATCCGCAGACCTTTATATCATGCTTTTTGCAGAGCTTGACTGCGTCAACAATCTGCGGGATTCTAATGTTTTTGTTGATATTATCAAGGATTTTCTGGGAACCTGATTCTATGCAGAGCTGTATCATATAGCAGCCAGCTGAGCTTATCTGGCCCAGCAGCTCATCGTCAATATGATCTACTCTTGTATTGCATACCCAGTTTATCTTGAGCTTTCTTCTTCCTATCTCTTCGCACAGCTTTTTTATCCAGTCTTTATTTACCGTGAAGGTGCTGTCCTTAAACACTATCTGCTTTATTCCATAACCATGATAATTCTTTTCTATCTCATCCACCACATTCTCAGGGCTTCTAAGCCTTAACACCCTGCCATGAGTAGCATACTGGTCGCAGAAGCTGCACTGGTAAGGGCAGCCCCTTGAGCAAACCATTGATGTAAGCGGCAGTGTTTTTGCATAATAGCTGTCATAATCCCCTATATCAATCATGCCTAAGTCAGGGAAAGGGAGCTCGTCTAAATCAGCAATCCTTTCTCTTGGCAGGTTCCTGATTATTTCCCTGTCTCTTTTATATATCAGGCCTTTAACCTTGTTTAGGTCATCTCCAAGGCCATCTTTAAGCTCATCTTTTCCCTTAAGGCACTTAAGCAGCTCATGCAAGGTATGCTCCCCTTCCTGGTAAACAGCAAAATCTATTGCATCAGTAAACCTGAGTATCTCTTCTCTTGTTGAGCTTATATGTGGGCCTCCCACAGCAATAAAAGTCTTAATCTTTTTCTTAACAGCTTCTGCAATCTCCAGGCATGAAACCGCCTGGGGTGTCATTATGCTTATACATGTAAGGAGAGGCTTTTCACCAGAAACTATATCCATTATCTGGCTTAAGGAATGCCCCTTAACCTCGAAATCTATCACCTTCACCTTAAACCCTTTTTCCTTTAAGAACGAAGCAAGATATAATATGCCCAGAGGAGGATAGCTGAACTTTGGCTTTTTCCCAAGCTCTGTAGGAGGGTAAATAAAGAGAACATCCAGGTTAGAACCATCAGCTGTATTTAGCATGTTAATCAAACCTCTTCTCAAACAGCTTATCAACAAGTGGCTTGATATGCCTCCTGAAAGGAATCCTATAGTAGCATGCCCTTAAAACCCTTTTAATCATAAGCCTTAAACCGAGTCTGGAAGGCACTTTCTCATTAAACCTATACCTGTTATAAGACAACACATCCTTTAGCTCATGCTTTCTTGGCCTTGGCTTTGGCTCTGCATCATAATACCCGAGAGCTATATAGGCCATAGGGTCGTAATGATGAGGTATCTTCAGTATCCTTCTCATTTCGGCCTTGGTGGGAAGATGGCATATCCAGCAGCCTCCCAGGTTAAAGGAATGCGCTGCAAGAAGAATGTTCTGTATAGACGCTGCTGCGCTTTGTATATGGTCTTTGTATTCTATGTTACCCGTCTGGTTGTTATACAAAACCAAAATGCCCAAAGGGGCATCTCTTATAAAAGATGCAGCGCCTTTGTTAACAATCTCATGCTTGACTTTGTCATCATCGATTATAATAAACCTCCAGCCCTGGTTGTCGCAGGCTGAGGGCGCCCAGATAGCAGCCTCTATTATTTTCTCAATAATATGTTTGGGTATTTCTTTCTGGGAAAACCTTCTTACACTCCTTCTGGATTTGATCAGGCTGAGAATATCCATTTTATTGTGTTTTATTTTATTATATATCTTTTAATCCTTGACTTGCCGATTATCATCTCACCCAGCAAGCCTAATGACACAAACTGCATTCCTAATATTACTGATAACACGCCTAAAATAAAAAGGTAAGGCACGCTGCCTATTCTTATTCCAAATAAAAACTTTCTGAGGTATAGAAACACTATAACCATGGAGCCCAGGGAGGAAAGTATTAAGCCCACCCCCCCGAAGAGGTGCATTGGCCTTGTTGAATACTGCATAAGAAACTTTACAGTTATCAGGTCAAGGAACCCTTTCAGCAGCCTTGATGAGCCATATTTGCTTTTTCCATGGATTCTTTTGTTATGCATAACCTTTACCTCTCCTACCTTAAACCCTTTCCAGTAAGCTATGGAAGGTATATACCTGTGCAGTTCTCCATAAAGGTTAATATTATCAACAACCTTCTTCTTAAAAGCCTTAAAGCAGCAGTTGGAATCATGCACCCTAACGCCTGTAAAGAGAGTAACCAGGAAATTAAAAAGCTTTGAAGGAAGCTTTTTCCATAATGTATCGCTTCTTCTGTATCTCCAGCCAACAACAAGGTCAGAATCTTTTACTTTCTCTAAGAGCTTTGGTATCTCTCCCGGATCATCCTGCAGGTCTCCGTCCATTGTGATTACAATACTGCCTTTTACATTATCAAACCCTGCTGACAGGGCTGCTGACTTGCCAAAGTTTCTTTGGAACCTTATTGCCTTAACCTGCTTATCCTTTTGAGATATGTTTTTCAGCTCTAAAAAGGTGTTATCAGTGCTCCCATCATCAATAAAAATAAGCTCATATTTCTTACCAGTATGCCTAAGAACATCTCTAAGTTTTTGGTAAAGAGGTGCTATATTTCTTTCCTCATTATAGACAGGTATTACTATGCTTAAGTCCATTTATTCTCCCCCTAAAACATAGGAAGAAAACAGTTTAGGCTATAAAAATGTTTGTTTTTAAATGGTTTTTAAAGGCTCTAAACCAAAAGATTAAAAATAAGATATAATTTGGTAAATCAGATGGGAGACTATAACAAGATCATCACTCAGACAGGGATATCCTATCTGTTGAGGGTAGCAAGCATAGCAACAGCCTTTTTCTTGTTTATGATTCTTACAAGAAGGTTTACCCAGCAAACCTTTGGAGTCTATAATATAATAATCATCTCAATATCATTACTTTCCCAGATATTAACCCTTGCCTTAAACAAATACATAAACAAAGAGTTTCCCGGAAGAGACAAGGAATACCAAAGGAAAGTTTTTTCAACAATATTTATCTTTATGGTAATGGTATTAATCTTTATTTCATCTTCATTATTGTTAGCAAGCTATTTTCTTGGAAATAATTTCTCGTTCATACAGGATTATGGAACTGAGATAAGGCTTTCTATCTTGATTACTTTTTTCTGTGTGCTTTCATACCTTTTCGTCTCATACTTTGTGGGAAACAAGTTAGTGGAAATCAGGAGCCTTATATCCTATATAACCGAGCATCTCTGGGGCCTGATAATCATAGCAAGCATACTCGTTCTTCCTATAAACCTTAAGAATGTGCTTATAATAAGGCTGAGTGTTGTGGCTGCACTCTCATTATATCTTATTATATTACTGATCAGAAAGAATATCCTCACCTTTGATATCAAGGAATTTAACAGGACAATACTAAAGACCGCTTTGGTATTCAGCATTCCTCTGCTGCCTTTCATAGTAAGCAAATGGCTGATAAGCGCAACCGATAAATATATGATACTTTTTTATTTGGGTGCAGAAAAAGTAGGGCAATACTCTTATGTTTATTCTTTATTAAACATTGTTTACCTTTTTGTTAATATCCTGAACATCGTTATAGGACCCTATATATACCATGCCTGGAATATAAAGGACAGGATAAAGCTCAACCTTCTGTTGAATCTCCTGCTTAAGTACTGCCTGCTTCTGGGTATTCCTGCCATTATAGGCATATGGATCCTAGACAAAGAAATAGTTACGCTGGTTTCAGCTTTAAAATATATAAACGTTGTTTCTTTGATACCTTATCTCCTATTATTCCCATTGTTCCTTGTCCTGGCTATTGCTCTCCAGCATGTATTAATCATTCAGAATAAAACCAAGCTCATAGGCATCATATACACAGCAGCCGCGGTGTTAAATATAGTGTTAAATATTATTTTGATCCCGAGACTCGGGATATATGGTGCTGCTATTGCCACAACAATTGCACACTTTTTGGTGTTCATGCTTATTTTCTTAAGTGTAAAGAAAGATATAGAATTTAGATTTAATTTCATTAACCTGCATAAAATCCTTATAGCCTCCTTTTTCATGGCTTTTATAATAAACCTCTTCCATCCGGTTAATCTCTTTGCCAAGATTTTCACAATAGGGTTAGGGGTATCATTATACGCCGGGGGGCTGTATTTATTAAAGACGTTTTCTAAAAAAGAAATAAGCACTTTCCTTGATTATCTTAGGGTGTTCAGGGAGAGAGCTAGACAGAAAGAGACCTTATAACAGACTTAATCCTTTCTTTCTCTTTAAGGGATTTGTTGCTCTCTGAGTATTCAGCCTTTTTCCTGGCAAACCCTTTTCTGAAAATATCAAGCACTTTTCCATCCACATCAGCGGGGATTGGCAGCCCGGCCAGGTAAAGCATGGTAGGCTGGATATCTATGATTCTTGCCCCTTTTACCAGTTTATTATCTATGCCCATGCCCTTAACCAGGAAAAAACCATCCTTGCTGTGATGGAACCTTGGTATATCCAAGAACTCTTTTGAAGAAAATGTGTTATCTATCTCATAATCTTTCATGTCTATGATTATATCGCCTTCCATTGCAAGCCCTTTATAGAATGTTGTGATATCATGCCCTTCCACCTTTCCGGTGGCCTTTAATTCCTTAATAATATCCTGCTTTATTTTGTTTCTTTCCTTATCATCAAGATTATCATTGATCTTGATAATAGGGCAGCAGCCAAAGCTGCAGTAAGCCTTGGAATTCTTTATATCAATCTTTGATTTTATAATATTAAAAGGAAAGAGGTATACAAAAAATGTGTAAAAAGGCTCCAGCAGCTTATACAAGAGCTTGTTGCTTTTAATAACATTCATAAGCCAGGACAAGTTAACATCCCTCTTCTTCTTGGTGCGGTAAATATCTTCTTTGATCTTGCTTCCTTCTCCTGTTGTGCTGAGATATCCCCCGTTTTTCAGGAAAGTGTTCACAAAGAACTTGCCTTTAAATTCTCTGAAGCCATGGTCGCTTAATATTATCATGTAAGTATCCTTATCCATCTTTCCCAGCAGGTTGCCGATTGTTCTGTCAACCTCTGCAAATATTTTTTTGCTTTCTCTGGCTAAGCGCCCATTTTTGTTGTTCAGCAATTTATCATATATCTTATGCTGCACCCAGTCTGTTGAGGAGATTATAAAGCAGCTTAGGTCATAGTCATGCTTTGCTATTTCTTCAATAACAGAGCATATCTTCTTTGTTAGTTTCAGATGGTCTTTTATGGTTTTCAGATATCCTTTTGAATGCTCGGTAAAAGGGGTATAGCCATCTAAGACAGGATACTTCTCAGGCAGGCTTTTTGGGTGAAACAGGTTTATGT
The DNA here is from genome assembly GCA_002687795.1 of Candidatus Woesearchaeota archaeon. Taxonomy (GTDB): domain Archaea; phylum Nanobdellota; class Nanobdellia; order Woesearchaeales. Next base: position 51,100 of record NZBG01000034.1, read on the forward strand.
CTTTGTTATCCCCTGTGCACAGCCAAGAATAAACAATATCCCCCTTAATCTTTGGCGGCCTCGTATATGGCAGGTTTAATAAAAAGACTTTCTTATTATTCTCGTCAAAGATTTCATAGAATGTTTTCTCTTTTACATCAAGGCCAGAGGTTAAATGCATCTTAAAATCCTTTGTAAGCCTAAAGAAATTGATCACCTTATGCCTGCCTATATCCTTGCCAGTCTGGAAAGATGTCCATGTTGCTGCTGTCAATGGCGGATAGACTGTCCTGAGCTTCCCGTACGCCGAGTCATTAAGCAGCCTATTCAGGTTAGGCATCTCTTCCTTAAGGCCTTTAATCAGGCCCAATCCTACACCGTCAAGCCCTAAAACGATAAACTTCATTCTACCTAAGACTAATTTAACTATGTTTATAAATGTTAACTTCCATCGGGCTTCATCCAAAAACTCGCATAGCTCTGGTTATTCTGCCAGGAAAATGCAAAAATTTATAACAAAAATATTATTATTCATCTGTTAAGATGCCAAAGAAAAAAGAAATCAGGAAACTGAATATAAGATGCAACAATGAAAGGCTGGACGGGTTTTGGAATATTGACAGCATCAAAGGGGAAGCTGTTGATGAGGTGGTTGATTTTGGCAAACCATTGCCTTACCCTGGTAATTCCATAGAGCATATAAACTGCTTCCATGCCCTGGAATATATAGAAGATTTCGGGCATATAATGAAAGAAATCCATAGGGTATGCAAAAACAATGCTGTTGTTGATATCAAAGTCTGCCATTTTACTTCGGCTCCTGCATATAACCCGTTCCACAGGAATTTTTTCAACTCAAGCACATTCGGGATTTATGACAAGTCCCTCTCCTGGCCAACCAGGCTAAGGAGCAGAATGAAGGTTGAGTTAAGGGTTCTGGAAAATAAGCTGGTTTTTAACAAAGGCTTTAATCCCCTGAACTATCTCGGGCCGGTTTTCAACCTGAGCAACGGATTAAAATTTTTCTATGAGAATTCATTCCTGAGAAACCTTATCCCTGCAAGAGAAGTCCATTTTATACTAAAAGTTGTTAAGTGATTCTATTTAAGTAATCCTATTTTCTTCTTCAGAATATACCTGACTATATCATACCAGTTTTTCCCGCAGTCAGACCTGCATGTCCCGCAATAGCTCTTTATGTCTTTTCTTATAGCATCTGCCTTCTTGCTGAACCATATCCGGCTTAAATCTGTCTCAAGCGCATTGCCCAGCTTAGCGGATTTGTTGTTCATGCACATAAACACATCCCCATTATTCTCTATGAAGATTGTTGAGTATCCAAACACGCACCCCCTGCTTTTGCTTCTTCTTTTTCCCCAATACATATTGATTATATCGTTGGTGTACAGCTCTTCATATATCTGCTCCCCGGAAATCCTCTTTAAGAAAGCTGTTATCTTTTTTATCTGGCTGTCTGTAAATGTCAGCTCTTTATTCTTTGTGTTGCTGAAGAACGAGCTTGGGTTGATGATCAGATGGTTAAAGGCATATTCTAACTTGTTTGACTTGATGAACTCATATATTTTATCAAGCTGGTGCACATTTGCAGGCTGGATAACACAGCCTATGGAAACACCAAGCTTACTGTTGCTTTTCTGGATTTTCTTAAGCTCTTCAAGCATAAGCATGGCATTATCGAACACAAAAGGCAGCCCCCTGACCTTATTATGCACTCCCTCCAAACCATCCAGAGACAGCCTGACATTCAGCTTTTCAAAATCCTGAGGGAGAATCTCTAAAATCCCTTTTATTTTTTCCAGGGCAGGCTTATAAGCAACACAATTAGTGGAGAAGCCTATTGTCTTGAGCTTTTTACATTTTTTTAGGGCTATCTTAACAATGCCCACCAGATCCTTCCTTAAAGTCGGCTCACCCCCGTAAAGGTGCAATGACTCTATTGAGTCTAAAAGCGGGTCAGAAAATATCTTTTCAATATCTTTGATGCCTAAATCATCCTCTGCTTTATCTTTCCAGACATTGCACATCAAACACTTTCCGTTGCACTTTTTTGTGACTGTAAATATGCAGGCGTTTGGCTTTGAAGCTATTCCTCTCCCTGCCATGAAGCCTTTATAGATGCTTCTGGTTACCCTATTGACCCTCTTGTAAAAAACAGGTGTTTTAAGCATTATAGGTATCAGGATTCCTTGACTATTATTTAAGTTTTGTTGAAGTTTGTTTCTTAAGATATCATACACAAAAAAGAATACCTACAAATTCACTAAAAAATTCCTTTGGAATTTTTGGTGTCCCAGAAATTTCTATGTAATTTCTCAGGACATTTGTGGGTTAGATACTGGGTATCTTTTTTGGTCGCCATCCTCCCACTTCAAGCATGTTCTATTATTTAAAGGAAACACATAACTTCAGTTGTAGGAGGATGTCATTTCAAAAAAGTTTATAAATAAGAAGCATATTCCCTGACTATAAAACGGGGGGGTTTAAAGATGGAAAATAAGAAAGTATTAGTTACAGGCGCACCGGGATGGCTAGGCACAAGAGTAGTAGAAGTTCTATGTTCAAAAGGCTATGATGTAAGATGCTTTGCACTAAAAGGCCTTGATTTGTCCTCTTTAAAGAAGCTTAACGTGGAGACGGTTGAGGGGGATATAACCAAAAAGGAAACCATAACTGAGGCTGTTAAAGATATTCATACAGTGGTTCACTGCACTGGGCTGATCCACCCTAAGAAAATAAAAGAGCTCTATGATATCAATACCCAGGGCACTAAAAATATTCTGGAGAAATCTGCGGAAGCTGGTGTTAAAAAGTTTGTTTATATCAGCTCTAATTCTGCCCAGGGATGCAACATCAGGAGAAATATGCTTATGAGGGAAGACCAGAAGGAAAAGCCTGAAAAGAGCTATGGCAAAAGCAAATACCTTGCTGAGAGGGCTGTAAGAAGTTTCCAGAATTCTGGGAAACTCAACACTGTTATCCTAAGGCCATGCTGGTTTTATGGCCCCGGCCAGCCTGAGAGGCAGACAAGGCTGATGAAGATGGTAAAGGCAGGAAACCCTTTGATCTTCGGCAATGGCAGAAACATAAGGAGCATGAGCTATATAGATAATATTGTTCAGGCAATCATCCTTTCTATGGAAAAGGATATTGCAAACGGAAAAATATATTGGATAGCTGATAAAAGGCCTTATGAAACAATTGAGATATACAGGACAATAGCTGATATACTGGGAGTCAGGTTAAAGCCGCGTTATGTGCCAAAGATAGTTTCCCAGGTCCTGGAGATAGGAGATGATATCCTGCAGGCGCTTGGGTTTTATATCCAGGAGGTGCATGTAGGCGGAGAGCTTGTGAAGAACATTGCATGCGACATATCAAAAGCTGAAAAAGAGCTGGGGTATGATCCTAAGGTTGACCTGAAGGAAGGCATGAGAAGGTCCATTGAATGGGCAGAAAAGCAGGGTTATCTAAATGACTGAGACATGCCTGGTAACAGGGGGCTCAGGCTTCTTCGGGACCCATCTTGTGAGGAAGCTTCTTGAAAAGAAAAGAAAGGTCAGGGTTTTTGATATAGCTGAGCCTGAGGAAGGTGTCAGGGGTAAAGTAGAGTTCTTTAAGGGAGATATAAGAGACTTTGATTCTGTTAACAAGACATGCAAAAACATTGATGTTGTTTACCATACTGTTGCTGTTGTGCCCATCTCCAAAGCAGGCAAAAAGTTTGATGAGATTAATGCCGGCGGAACAAGAAATATTCTCGAGGCTGCCTTGAGGAACAAGGTAAAGTCTTTTGTGCATATATCAAGCACCGCTATCTATAAGGTTCCAAAGAAAGGAGATGTAATAACAGAAGACTATCCTATAATGCCTGTAGGGGATTATGGCAGGGCAAAGTACCATGCTGAAAAGATATGTTTTGAATACATGAAAAAAGGTCTTAACATAACCATCCTAAGGCCAAGAACAATTATAGGAACAGGCAGGCTCGGCATATTCTCTATCCTGTTCGACTGGATAAGAAGAGGCAAAAATATCTATATTCTTGGCAATGGCAATAACCTTTTTTCCTATGTCAGCGCCTCAGATCTGGCTGAAGCCTCTATCCTGGCAAGCAAGAAGGGCTTTGGCTTATTCTTAAATATAGGCGCTGAAGAATACGGAACTTTCAAGGGGGACCTTAAGAAACTGGTAAGGTATGCAAAAAGCAAGTCAAGGTTTGTAACCATAAACGCTGAGCTGACCAGGCTCATTTTGCAGGTGCTTGATAAGATTGGCTTATCACCTTTGACAGAATGGCATTATAAAACGGTTGACAAGGAATATGTGTTCGATGTGTCAAAAGCAAAGAAGGTTCTTGGATGGAAGCCAAAAGACAGCAACGAGAGAATGTTTAAAGATACCTATGACTGGTATCTTAAAAACTATAAACAGCTTGATAAGCGCATAGGAACAACCCATAGGTTTTCCGCAAAACAGGGAATATTAAAGCTGTTAAAGCTCTTTTCATAACCATTTTTCATAATTATGATAAAGATAGACATACATGTGCATACAAAGTATTCCAGGGACAGCTTGCTTGAGCTTAAAACAATAAGCAAGCTCTGCTCAAGAAAAGGGATTATCCCTGTTATATCTGACCATAATTCTCTTAAAGGCGCGCTTCAGTACAGAAAGCTGTTCAAAGATTGCATAGTTGGGGAAGAGATCAACACCTCCCAGGGAGAGATAACAGCTCTTTTCTTAAACAATGAAATACCTTCCGGGCTGGATATTGATGCCACAATAGACAGGATAAGGGAGCAGGATGCTGTTTTATATGTTCCCCATCCCTTTGATTCATTAAGGAGGGAAACAATAAAAACATCAGCCCTTTCCAGGATTAAGCCTGATATCATAGAGGTCTTTAACTCCAGAACTGTTTTATCTGCCTCAAATAAAATGGCTAAAGAGTTTGCCATTAAGAACAAGTATCTGAAAGGCGTTGGCTCTGATGCGCACACCGGCAGAGAGATAGGGAATGCCTTTGCTGCTGTGGAGGATTTTAACCTTGATTCTAAGAAGGATTTTCTCAGGAATCTCAAAGATGCAAAGTTTTACTGCAGGAAGTCAGGCCTTGCAGTGCATGCTGTCACCTTTTTTGAGAAAAGGCTTAAGCTCGTTAGAAAATGAACCTTCTAAGTCAGTAATACACTATCAAAAAGCTGGATGCAAGCCATAGGACTATTCCTATCATCATCCTTATGTCAAAGAACACTTTCTCAGGATGCCTTGTAACTTCCGAGCCTTTCTCGATAAGGTACAAATACCTGAATATCACATAAAGCGCGAATGGAAGAGTAAGCACAAGGTACTGGTTTATGCTTAAGAAGCTGTACAGTGAATAAGACATGATCAGCAGGCTTGTGGAAATAACCATCAATGATTTTGTGATCGGCTTTGTATAAAAGCTGAAGACCTCTTTATGCGAGACTGCTTTCTCCCCAAGGTAAACCAGGTCAGCCTCTCTCTTCCCTATAGAGATAAACAGGGAAAGAAAAAACACGCAGATGATAAGCCAGGGGGACAGCCTTAGCCAGGGCATGCCATCAACCATTATAACAAACACCCCTGAAGCAGCCCTTACCACAAAGTTGACTGCTATTATTATAATATCAACAAAAGGCTCTTTCTTGAGAAAGAAAGAATAAAGCTGTGTAACCAGGAACAGGAACAATATAAACAGCAGGAAATATCCTGATAAGGATATCCCTATGCCAAGGGATACAATAAACAATGTTATTGCCAGTATTATCGCCTGCCAAACCTTTATCTTTCCTGAAGCCAGGGGCCTTAACCTCTTTTCAGGATGGTTGATATCCTTCTTTATATCCACTATATCATTGATTATATAATTCACAGACGAAATAAAACAAAGTGCCAGAAAGCCATAGAAAGTCTTTTCCAGTCCAACAAGGTTTAGAAGCTCACTGGCGAATATTATAGATAAAAATATTACCAGGTTCTTATACCACTGCCTTACTCTCATCAAATAGATTATATCTCTTAATTTCATTCCAGAACATAGATTTACTTCTCCATTAAAAAACCTTTCGATGAGCTGGCTTCTGAACTGAATGCTGATTTACGCACAAACACGCCTTTTAGCAGCAGCTTAGACAGCTGCCTTGCATACTTCAGCCTCAGGAAGCTGAACAGGTTCCACTTCTTAACAGCAGGAGCAGCGCCGATCTTTTCTATATCTTTCATGGAAACCGTAAACGCAGCTGTCTTAGCCATCACCATAAGCAAAGAGAAGACCGCCAGGAGAAAAATAACAGGCCTTAGGTATACAAGATTCTTTATTGACAACGCCAAAGGTATGGCCAGGTATGGCAGCATTGATGCAATATACCTATGGTCTCTTGCATCTCCTCCCCACCAGGTTTTATGCTTTGAGATAAGAAGGAACAAAGGAAGGCAGAGAAGAGCAAACATAACAAGAAACTCCAAAGGAAGGTAATAAAAGCCAATAACCCCGAATATCAGCACAGGGCTGATCACAAAGATGCCGCCGTTCTTTATAGAGAAAAGCAGCCCGGTTATTCCTGAAAAGATTGGCGTGACAAATGTTGTGAAAGGCGAGTTTGACCATTTAAAGAATGCGCTGTGTTTGTAAGATGTTGTGAAAGGAGAGCCAAAACATATCTTGTTATAGAGGAAAAGAGGTGCAATGCCTATAACAAAGCCAATAACCAGGTAAGGTGTTGACCAGAAATCTCCCAAAATCAGTTTAGAGAGAACGATTCCTCCCAGATACATAACATTGGTGTATTCAACCATTGCAGCAAGCCCTATTATTATTCCTGCAAATACAGGACTTAGCCCTATCAACAGGCAATAGACAGCAGCCAGTATAAGGAAGGTTGACAAAGAATGTATAAAGAACACAACACTGTATCTCCAGTTCAGTGTGCTGAAGGCGAAAATAAGCGCTGTTACAAAAGATATTGAAGGGCTGTTAACCAGCATCTCCGCTATAAGATACACCAACACACAAGAAAATATCCCGGAAAGCCATGAAACAAGAGTTACCGGAAGCCTAAGATAATGGAACACAACCGCTGCAAAAGCCAAACCAGGCGGCCTGTCTGTATAATAATTATCTCCTATTTTAGCATAGTCTATTTCCTTTGTATACTTTGTGAAATCATTGATAGCTAATTTTTTCTTTTCAACAATCGCCCTCACCAAAGCAAACAGGCTTCCGTCATTAGAAGTAATTATGCCCTTCATCGACAGGCCGTAAATAATCCCGACTATAACTATAAGCATAATCAAGAACAATTTTAACACTTCCTATTCTCGCATTTTTGATATACCGGGCAATCTTCACAGACTTTAGGGGTCTGCCCTGATCTCAGCATTTTTCTTAATGCTGTGAACTTTTTCCCGTACCATATCTCTCTAAATGGTGTTTCAAAAACATTGCCCATGCTGGTCTTTTTCTGGAACTCTCTCCTGTTTGCCTCATTCTCAGCGCAGCATGGTATAACATGCCCGGTAACAAATATATAAGGCATTGCCCATGCAATACAGTTGTTCATTGTTACCTTATTGCAGTCAGCCTTTGTGTTAAGGTTCCATAGGATTGTCTGCTTGCATTCTTCGCCAACTTTATCTACCCTTTTTATCTGCTCCTTGGTTATCTTTGTATTGATATCCTTAATCTCTTCAAATTCATGAAGGTTGTTTGTAAACTGTATATGCTCATTTTTTGGGCAGATTCTGGCGATTAGCCTCACAAAATCCTCCATCTCATGCTGGTTGATCTTATTCACAATATAATGGAATGCAATCAACGGCAGCTTTGTGCCTCTCTTCTTTTTCTCTCTGGTGAAATTTTTTATATTCTCAACCACTGTTTCGTAATTAGAGCCAACCCTGATTTTCTCATAGGTTTCTTTTGTTGTCCCGTCCATTGAAACATAAACCTTATCAATTTTTGCATCAAAGATTTTTGACAGGATTTCAGGAGTCATTTTACAGAAAGAATCGAATATCTCTGTATACTGCCCCTTCTTTTTTGAATACTCAAGCATCTTTGGAAAATCTTTGTTGAGAAGGTTGTTGCCTATGCCGCTAAAGCCTACCCAGGTTAGCGAAGGTATCTGGTCTATTATCTTCTTGTACTCGTCAAGGCTCATCAGCTTTGGCTTTTCATCCCAGTATGTATGCTCGCATTCTATACAACGAAGATCGCAATAAGTGCTGATTTCAATCTCAATATAATAAGGCATTGGAACTTTTTTATAGAACATATCAACAATTCTCTTATTATGCCTCATATACAAAGGCCAGTATCTTAAATGCCTGTATGTAAACCCCAGGCCTCTCTCCTTCAGGAGATAGTACACGTTCCTTATCCTTCTCAAAAACATCATTTTTGTATCACCTTTAATAAATTTTAAGCTCTAAACCGATCTAAACATTATGATCCCTGCCAAAAAGCCTTTCATAATATTTTTGGGCAGTGTTTGACTTGGCATGTATGATAAAGGAAGCCAGCTGGTTTAAAGTAAAAAAAGAGCCATATACCACTAAAAACCAGTATAAAAAGCTCCATCTTGGGACAAGCATGACAGACTTATTAATGTATTCCAGGATTATCAGCAGCAATATAATCAGCTTATCATAAGGGCAGACCCATAAAAAGTTCATCTTCTCGCTGATTTTATACAAAAAGCCAAACTTTCCGGTTGCCTCGCCAATCTTTGAAAGCTTGTTCTCTTTTTTTGTGTTTTGTCTGATATTAATACCTTCCTTGCTGTCTTCCATACTCTTGATTGCTTCAAGCCTCTTGTTCACTATGGTCCATGTAAGGGCCATGAACACCACCGAAGCTGAAAACACAACAGCCAGAAACCCGAAGATAAGGGCTGAGATTTTTGCTGTATTCAGAAAAACAGAAAACGCTATCCCAAAATACATGAACTTGGGAAGAAACTGGTGAGATATCTCATCAATATGCACTCCAAGGATGCTTGTCTGTTTCCTGTACCTTGCGATCTCGCCATCCACTGTGTCAAGGATAAAACCGAAATTCATAAGCAATATCCCTATCAGCATATATTCCAATGTCCCAAAGAAAAGGAGGACTGCGCCAAGAAGGGTTATCAATATATGAAAGACAGTGACCTGGTTAGCTGTAATAGAGGTGTACAGGAAAAGTTTGGTGATATAAATAGATATTTTCCTAATAAAATATTTCTGGTATAAAGGATGTTTCTGCTCTTCCCATCCCCTTATCCTGCACTTCTCTTTTAATACTGAAATTGGTTCTGTCATATACTAAAAAGATTAAAGATTTGTTTATATATTTTTTGGATAGTTTGTCAAAAACTACAGCCTGGCATGAATCCTTGTCAGGATATCCTTATCAACATCCAAGCTCCCTATATCCCCCCTTATATCCCCATGAAAGTCTGTTCCTCCTGATTCCAGAAGGTTCCTCTTTTCTGCAATTGATTTAAAGAGCTGGTTTTTTGCTATGCTTTCTTCTTTGGGAGTTTTGTTTATAACATCATAAGGATAATAAGTCTCAATACCTTCACCGCCATTCTTAATAAAAAGGTCTATCAACTCTGCTGCATCCTTGTCGGAATATACCCCCGGATGCGCAAGAAAGCACAGGCCTCCGGCAGCCTTGATAACATCTATCGCCTCTTTCATTCTTATCTTAAGCGTTCTTTCAACATAAGCAGGCTTTCCGGTTCCTATATACTGGTCGAACACATCCTTAATAGTGGAGAATTTATCTGGGTATCTCTTTAACAAAAGCCTTGCGATATGAGGCCTTCCGAAAGAGCCTTTCACTGATTTGCTCACTTCCTCAAATGTTATATCAAAGCCTAACTCATTCAGTTTTCTGATGATTTCTTTCTTTTGCTTTATTCTGTCCTGCCTTATCTTATCTGTCAGCTCAAGCAGTCTTTTATTCCTGAAATCAATAAACAACCCTATAATATGAACATTAACAAAACCCAGTTCTTTCTCATCACAGCCGAACTCAATGCCCGGAACAAGCTCAAGCCCTATATTATTTTTTGTTATATGCCTTAAAGCAGGCTCTATACCGCTAACTGTGTCATGGTCTGTGACAGCAATTGTTTTCATTCCCCTTTCAACTGCCCTGTCAACCACCTGCTCAGGCGTAAAAGTGCCATCTGATTTATCCGTATGTATATGAAGATCGATTTTCATTTTATGTTTAATAAAGAGATTAATTGATTTGCTAACTTCTCGAATCTTTCTTTGCCAATCATTACCTTTCTGACAGGCTTCATCTTCACAAACTCTTCACCTGTTCCTGAGTCCTTATGCACCTCTTTTCTTCCAAAGGAACTGTCCACTGTATAAGGCTGGCCTATATCTCCCCTGAAAGGAAATACTTTGATATGAAGATGCTCTTTCTTTTCTTTCCAGTTTGTGCATTTTCCATAGGTTGCCATGGAAACTGCATCTTCCTTTGACTCTGATGTTACCTTAAACCCTTTATTCTCAGCTGCCATGAGCCCGGCCATAGCATTGCATACCTTAGAGAAAGCTGTTCCATAGTTTTCAGCCAGTTTAGGGTAATTGCTTACCTGGCAGAAATGGGTCAGATGCGCCTGGGGCATTAGCTGTATAGTAAAATCCTGCTCAGGGTCTCCGCCGGTTTTAGGGGACAAAGTGGCAAACCAGCTGTCTTCAGCAGAGCTGCCTATCCTGAAAACAATAACAGCTCCGTAATCTGTTCTTTGCCCAACTTTCAGTGAAGATTCACTGCAAAGATTACAATCTTTATGCAAAGAGGCGTCTTCTTTTATTAGCCCATTAATATTATCATTCATTTTCAACTGGCTTTATGAATTCCTTCTCCCTTCTTTCATCAACATAAGCATCAAAATATCCCACCACAAGCCTGTAATAATTCTCTTTATTCTTAGCGCTGACTTTCTCAAGGATTCCGCATGCCCTAAGCTTCTCCCCAGGATGAGCAAGCATTGCATAATCCCTTGAATAGAATACAATCTTCTTTATCTTATTGTTTATGCCTTCTAATTTTAAGCCGTTGCCATCTATTACTTTTGCATCCTTTATATCATAACATCCAGGCCTTACAATAGAGTTATGGCTGTCTGTTACAATGCCTTCAATGGCTGCTAACCCTAATGAGGAATATTGCTCTTCCCCCCATTTGAACCAGACCTCCTCTTCCTTCTCAGTCGCAAAGATTACAAAAAGGCAGCCATTAAAATATCCTTCTGATTTCCTCTTCCTCATTATGCGCAGGAAACCATCCTCGCTGAATATCCCAAACCTGTTCCTTTTCTTATAGAAATCCAGCCATTCTTCGTCTGTCTTCCACTTCAGTGAAGGATGCTCTGCTGTCTCAAGGTATTTCATAAGCTTCCAGAAGTTCTCTTTGCCATAGACCACAATGTTTATATCTGATATGTTTGACATGTAATGCCCCATTAGGGTTGAGTATGTTATGCCAAGGTCCTTTATCCTCAGGCCGCTTCCTATAAAGAAGCTCACGAGCTCATGAACAGTCTTAAGGTGTTCATCAAGCGCTTCCTTTGGCATTGCCATAAGCTCTGAAAGACCTCTCCTGGGGAAATATATTCTTTCTATATCATCAACAGGCACTGTGAAAAAAAGCCTTTCCTCAGTATGCTGGGGGCTTTCAAGCATATAATGCGGATATGCCTCTTTGAACTGCTCAATATATGTTTTCAGCTTTGCCTTGTCAATCCAGAGGTTGAGCCTGTTCATCTTTCTCCCTGAGATGAACCTGTATTGCAGTGCATCTGACTCAATCTTGCCTGTGGGAATATACTTTGGCTTTACAAGTATGCTGCTCATGGGATGCTCATTCCCATAAACCTGGCAATGCAGGCCGTCCTTTGTTGTTATGATTGATGATTCATAGAAGTGCATATTATTCAACCTCTGCTTTTATGTATTCTTTCTCTCTTCTGTCAGTTAGATAGGCATCAAAATAGCCAACAACAACGCGATAATATCTGCTCCCATCCTTTGCTGTTACCAGCTCAAGCAGGCCGCATGCTTTTACTCGTTCTCCTTTAAGCGCCTGCTGTATGAAAGGTATAGAATATGTTACAATTCTCTTTATAGGAATCTCCTTGTTAAGCTTTAGGGCTTCACTCTCTCCTTCAACTATCTCCCCTTCTTCTATCTCATAATAACCAGGCCTTACATGGCTGTTGTAATGGTCTATGACTTTTCCCCTTATTGTTGCTGTTCCAACTGGTTCATAGATTTCCTCACCCCATTTGAACCATGTTTCATCCGGCTCCTCAACAGTAAACAATGTAAAGACAGTTCCTCCGAAAGTGCCTTCATACCTTTTCCTTCCCATATGCTTTACATACTCCTTCTCTGTAAAATGGGATGACTCTGATGTCTTATGTTCTTTATAATATTCAGCCCATTCTTCATCAGTTTTCCATTTTAGCTTATCATGCGCTGCTGTTTTAAGGTAATCAAGAATTTTCCAGCCGTTTTCTTTTCCATAAATAATGATATCTATGTCTGACTCCCCGGGAGTGTAGTTGGCCATTAAAGTGGAATGTGTTATGCCTAAATTATCAGGGCTTACTCCGCTCCTACACAGAAAATCAACCAATTCCCTTACCAGTGTTAGGTATTCATCCAGGTCTTTCTTAGGCACTTTTAATAATTCGCCTAAACCTTTCCTTCCGTCATGGACAGTCTTTATCTTTTCTTTTGGAACAACAAAGAACCAGTTCTTATGGACAGGAGAATCATAGATATAGCCAGGAAACTTTTTTCTGAACTGTTCTAAGTAATTAACGAGCTTTTCTTTTTCTGCGAACAGATTAAACCTCACAAGGCATTTCTCAAACAAAAACCTGTATTTCAGGCCCTCTCCCTCTATTGCTTCCTTGGGGATATACTTTGGCTTAACGATTACATAGCCTTCAGGATGCTCGTTTCCATATGACTTACACTGGAAACCGTCTGTTGTGTCTATTAATGTTGATTCATAGAAGTGCGTCATTTTGTCACCTCTATTGGTTTTGCGGTTATATCATCCGGAATCTTCAGGCCTAATAGCCTCAAAATAGTTGGCGCTACCTGCTTTATGTCAATATCATCTATTTGCCCTTTACAGGCAACCCATTTTCCGCTTATTATGAAACAGCCCTGCCTCGAATGGCCTGCGTTATCTGCGCCCACCGCACTTTCCCATGAATATAGGCCTTCCTGGCCAAGGTCAGGGTTTGAGGCCCATCTTAGCTCATCAAAGTAAACTATTAAGTCAGGGCATTCTCTGCTGGATGGATCTTTGTAGATATCTTCAGAAGAATAAACCTTTGTGTCAAGCTTTTTTCCTTTGTCATTTGGGATGTTCTCCAGTTTTTTTATTAGCTCCTTCTTTACTTTATTATAGTCTGCGCCAACAACCTTTCTGTTAATATAGACTCTTGCATTATATGCGCCGCCGCCGTATGCAACTGTTTTGTCCATGTCCACAAACTTTGTGTCAAACCTCTTCTTTTCGCTTAGGTCTATGCCTTCTTTAAGGACAAGATAGCCTTCCTTTGCCAGCCAGTTGTTGATATTGATTTTCCCTTCCTGCTTGAACATCCCATGGTCTGAGGCAACGATAATAATTGTATCATCATCAAGCAGCTCCATTATCTCGCCAAGCTTTTTATCAAGGTAAATGTAATAGTCTTTCAGGGCATCTTTATGAGGTGAGTCTTTGATGAATCTTCTGTGTGTATCATCAAAATGCCTCCAGAGCATATGCTGCAGCCTGTCAGTTCCTATCATAACACTTATGAAGAAATCCCATGACTCATTGGCAAGAAGGTCTTTTAAAAGCTCTATCTGCATATCAGTCATCTCATAAGTCCTCTCAAGCAGAGTGCTTATATCAAGGGACTTATGGCCTGCTAAGCCAACCGCAACGTCAAAGAAAATCTCAGGGTTTCCTTTAGAGATTATTTTTTCTCTTATCTTTTCAGGATAAGCGCAGTCGCTCTCAACACCAGGTGTCAAGAACCCGCTGACCATGCAGCCGTTTACCTGCTTTACAGGAAAGGTCAAAGGCACATACAAGGCAATGCTCTTTTTATCCTGCTCTCCCAGGATGTCCCAAAGCAGTTTGCATTTTATGCTTCCTGAATTGGCTAATCTTGAATTTCCATCCTCATCTTTGTATGTATAGCTGAACACTCCTATTTGGCTTGCATCCTTCCCTGACAACATAGAATTCCAGGCTATTATTGTAGAAGGAGGTATTGTGCTGTTTACTTTAGCATAAGCTCCTGTGTCCATAAGTCTCTTTATGTTCGGCAGTTCATTGTTCCATCTGCCAAAGATAAGTTCAGGCGGTGCTCCGTCAATTCCAAAAATAAAAACCTTGCTCATGATAAAATCACTCTACATTTCTTTTTCAAGCAAAGGCCATAGCTTTTCTTCTATGTCAAGCCCTTTCCCTGCAAGATTATTCTTTTCGTCCGGGTCGTTCTTCATGTCATAAAGCTCTCTCTTATTGGTGCTGGTGTTGATAATAAGCTTCCAGTCTTCAGTCCTTATTGCTTTCACGTTCGGCTTCTTGGGGGAAGGCGCAGGCCCTCCTAAGCCGCCTGTCTCAGAAAATGCTATTCTGCTCTTCTCATCAGGGTTTCCTAAGAAAGGCATCAGGCTTGAGCCCCTGAACTCTTGTTCATTGAAATTTATCTTCAGCATATCCAGGATAGTGGGCATTATATCCACGCTCCTTACAAGCTTGCTTACTTCCAGCTCAGGAAATCTTTCTTTATTAAGAAACAATGCAAAAGTGTTCAGCGTATAATCATAGCAAAAGCTGCCATACACCTTTTCCCCTGCCCTTTCCCCTGTGCTTGTTCCATGGTCTGATGCAAGGATTATCACAGAGTTTTCAATAAGGCCCTTTTTCTCCAGCTCATCAAAGATTGATTTCAGGTAAGCATCAGCTTCCTTGACATACGAGGAAAACATCTTCTGGTTGCCTTCCCTGTTGCTGAAATACTCCTCGCTGGTGTCTGTGTATTTCTTGACAACATTCTTAACAATAAGGTTATGGACAATGCTGCAGTGGAGATAAACGAACAAAGGCTTTTTTATATCCTCTACTGTGTTCAGAATATTCTTGTGCCTTGCTATCATCTCTTCTGCGTTCTCTATCACCTTCTCTTCTTCAAAACCTTTCTGTATTGTTAACACATCAAAACCCTGCCCTGGGATAACCATATCATTCATTGCATCCCCTATGGTGAAATAGCCATGCTCTTTAAGAAACTGGGGCAATGTCCTGCATTCTTTCCTGAAATTAGGCGCTCCATAATAATTATCAACCCCTGTCTCTTTTCCATACTTGCCTGTGAAAATAGAATGCAGGGATGCTATTGAGTATGGCGCATAGGCAAACATCCTGTTGAACAATGTACCCTGTAAGGTTGAGAAAAAAGGCATATCCTTTATCGTATCATGCCTTACACCATCAACCAATATAAAAATAATGTTTGGCTTGTCCATTTTAGTCCAGATAACCCAGGCTTCTTAGCCTTTCTTTAACCTTGATTTCATCCTCTTTGCTGA
This sequence comes from Candidatus Woesearchaeota archaeon, assembly GCA_002687795.1. Classification (GTDB taxonomy): domain Archaea; phylum Nanobdellota; class Nanobdellia; order Woesearchaeales. Next base: position 66,739 of record NZBG01000034.1, read on the forward strand.
AAGGGTTTTCCTTCTTCTCAGAATCCTCTGATTCAGAGATTATCTGCCTTAGGATATAGGTTATATAGCTTGATATAGAATTAAATCCTGTGCCTTCTATCCTCTTTTTAACCTTCTCAGCCAGTATTTTAGGTATAGATACTGTTGTGATATTATGTTCTTCCATTTTAGAGCCCTCCTTCGGTTATATATATGTTTAATAGTATTTAATTGGCATTTATATGATATTTATTCGACATTTATATAGTTTTTGGTTTAATCAATAGAAAAAGGCTTCTTCCAGTAGCTCAGAACTTATATCCTTTGAGTTTAAAGGACTTTATTTAATCAGGTATTTGTTGTGTTGATTAGGGTTCTTACACTGTCATTTATCGCTTGGAAGGTCATTAACTGGTATTCTGCTGCATAGAACGCTGGGGTTAAGTTAAATAAGCCGCTTATTAAGAAATATGTCAGTATAACCTAATATTTAGGGGTAAAATGTGTCAGTATAACGATATATTTGTATAACCTGTATTTAGGTGAAGAAAAGATAAAAGGAAAAAGGATTTGAAAAGGTTATGAGAAAATTACAAAGAAAAGAAGAAAAAGACCATAAAGAGTTGCTTAAACTTAAGAAGAAAAGATAACTCCTGAAAAGCCAAAGAAAGTATATGGCTGGCTGATTGTTTTGATAATTCTGTTATTATGTATATTGGAATACTTTGTTTACCTAAGACTAATAGAAAGGTTTAATAAATTAAACAGAAATATTTAAATATCTTTTCTGTTTAACTTGTTAATTAGATGATAAAATGATTGGTGAAATCCATAAAGAAGCTGCAAAATCTCATTTAAAAGTGGGTGAAGAGTTTTACAAAAAAATGCAGGAAGAATCAGATACAAACAAGAAGACAGCTAATATGATTGTAAGCGCTCAGAACTATTTTTATTGCTCAGTTAATGTAATAGAATATATTTTATTCAAAGAGAAAAAAGAACATTCCTTTAACCATGAAAACAGATTTAGAAAGGTGAAAGAATACTTCAATATATTTCCTTCTGAGTTCGCAGAACTATATGACAAAGTAGATAGGGATCTTAGGAATAAAGTAGCTTATAGAGGAGAGAATTCTGAGAAATTTGAATCGTTAAAGAAATTAGCAGAATCAGCAATTAAGTTACTATGAATAAATTTGAAAAAACACTTGAGGAACTGAAAAAGAAATTCTTCAAAATAAAAGATATATCAATCGTTATATTATATGGCTCTGTTGCAAGAGGCAATTATTCTCTAAGACATTCAGATTTGGATTTATTTATAATTTTGAATAGGAGAGAGTCTAATGAAAAAATCGTGGGAAAAATTAATGATCAATTATTACCCCTTGGTTCTAGAAACGGAGTCAAGGTACATATTGAATACCAAGGAAGTAAAATAAATGATGAGGACAAAACTTTGATTGAAAAAATGATTGAAGAAGGTAAAGTAATCTACTCAAATGCTTTTATGATTTTTCCAATAGATAAAATTGGTTTAGAACAATATATTATCTATGAGTTTTCCTCAAAAGAACCTAAAATTAAAACCAGGATTTCACAGATATTCCATGGAAGAAAATCATGGTATCGCAAGGGTAAGAAGAAGATTATAAAAGAATATGAAGGCATTGCTGATGACAAGGATATAATTTTATTAGGCAAAGGGGCGGTCATGGTGGCTAAAAGTGAGCAGGAGGAGATAGTAAATATGTTTGAAAGGTTAGGAGTTGATTATAAAATAAAAAAGATTGTTTATGGTTAAGAGTGCAAAAGGTTTGTTTAGGTCTTTGTTGTGTTTATTAGGGTTCTTACGCTGTCATTTATTGCATAGAAAGTCTTAAGATTATTAAAACAATCCCAACGTTTATTATTTTTTCATTAAACCCCATTTTATATTATCCTGAACTCATTCGATTCGACTCTAACAAGAGCAGGGTTACCTTTATAATTCATATAAATATAGTCCACCTTGATTTTGTATATTCCTTTACCAGCAATTGTTTTTTTACGCGTATACATATTAGGATATATTTTTTGATCCCATATTGAAAGTAATTTTTCCTTAGATTTAATATTCTTTATAATCTCCATCTCACAATTTCCGTAAGAGAGAAAAAAATCATCCCATTCTACACCATTAAACTGAGATATAATATATACATCTCCTCCACATCCAGTTACCCCACCAAGTACCAAATCCTTGTTAAATCCATTATAAATCACAAAATAAACATATTCATTTTGACTATAAACAGTTTTATCTGTCTTTATAATCAGGTCTTTCATAGAATGATTTATTTGAAAATCCTCTACAGAGATATTATTTTCTTGTAATTCTTCACACCCACTTATAACAAAGAACAAACTAACTAATCCTATAATCAGAAACATTTTCCTCTTTTTCTCAATCATTTTCCCCAAAACTAATATTATGAAACTTCAATCTTTATATATTTTTATAACTTTCTGAAACCAATTATTATTTAAAACCCTAAAACTAATCAACCCTATAAACCTCAGTAGAAGTCTTATTATTACTGTAAACAAGGCTGTAGCCCCTGATTATGTCCATGAAGTCATCAGGGTAGGCTGCTGAGAAGCCCTTTTCATCAGGCCCATAGAAGTCAATCTTCTGGTTTACCCAGATATAAGAGATATTATACTCCTTAATCTTGTCTACAGAGTCAATATAGGGCCTTCCATAGAAGCTGTATGTATACCTGTTGAAATTATATGCATAACAATCACCCCTTGGAACCAATATAACAGCATCTTTAGCTGTATTATTCTCCAGCCAGTTAAAATCCTCTTCATAAGAGCCCCATGTCCTACTTACCACAACAGCTTTAACAAGCTCAACAGCTGAGAACCCTATAATACATAACCCAATGAGCATGAACACAGCCAGCCTGAATAAACCTTTTTTATTAGAGACAAGTTTGTTTAATCCTATTGCCCACATTATACCAAGGGGTATGAACAAAGGCATTGAATGCCTGATATAGACAAGATCGTTCATAACCTTGTTAAAGATTGCAAAGCTGAAAAAGGAAAGGAACCAGACAATCAGCATCCAGTTTCTTTTATCCTTTAGCTTTATGCCTATCAGATAGAAAATAAAAGGAACTGTGAAGATAAAAGTGCCTAAAAACCATAGGCCAAGCAAAACATTAAGGAAAGGCAGCTTAAGGAAGGTAAGGTTCTGGGCATTGCCCGCTCCCGGAACACCATACATTGAAAGATATATCCTCCAGAGAAAGTCAGGCTTAAGAAGATTCTTTAGCTCAACATTAGCCTCTGTAAAATGGAAAAAGTTAGGGTCTATCCCCTTGTCCTGGCCTATAACCGAGTCAAGGAAAGGCCAGACAGGATTGCCTAGAACAACATAGTTCCTTGCATACCACCATAATCCAAATATTGAAGTGGCTATAAGAAGCAATAACAGGATTCTCACAAGCTCCTTTTTATTCTTCCCAAACCTTAAAAATGCCAGGAAGAGCAGCAACGGAACAACAAACACTGCAGTATATTTTGTTGATAGAGATAAGCCGGCAAAGATCCCTGAAACAAAGGCTTTCTTTTCAAACAGATAATAAACAGATGCAAGCACGAAAAAGCATACTGCTGCATCCTGGTAAGGTATTGCGCTCATGTAGATATGCAAAGGGATGAAAGCAACAAAGATTGTGGCAAAGAATGCAATTCTGGAATTATACAGCTTCCTTGTAAACAGGAAAGCATATATCAATGTTAAGCTTCCGAATAGAGGGGAGACAAGGTTAACTGAAAACTCTGCTATATTTCTTCCAAAGATGCCTGAAACCTTATAGAAGAAGGCTGCAATAAGATGAAACATGGGCGGTGCCCAGAACACCGGCCTGCCTAAGGGCTCAAGTAAGGGAACCCTGAGGTTATCGGCAATAAACCTTGACACTGAGATAACCCAGCAGGGGTCGCCTGTAACATGCACAAAAAAGGATATGGTAAACCTCAGCAGTGTGCCTATTATAATAACCAGGAAAGCCAGCCTGGTATACTTATCTAATTTCTTCCAGAAAGATTCTAGAAACATAGAGAGGGAAAATGCTGTTTTCTTTAAATATTTATTCTTATTTTGTTGTGGTGCGATAGCGTTTGATATGCTCTGATTTCTCTTAAATGGTGCGTTTTGTTTGATTTATAGATAGATTTAATAATTTTCATTAACTTTGCGGTTTTGCACAAAAAAGATTTTCCCCTAAGAATAAGTTTATATATTACATTTCTTATATAATATAATTATGAGAAGACTATTGATTTTGTTGATATTGATTACGGTTTTTATATTACAAAAGAAAAGTATAATGAAACTAATGATTATATACTTAATGGAACATCGTTGAAGCTAAAAGATTTGGAGCATAAGGGCGGTGGTGCTTTTCGTGCTAACTTAATATATAGAAACACATCAAAGAAAGTTAGGTTTAGATTATATGATGGGGCGAGTTTTTTGGCTTTAGAATTGAAAAGATGGAACGAAGATTATACAACATATATTGATTATGCTTTCATTGAAGAAGTAGATATAAATACAAGTTCTTCAGATTGGAATTTTATTAAAGTGTCTTATGGAAGATATAAGGAAGGTGGTTTATCATTTGATGCAGACCAGTATCAAGAATACATAGATAATCAAGAATTCTGTAAAAATGATAATGAATGTGTCGCTACTTGTGGATATGGTTGTGTAAATAAGTATTGGTTTCAAACAATTGGTATAGATTGTGAAGCTGTAGTTACCTTTTCCTGTAAGTGTGTTAATAATACTTGCCGTTGAAGATCTTTTCCTTCTTTCTTTTTTATTTATTCCAATTATGTTTAATACTACTCATTAACAAATTTAACCTTCTATTTCCCTCAGAATCTCTTATTCTTAGTTTCTTATCCCTTCCTTCCCCAGACAACCTTGCCGAGTGAGACTTTTCCTAAGAATGTCTTCTCAAGCTCTCTGTTAAACCTGTCAAGCTTTGAGAAAGGGAATATTACCACAGGCTTTGTTTTTATATCGGAGAACCCAGCCTGCTTAAACATCTGCTTGATCTTCTTCTCATAAAAACCATAAAACTGCTTCTCATCAGCCCAGCCATAATCCCAATTAACAGCCTTCGCAGCCTTGCTAAGCAGACTTGAGCTGTTGATAAGATTAATCATCCAGCTCCTGGGAGTGTTCAGGAAATCCCATAGCCTGTTTGTGCTGGACACAGCGCAAACCCCTCCTTTCCTTAGAACATAAAACGCTTCCTTAAAAAACCTCTCAGGATTGTCAAGGTAATATATGGTCTCCCCGGACACTATAGTATCAAAAGCCCCTTTCTTAAAAGGAAAATGTTCTGCATCAAACTGCGCTAAAGGTATCTTAAGCCTTTTTCCAATATTCTTTAACATATTAAAAGAAATATCAGAGGCAACAACCTTGCCTCTCTTAACCAGCTTTTCAGTGACAGTTCCTGTCCCAGCCCCCACTTCAAGGATCCTTCCCTTGCCGAGCTCAGCAAATACTTCAGCCCTTCTTGAAGAGAAATAACGGTGCACTGTCCTGTCATAAAGGCCTGCTGTCTTATCAAAAGCCTGCATAACTTCTTTGTTTGACATCTTTACCTGAAATAAGCTATCTTTGCCCTTGAATCTCCTATGATTTTATATTCTTTGCCCTTCTTTTTGATACTGCTCATGTCCCTTGACCTCCACCAGTCCGCTATCGCTGAAGGAGTTTCATTAAAAGCTCCCTTAACAGAGCTTACATGCTTCAGCAGCTTTTCATATACCCTTAACTTATCCATGTTGCCCGAGATATAGGTATCAGGATGCACGTCAATAACAGCAATGCCGTTAAGCCTTCTTATCCAGCTGATCTTCTGTTTCCATACCTCAAACATTTCTGCATTGCTAAGATGCATCCCATGTATCAATGTCTGGTCCTGGGGGACTGTCAAAGGCAGCTCAACCATTTTGCCAATGAAGAAAGGGAACACCGTTGAACATCCTGATGTGCTTCTCACCAAAGGGGCTGTTTCTGTGTCAGGCACTGAACTGTCATAGCTGAAATAATCCTGGAGCACTTCAAAGAAACGCTTATTCCTCTGCAGCATAGGAGCCCTGAAACCTTTTACATCAAGCTCTTTCAGCCTTTGTGTTGAACAGGTGATTCTTTCTCTCATAGCTTTCTCGCCAAGAAAGGCCAGCTTGCCGTCATGGTTATAGGCATGGCTTATTATTTCGCAGCCTTCCTTTTTCAGCTCCTTAAGCTTTCCTATGTTAGGATTATATTTATGAGAAACAACTGACCATGAGCTTTTTATATCATACTTTCTCTCTATCTCCCTGAAAAGCTCAATGTTTTTTATTCCATCAGCTGTTTCCACATCATGGGTAACCGTGACTGCCATCTCTGAACCGCCAGGCCAGAAATGTATATAAGGGATCTTGCCGCAGGATTTCAAGGCAATGCTTTTCATATAAAGCCATCTCAAATAATCAACGCTCTTATCAATGGGCCATTGGGGAAAACTTTTCTTTTTTCTTCTTCTGTGCATTAAGTGCAGCAGAAAATAAAGCCTGTTCTTAACCCAGCCGGGAACAATAAAATAAGGGAATGGCAGTTTGGCAAGCAAAGGTGTTTTCTTAGGGAAATAATCCTCATATATAACGGAGTTGACCAATCTGTCAGGATCTAAAAACCACTTCCCCTCCTCAGAAGAATAAAGGGGAACCTGCCCCTTTCTTTCCTTCAGGCTTACCTCAGCTGTCCCCTGCCCTTTGCTATTAACCCTCGCCGGGAGAAGAATGTTACCATCCCTGACCCAGGGCGGCTTAAGCCTGGCATCTTCAATACAAAGCTCATACAACCCATAACATCCTCCGCCAGTTTTTTTCTCAACTTTGGGCGGGGAAACATGTCCGGGCAGTTTCCAGAAATTTGAAATAGACATTCATACCTAAACATTATCACAAGATATATAAAACTTTTTGAATATTCAAAGAGAAATGAAAAAATTAAATGTTTCATCATTCCTGCCGGTAATAGGCATTGCAATATTCGTATATATCATATACTCAACCGGGGCAAAGAATATTCTTGATGCAGTGAAGAACATAAAGATAATATACCTCCTGGCGGTTCCTTTTTTCCTGATTTTTCTTATATTCCTAAAAGGCCTGAAATGGAAATTAATCCTTAACATGCTTGGCATAGAATATTCCCTTAAGCGCTCATGCGAAATCTGGTGCCTTGGCTTTTTCACCGGCTTGATAACTCCCGGCAGAGTGGGGGATATAATGCGCGCCTTTTATGTTAAGAAAGAAGCTAACAAAAATCTAAGCGAAGCACTGATATCAGTATTCCTTGACAGGCTGATAGACCTGCTAACCCTGCTGGTATTATTTGTTATCAGCCTTGTTGCGTTTTCGGTTATTTTCAGAACTGATTTTTCTTATATTATAATAGCCTCAATTCTTTTCATTGTGATTATTCTGGCTGGGCTGTTTCTTATTAAGAAAAACTTTGTAAGAAGGTTTGTCTCATACATGGTCAGCTTTTTTGTGCCTAAGAATTACAGCAAAAGCATATTGGAAAACCTCAGCAAAATATACCATAGCTTTATCAACGCCAATTACAAGATGTACACGCTGGCTATGGCGACCCTGATTACCTTCTTTGTCTGGTTTGCAAGCTTCATCTTTGCTTATTATATTGCGCTGCTCGCCAATGTAGATATCCCATTATGGTTTATTCTCATTACAATACCGATAATAACAATAATAGAGATCATACCAATATCTGTGTCGGGCATAGGCACAAGGGATGCTGCTATCATTTTCCTGTTCGGCTTTATGGGCATAAGCAGAGCTTCCTCTGTTATCTTTTCCCTTCTATATCTAATATTCGCTGACTGGGGCTTTGCAATCCCGGGGATAATCGCATGGATGAAGAACCCCCTGAGGATGAAGTTCAAGAAAGATGATTCCCTGACTGAAGCCTGATATACTATATACAAACCACAGAATCATATATACAGCGTCTTCTCAATATCAAAACTATCCAGCCCTTCCTTTTGTTTTCCCTTGACAAGCTCATCAGCCATCCTAAAACCCTGTTCCATGCAGATATCCATGTCGATATACCTGAATATGCCCAGCCTGCCAAAGCTGTACAGGTTTTTTATTCTTTTCAGCCGCTTGTATATCTTGTTCAAAGCCTCTTCAAAGCCAACCCCATACCTTGGGTATGCATACCTTACCTTGATTACAAAACAATCTTTTACATCCCCTTCTTTCATAAAGCCCTCGGCTGTGATATCATTTACCACTTCCTTGCAGAGCTCTTCCTGGTTTGAGTTCCATTTTTCATCATCATAATCGCAGGTTATCTCTGCCATCAGCCCGGTTTCTTCCTTGGGGAACAAATGCCTCCCGAAATTCTTAAGCTCTGTGAGCCTATGAAAGATCTTGTTTGTAAAATATATATGCAATGGCTTAAACACCCTGCTTTTCTTTACAATAATGCATACCACAAGCAGCGACCTATAGCTGATCGATTCTGCTGCTTCCAGCGTTTCTTTGTCAAGCTTTGGAGTGATCATCCTTACCAGCTCAGGCAGGGGTATCGTGGAAATAAGCGTATCAACCGGCTTTCTTGCATGCTTTTTACCGACCTTGCAATCAACAGAAACCACACTGTCTGATCTCAGGTTAACTCTGCTTACCTCTGAAGACAGGTGTATCCTGCCCCCATTATTTTTTATCTTACTCGCCATCTTATTAGGAAATTCCCCTATCCCCCCTTTGCTTGGGTAATAAACAGTATAAACCTGGGGCGCAAAGCTGTGCCCCGTATCAAAAGGGTCCTGTATCCTTAGAAGCCCTTTCTTGATCATATCCATTATGCTGATAGTAGGTATCCTGTGTTTTGCAAAGCTTGCAGCAAGCTTTGTTGGCTTCACCCCCCATATTTTCATGGTATAATCCTTGAAAAAAACCCTGTAAAGAGGCCTGCCAAACCTGTTCTCAAGCCATTCCTCTGCGTTCCTGTCCTCAGGCTTAACCAGCTTATACTTCAGCTTAACATAGAGAAGGTTTAGCCCTGCCCATATAGAAAAAACCGGGTTCATCCTTAACAGAACATTAAGGGGCTTAAGAGGATAGTTGTAATATTTATTCTTATACTTTATCTCCGCGAACTTGTTATAGGAAATCAGCTCTCCATCCATGATTTCTTCTATCTTCTTAAGGAGAATCTCATTATTCGTATGGATGCCATGAGGCCCTATGTCAAATAAGTAACCCTTGTGCTTAACAGAGCGCATAATGCCCCCTACCTCATGCTCTTTCTCAAACACCTCAATATTCTTAACATGCCTGCTAAGGCTATAAGCAACAGAAAGTCCGGAAATCCCTCCGCCTATAATGCCTATTCTATTCATATAACCTCCTTAGCCCAGCGCTTCCTTTAGGTTGCTTACAACATAGTCCTGCTGTTCCTCTGTCATCTCAGGGAACAAAGGAAGCACAATTGTAGAATCAGCAGCTTCCTCTGTAACAGGCAAGGATATTTTTCCAAACCTTTTAACATAATAAGGCTCTTTATGTATTGCCATAATGCCTCTCCTTGTTGCAATGCCCTTTTCAAGCAGTTTCTGCATCAGCTTATCCCTTGATACGCTGGCATTGTCCAGCCGGGCAATATATGACTGGAATGTATGCCTGCAGCTATCAGGCACAAAGGGTGTAACAACCGAGCTTAAAGAGCCCAATAAATCATCATACCTCACGGCCAGCTCCTTTCTTTTCTTAAGTATAAGATCAAGCTTTTTCAACTGCTCGATTCCTATGCTTGCCTGGATATCAGTCATCCTGTAATTATACCCTAGGTAAGGATACTCCTCAAAAATAACCTTATCAGACTTATGCCTCTGCAGGTCAGACACGGAAGCCCCATGGCTTCTCAGAATGCGTGAAAGCTCTTCAACCTCTTTATCATCAGTTACTATCATGCCCCCTTCCCCTGTTGTTATCAGCTTTCTAGGATGGAAACTAAAGCATGTTGTATTTATTGAGCCTATCTTCCTGCCTTTATACTCTGAGCCAATCGCGCAGGCAGCATCTTCAAGCACAAGGAGATTATTTTTCCCCGCAATATCATTTATTTTATCCATCTCTGCCGGCAGCCCAACCTGATGCACAGGAAGAATCATTCTTGTTTTCTCTGTTATTTTCTCCTCAACCTTCTCAGGCTCGATATTATAGCTCTTTTCATTGATCTCAGCAAAAACCGGCTTTGCGCCTGCATACAAAACAGAGTTCGCTGTTGCTATAAAAGAATATGAAGGGACAATAACCTCATCACCAGGCTTAATGCCCATAGCAAGCAAAGCCACATGCAATGAAGTTGTGCAGGATGTTGTTGCTATGCCATACTTTGCGCCCGCATAACCTGAAACCTCTTTTTCAAACTGCTCTACCTTAGGCCCCTGGGAAACCCACCTGTTCTTGATAGACTCAAAACATGCCTTCTGTTCACTCTGGTCAAAAAAGGGCTTGGTTATTGGGATTTTCATTTTATTATTTATTTCATTAGCTTATTTATTTCCTTCTTAACACTTTTCTTTATTTTTCCCGGAACTCCGGTAACCAGTGAATAAGGGGGGATTTTCATTCCTTCCGGCACAACACAGCCTGCAGCTATAATAGAATGATGGCCAACCTTGGCTCCCATAAGGATAACAGCGTTCGTGCCAACAGAAACATAATCCCCTATCTCCACTGGCTTTGCATCCGCCTTATTATACTTCCTCTCTGAAACGCACCTCTTCACTGTGCTGTGCGTGAGTATCTGCGCGCCTGTTGATATGTCACAGCCCTTACCTATTTTCAAAGATGCATACTTTGCGTCTATTAATGTAAAAGCGCCTATCCATGTGCCTTTCCCTATTTCAGGTTTGCCGAGAATCCATGAATGGGGATTGTACTTGTTCTTTGGTATGCCATGCTCTTTTACGTTCATTTTGACTTTTGCCCTTCCACCAAAAAGTCTCCTATTATCAGCCTGTCAACATTATCCTTAAGGAAGCTGTTCAAGGCATCTTCAGGCGAGCACACGATAGGCTCTTCATGGTCGTTAAAGCTGGTGTTTATAATAGAAGCTAATTTGGTCTTTTTATAATACTCGTTCAGGACATCATAATAATCAGGGTTATCCTCTCTTATGATGGTTTGCGGTCTTGCTGTGCCGTCAACATGGACAACAGCCGGCGTTTCATCTTTCATCTTATCGGTGCAGTCATAGCACATGGTCATGAAGTTGCTTGCAATATGATTGTTCTTCCAGCCTGAATACAAGAGGCTGGCTTTATCAAACAATGTAACAGGAGCGAAAGGCATGAACTCTGTCCTGTGAAGCCTTTTATTTAAAAAATCATTCACTTTAGGGTCTATAGCAGGGAAAAGTATGCTTCTGTTTCCCAAAGCCCTGGGCCCATACTCCATCCTGCCCTGGAACCAGCCCACAACCTTGTTTTTTTCCAGCAGCTCAGCAGCTAATCTGGCCTTATCATTAACTTCCTGGTATGAAACCCCGAATTTTTTAAGCACCGGCTCAATCTCCTCGTTTGAGAAAGAAGGGCCTAAGTATACGTTCTTAAGCGGCCTTTTAAGCTCCCCGTTATTATGGTAAAGCGCATACAACGCTGCCCCTGTGCCAACGCCCCCGTCTCCCATATGGGGATGTATATAAACATTCTCAACACCAGGCAGGTCTTTTATTCTCTGGTTCAGTTTTACATTCGCAAAAACTCCCCCTGACAGGCATAGATTGCCTATATTATATTCCTTAAGGAACCTCTTAATATAATTGCAAACAAGCTGCTCCAGCCAATACTGGCATGATGCTGCTATATCCTCCCTCTTGTTGCTGCTTATCTCTCTCGCTAAGTTGTCCGGCGTTGGCTTGAAAAAAGGCTTATACCAGTCTCCAAGGTTTGAGACGATCCTCTCCTTGTCCCATGAGATCATGCTTTTCATTGCGCTCAGGCATTTGGCAGGGTCCCCATAAGCAGCAAGCCCTGTGATCTTTCCCTCATGCCTGTGGGGCTTGAACCCAAGCCCTGCTGTGATTATCCCATAATAATAACCCAGGCTGTCCAGCTCGCTAAGCCAGTCAATCTCCCTTATCCCTTCACTCTCAGAAGCAATGCTCATCGTAAGGCTTTTAAGGTCGCCTCTGCCGTCGATTGTCAGAACAAGAGCCTCTTTAAAAGGCGAGCAATAGAACGCTGTATAGGCATGCGACAGATGATGGTCAACAAACATCAGCTTCTTGCTTTTCCAGCCCTCTTTCTTAAGGCTGGCAATGAAATCTTTCTTTTGCTCAGCATCACTATCCAAAGAGACATTGAACCTGTCCATAATGACTTTTTTTGACTCAGGATTTTTACTGAAAGATTCCAATGACCTGTCCAGGATGCCGGGCAGAACCTTGGGGTTATAGCCTTTCCAGGCGCCGGATGCAACAACATCTATCTCGTCCATAGAAGTATTTCCCTGGCTGAGAACATAATTAATAGAATTTACAGGAAATATCCTATGCAGCTTTACCCTTGTGAACCTTTCCTCGTTTGCAGCAGCTACAATCCTGTTATCATCTATCAATGCAGCGCCGCTGTCAGGCGCGCTCGTGATTCCTAATATTTTCATTCTTTCTCACTACCCCTGGGCTGCTCTTCTTTCCATTTAATCATCTCCCTAAGGCCATCCTTCAACCCTGTTTCTGGCTCAAAGCCAAGCTCTTTTTTAATTTTTTCTATAGAAGCTCTCCTTCTTGAAACTATAACAAGATTCTTTGGCTTTTCATATATAGGCGTTAAATCAGGGTTTGTCAGCTCAAGCACCGACTTAACCAACTGGTTGAGTGATGTTTCAATCCCTGTACCCACATTATAGATTCCTTCATTAACATCGCTCTGCAATGCAAGGATGTTTGCCCTGGCAATATCCTTGACATACACAAAGTCCATGCTTTGTTTTCCATCCCCGAAAATAACAGGCTGCCTGCCCTCTTTAATCATGTCAAGCCACCTTATCATTACCTCTGTATAAACCCCGTATATATCCATTCTCGGGCCATAAACATTAAAATACCTTAACCCAATATAGTTCATGCCATACTTCTCCCTGAAAGCCTTTGCAAGCTCCTCATTTGCAATCTTGCCTGCCCCATAGAATGTTGTATTATTAAAGGGATGCTTCTCATCCATAGGAAGATAGGAAGGGTTGCCATAAACAGAAGCAGAGGATGCAAAAACAACCTTCTTCACCCCGGCTTTTATCGCTTCATCAAAAACACTAAACGTGCCGTCAATAAGAACTTTCTTAGCAAGTAAAGGATCTTCCTGGCATTGGGTTATCCTGATTGCTGCCTGATGAAAAACATAATCAACACCTTTAAGGCTTTTGCTTAACAGCTCTCTGTCGCAGATATCCCCTTTGATTATCCTTACATTGCCATGCTTAACAGCCCATGCAAGGTTTTCTTCCCTGCCCCTTGTGAAATCGTCTATTATAATAACCTCTTTCGCGCCTTCCTCAATGACAGCGTCAGCAATATGGCTCCCGATATTGCCTGCCCCGCCGGTTATCAGCACTTTCTTGTCTTTTATTTCCATTTTAAATCCTAAAAAAGTTATATGTACCCCCTTCCATTTGAATTTATTGGCTTGTGTTTTGTGATCCTCGAAAATTGTAAATTTTCGGGAAACTGGGAAACTCCCTGAGTTTCCGGTGTGCTCAGAAATGCTTTGCATTTCTGACAAACCAGAAATCCAAAGGATTTCTCAGTTCACTAAAAATCCTGGTGCGGCATATTAATAATGCTCTATATTCTCCTTAACAATTCTTGCAGGGTTTCCCACTACAAGGGCCTTTGGAGGAACATCCTTTGTAACAACAGAACCCGCGCCAACCATTGCGCCTTCTCCTATAGTAATCCCGCAGAGAATCGTTGAATTCGCGCCAATACTTGCGCCTTTTTTAACAAACGTTTTTACAGTCTCCCAATCCTCAGGCGACTTAAGGCTCCCGTCCTTATTAATCGCCCTTGGGTACTTATCATTAACAAAGCACACATGAGGGCCTATAAACACGCCGTCTTCAATATTAACCCCTTCCGGAATAAACACAAAGGCCTGTATCTTAACATTATCGCCGATCTTAACATCTTTTCTGATTTCAACAAATGTGCCTATCTTGCAGTCGCTGCCTATAACGCAGCCATAAAGATTAACAAGCCCTGGATGAAAAATTATTGTGCCTTGTCCTACCTTAACATCTTCTTTAATCATCCTTAAGAATAACTTCTTTTCCCCCGTTATCAAGCGATTTCTGTGAAGCCTCAAGGATCCTGACAACGTTCAGCCCAGACAGGCCGCTGCTTCTTGGCTCTTTTTTATCGGCTATGCAGTCAGCAAAATGAGAGCACATCGAACTAAGAGGCTCAACCTTCTTGACATTAGGCGAATATATGTCCCCGTACCTGTAATTAACCTTAAGCTCCCTTACATTATCTATATTACCTGCCAGGTCAACGCCCTTATCATAAATCTTGATCTTTTCTTCCTCGTTCGTTAAATCATAAACAAGCATCTTCTTGCTTCCTGCAATAGTAATGCTTCTTGTCTTCCTTGGCTCAAGCCAGCTGACCATAATATAAGCTGTTATTCCTTTTGGATATTTCAGGTGGATGTTAGCCACCTCTGGAATCTCTCCCCTTATAAAAGCGCTGGCATTAGCGCTTAGGCTCACAGGCTCCATCTTTGATACATAGCTTATTATAGACACAATATGCGTTGCGAGGTCCCATATCACATTAACATCCGGCTGCAGAAGGCCAAGGTTAAGCCAATCAGCTCTGAAATAAAATATATCTCCCAGCTCTCCTGACTCGATTATTTCCTTTACTCTGTCTATAGCCAGCTCATACTCAAAGGTATGGTCAACCATAAGCACCTTGTTCTTGCTCTTAGCCAGCTCCACCAGCTCTTCAGCCTCTTTTACACTAGCGGTCATTGGCTTTTCAATAAGCACATTCTTGCCATGCAACAGCCCCTCTTTCGCAATCTCAAAGTGCTTTGCAACAGGCACCGCTATAACAATCGCATCAACATCCGGGTCGTTCAGTATATCCTTATAATCCGCAGAAGTCTTGACATTAGGATAGATCTTCTTCACTTGGTCGGTCTTGCTACTATCAAGATCAGAGACATAATACAGCTCTGTTGAATCTATCTGGCTAAAGTTCCTGGCTAAATTAGGACCCCAATAGCCATATCCTATTACCCCCACTTTAATTGCCATTCTCAACCTGAAGGAAAACGCAAAGATATATAAATATTGTCCTGTTTTTCGGGGTAAAAGATGAACAATATGGATAATAAAAAACTGGATATTCTGTTAATTGCGCCGCCTTATGAAGACACCTATGGCCTGTTAAAGATCAACACAATGGGATGGTTCAACCCTCCGCTTGGGCTGGCATATATACAGGGCTATATAAAGAAGTATGGGTTTAAATCAAGGGTTGTTGATATGGTCTGCTTACCAAACTCTTGGGAAGATCTCCGCAGGATCATCGCTGATACCAAGCCAAAATATGTTGGTGTTTCATGCACAACCCCCATGATGCGCAAGGGTGAAAAGATCTCTGAGATATCCAAAGGCATAGACAAAGATATAAAGATTGTACTAGGCGGAAGCCATCCAACTTCTGTAGTAGAAGAGACTATTAAATGCCCCTGGGTTGATTATGTGGTTTTTGGAGAGGGTGAGCAAACTATTCTTGAACTATTACAGGGAAAAGAGCGCAAAGAAATTACTGGTTTAGCATTTAAGGATAGCTCTGGTAATATTGTTATAAATGCAAAGAGAGCTTTAATAAAAGACCTTGACAACCTGCCTTTCCCTGACGTCAGTGACCTCCCAATGGATAAATACTCTTCCCCCTGGTTGGGCAAGGCCACCAACATACAGATGAGCAGGGGATGCCCTTATAACTGCAGCTTTTGCGCTTCAGTCCTGGTTTGGGACAGAAAATACAGGGTAAGGTCTGTAAAAAATGTTATAACGGAAATAAAATCTTATGTTGAGAATTATGGAATAACAAATTTTCTGTTTAACGATGATACCTTCACCGCTTCCAAGAAAATAGCGCTCGACTTTTGCAGAGAAATCCATGAGGCTAAGCTGAAAATTCATTGGGACTGCCTTACCAGGCTGGACTGTGTTGACAAAGAATTATTAACTGCAATGAAAGGTGCTGGCTGCAAGGTAATTCGTTATGGAATCGAGTATGGAAGCCAAAAGCAGTTAGACAGGATGAACAAAGAGATACACAAGGAAGAAATATACTCTAAGCTGAAACTAACACAGAAGGTTGGCATTGAAACCTATGGCTTTTTTATACTTGGCCAGCCGCACAGCACTGAGCAGGACCTTAAAGATACAATCGAATTTTCAAGATCATTGCCATTGAACTATGCGCAGTTTACAATGGTTGTTGCTCTGCCCGGGACAAAGGTATGGCAGTCCTGCCTGGAAAATGATGGCATCTCCCTGGTCACAAGGGACTGGAGCCGCTTTTGTTTCCATAACCTTCCTGCAGTGGAGCTGCCAGGCATCAAGCCTGAAAGGCTTGTCCATTTTTACCGCATGGCATACAGGCGTTTTTATTTCCGTTTCAGCTATCTGGCAAAAAGGTTTTTGTCTTCCTGTTTCTCAGGGCAGATAATGAGGGACATGAAAGCCTTTGCCACATTTTCAATTATCAGCCTAAAGGGAAAATGATCCTGCATCATGCAGGCTGGTAAACTTATTTTTTAATGGGGGACACTACAAAATGGATAAAACAAAGAACAAGATCCTTTTATCTCTGATCATATTATTATTCATACTCATCATAATCCCCCAACTGAACAAACCCTTCTATTTTGATGATATATCCATCAGCAGGGCTGCCGGGTCTATCCTGGAAGGCAAGCCTTCCATCCTTCTCATAGAAACCTATATACCCATCCTTACAGAAATCTATGAGAACACAGACGAGCTGAAACAATATATTCTATGGAGTTGGCTGCATCCAACGCTCTCCCCAAACATGATTGCACTGGGCTATAAAATCTTTGGGGTCCATGAATACAGCGCCAGGCTGGTTATTGCCTTGTTTTCATTAGGCACACTGCTCCTGGTCTACCTAATCGCCAAGAGAATATTTAAGAATGACAAAAGAATGGTTGCCCTTGCCCTGATAAGCGCCCTTCTGTATGCTATAAACCCTCTTGTTATCCAAAGCTCTTTGCTGGTCTGTATGGACATGATGGAAACCTTTTTCATTGCCCTGTTTTTCTATTATTTCATCAAATATCAGCAGATAAAAAGCGGGAAATACCTCCTGGTCCTGGGCGTTGTGCTTGCCTTGCTCAGCTGGACAAAGAATTCCGCTACCCCTGCCTTATTTGTTTCTGTCCTTGCCTTTTATTTTCTAAACAGGAAGCTAAAGAAAGGATTGCTGAATATGTTTGTGATATCTGTGGTTGGCTTCGGGATTTTCTGGGTTAGCTGGCTGGTTTACAATAACCATTATGGAACAGATGCTTTCAGCTTTTTAAGCGTACAGTCCCATTTCTTCAGGGCTGCCTTGCGCAGCTTTTTTTCTTCCCCATCTATGTTCCTGATTGGAAGAGCCTGGGCAATGAAGAACATGTTCTTCTGGACAGTGCCTCCTTTCCTGTTCTTATTTGCCTGGAGCGTATTCAGCCGCTTAAAGAAGATAATCGCCAGCAGGAAGTTTGAGCTTATAGACCTTCTATGGCTTTTTCCTTCACTAATCTTTGCGCAGTTTTACCTTGTCTACCCGCAGATATACGGCTTCCCAAAACATTTTATTCCTATGATGCCTTTCATGTGCATTTTAGTGGGCTATTTTATTATCAATTCCTTAGTGCCAAAGATAAGGAACTCAAAGAAGGTTTTCTATGCAGCTTCCCTGGTTGTGGTGCTGACTATAGTTTTTAGTTTCATCTTCCTGCAGGACCCTTTTATTGAGCATAATATATTTTACACAGAATCAATCAGCCTTGAAGATAATCTAAATCTCTATATTTATAATAATATAAAAGGCCTGCTCTATTTTGCTCCTTTATTGATCAGCTTTGCAGTATTCTTTGTCTTGTTAAACAGGAAGGCCTGGAAACTAAGAAACATTCTTGTGCTTTCCCTCTTTATCTCACTGGTCAGCCTGAGCCTTTACATAGACTATACGCAGCTGAAAGCGGACTACTCAACCTATTATGCCTACGGCATGAACGGTGTGCGCGAAGCTGCTGACTACCTTAAATCAAAAAGTGAGCCGGATGATTTAATCATCGGCGGGAGGGCTTTGCTCTATTATGCAGAGCGAAAAGGGTATTTTTCCTATCCTTCCATTGTCTCAGAACATTTTAACCATAAGCTGTTCATAAGAAACATGATAGAAAACAAAACAGCGAAAGATATAGTGCTTGTCCCGGCTGCTGACGCAGAGATAAATACACAGCTTGAAGGATATAAACCTGACAGGACAATAGGCTCATACACATTTTACGAAAGGCTGGAAGAGGGTTAGTCTTTTTTGTAGGAATGCTTGGACGGAGTGTTTTTTATAGCATTTCCTGGGATATTCCTGGCTAAAGTTGTATAGCTTAAATGGTCAGGATGATAATAAGTTTCTTTAAGCTAAGAAAAGCTTATATAGTTTAGGAAAAAATATACAACTATGGAGAAAGAGACAATGTACCCATCCTCAGATAAAATCATTGAATATAATTTACTGGTGCTCAATTTAATTAAAGTAAAAAAAGCTGATGAGGCTAAGGTATTGAGTATATCAAGAATATATGAAATTATAGAAGAATGCAAGAAAAATAAAGGAGACCTATATGACAAGGCTTTGGTGCTATTGAAAGGACTTATTAAAAAGCATCCCTTTGCTAGCGGAAATAGAAGAACAGCATTTATTGTTGCAAAAGACTTTGTGCTCAATAATAAAGGAAAGTTTAAAATAAAAGATGATCCTAACTGCGCTAAAGTAATGCTAGGTATAAGAGAAGATTATTATACAAATAATGAAATCAAGGAGTGGATTAAAAATGGCAAAATCAAAGAGTTCAGAAGATAAAGTAAAGCATAAGATTGTAATAGAAGAAGTTAGGAGATTCAGTAAGCTAATTGAAGGCCATAGGAAATTATTAACTGCTATTGGTAGTTTGTAGAAGGTCGTGAAATTTGCGCTTATCATATCCTCAATATGGTAACCAGCCCCCTTAAGTTGGTCTTTAGCTGGCTGAGGTTTCTCATCCTCCATAACCGGGATAACATATACCTTGCTGAGAAATGATACTTCTTGTATGCCTTCCTGTACTCCTCTATAATATCTTCCCTTGTTAAATGCTCTGTGCGGTACACAGGGGGATTATGGAAAGAATATTTTGACCAATCACTTTCTAATAGGTATCCATTGCTCTTTAACTCATTATACACTTTTGTCCCGGGCAGGGGTATAAGAATATGAAAATTAACAGCTGCCGGCATAACCCTCTTCAGAAACTTCACTGTGTTTTCTATATCCTCCTTTGTCTCGTTAGGCAGTCCGATGATCACAAACGCTATTGTATCTATACCTGTCCTTTTTGCTATCTTAAACCCCCTTTCTATATCCTCTATTTTCAGGTTCTTTTGTATATAATCATGGGTTCCCTGGTTTCCCGACTCTATTCCAAAGCCAATACAATAACAGCTTGACCTTTTCATAAGGTTTGCCAGCTCTTCATCCAGCCTGTCTATCCTCATGCCGTTTGAAACGTTCCAGTTAATCTTCAGCCCCCTGTCAATTATTCCCTGGCAGATCTTTTTTGCCCTCTCTTTGGCTATAGAAAATGTATCATCTAAGATATGGAAATCATCATGCCCCTGTTTCGCCAGCTCTTCGATTTCATCCAAAACGTTTTCAGCGCTCCTTGGCCTGAACGAGTTCCCAAAAACGCTTTTGTTGCAGTATATGCATCCATAAGGGCACCCTCTTGAAGTCAGTATTGTAACCGGCTTTTTCCCCTTCGCAAAAGGCCTTCTGTAGGTTTCATAATCCAGCAGCTCCCTTGCGGGGAAAGGCAGAGAATCCAGATCCCTGACTGGTGGCCTGTCCTGATTGTATACCACCTTGCTGCCCTCTTTCTGCACGGTGCCTTTTATCCCTTTAACAGATTTCCCCCCTGACAGATTATCCACAATCTCTTTGATTGTCAGCTCCCCTTCCCCCCTTATCACTATATCAACACCTTCCTTCTTTATAGCTTCATAAGGCAGCACGGAAACATGGCAGCCCCCTATAACTGTAACAATGTTCTGGTTTATGCTTTTCGCCTTTTCCAGAACAGAAAACGCAACATTGACGGTGGGTGTTGTGGCAGTTAAGCCGACTATGTCCGGATTAAACTCCTTTATGACTTCCCCTATTTCCCTTTTTTCCTGCTCCATATCAACTATTTTCACTTCATGCTCTTTTACAGCGGAAGCAAGGTAAGCCAGGCCCAAAGGAGGGGTTATCCATTCAGAGCCCTTTATCTTATTAGACAAAGTCCTATAGGCCGGGTTAATTAACAGAATTCTCATTTTTGATGTTTGACTTTCATCCTTAGCCCAAGCAATTCAAAAGCAATTTTTAATGGTCCGAACATCCCTATTTTTGAGCCATTCTTATGGACCCATTTAATAGGCAGCTGGTGAAGCTTATACCTTTTTTTCCTGATCTTATAAAATATCTCAACATCGAACGTCCATCTATTTGACATCAAATCCCTGAATAAATCCCTTGCAACATCTTCTTTGAAGCCTTTAAAGCCGCATAAGGTATCATGTATATCCAGGCTAAACAGCAGGTTTACATACAAATTAAAGATGGTTCCTGTAAAATGCCTGTAAGCAGGCTGCTCCACCTGGGTTCTTTCCAGGTATCTCGTTCCGACCACAGCATCATAAACATCCAGATTCCTGACCATCTCAGGTATTTGGTCAGTGGGGATAGAGCCATCAGCGTCTATAAAAATGATTTTTTCTCCTTGAGAGCCAAAAACCCCTTCCCTGACAGCCGCCCCTTTCCCTCTGTTCTTTCTGTATGATATTATCTTTGTTTTTTCTTCTTTTCCGGTCAATGACCTGATTAAATCCAAAGTCTTATCAGTAGAGCCATCATTCACAAACACTATCTCACAATCCTTAAGATGGCTATTCCTAAACCTTATCAGCTCTTTGAGGAAAGCTGAAGATCTCTTTTCTTCATTGTACAGCGGGACAATTATAGACATTTCCATGTTATATCACCTTTAATACCACAACCCCTTCTGTCCGGTGTATTGGCTGAAAAAACCCTGACAAAGTGAGTTCATTGATCTTTTCATTGGTATGGTTAGCTCCGAATTCCACTGCTTCTTTTACACCAATTGTTATATATTCATACCTTTTACTTCTAAGCCAGCTGCGAAGCTCCTCAGCTGTCTTGTTTATAGCAGTTTTCTGGAAAGCCATATCATCTTCACACCATATGCACATGAACTTATCAAGCCCTATAATATAGCCGCTCCTGTCTTTTGTGAAAGCAAACACTTTTGCATCAGCTGGCAGGTTATTTTTAACCCAGAGGTAGCCCTCGATTTCCTCATAAGAAAGCCATCTTGCCCCAGGAGGCCATACCGCTGTATTAAAAGTATATTTTTGGTATGCTGAAGTAAAAATAATCCCTATAATAAACAAAGAAAGCATAGCCATGCCAAGCAGCCTGTATTTCTTAGCGAGAGATTTAAAGAGCCATATCCCTTCAGCGCATATCAAGGAAAGCGGAATTCCCAGCAGCATCCAGAACCTGAATGCAAAAAGCCCTACCGGCAGGTTAAAGGTCATGCTGTTTATCCCCAGGAAAACAAACACAAGCCATGACAAAGCAATAACTATCCAATGGTTCTTTTCCTTCAACAGCGACTTGAACCTGAAAATAATATAAACAAGCGAGATAACCGCCAGGATAGATAAAAAGATTCCAACCCCTACAGGGCTGTTGATCATATTCTGGGACTTAGCCATGAAGAAATCATTGAAGTTGTAAGCCCTTGTCGCTGTGCCCATGTTGTTAGGAAAGGCAAGCTTAATCTTGGAAAGAAAACTCTGCGAGTCAATAGCATGCAGGGATGCATACTTGTCTGAGGCAAGCGTGTTCTCTATCTTCTCTCCAAACATGCTTGACCATTTATTGTACCACCAGAAATAAGACAGCAGAAATCCTGTAAACATAGATAGTAAAACATCCCATCTGAACTTTTTTTCTAAAATAGATTTAACAAAGAAATAAATTCCTATAAGTATCATTATCTTGATAGCCTGTGTTGGCTGGGTAACAAGTATGCTTGAAATAACAACTGAGGAGGGAATTATCCATTTCTTGTCATTCTTTATCATCTCAATGCAGTACATGGCAGGAAAGAACAGTGTAATTGCCAGCGAATGCGCCCATATGAAATGGCTTAAGTAGCAGGGTATCGCAGCAAGCGCAAATGCAGAGAATAATGCTTTGTTTTTGTTTCCTGTAAACACTTTCGCAAAAAAGTAGAAAAATATGATGCCCAGGGAAATAATTAATGCGTTAAAAAACTTCAATGCCCAGCTTACTGATGATGAAGTCTGGTGCAGAACAGCCATAAAGATTCCATACCCCGGAGGGTAAGGGTCGATAAAGCTGAGAATATTAAAATTTTCATCTTCAAACGCAGTTTTTTCCGTGGAGATATACTTTACTGACTGCGCATGCACCCATGAGTCATCATCCTCGAGATAGGGATACTTAAACGCCCCTGTTCCATACATAAAAAAGGTAAATAAAAACAGCAATAAAACTAAAAAGATATTAATATTTGACTTTGTCAGCTTTAATCCAGTGGCTTTTAATTTCCCTTTGCTCTTTATTAGATAAATAACAGGGCCTAATAAAGATGCAAACAAAAAAAACTTCCAGTCAAGAGGTATATGAAAAAAGTTAAGGAGAATGCCCAGGATTGGAAGCACTCCCATGCCGATCCCTATCCTCATAAGGTTTCTCTCAAGAAAATTCTCAGAGTTTTTAGTAAACAAAGTTATGCCAAAACCCAGCCCAAACGCATATACAAAAAACAATAAGATTGTTAAGATAATCATTATATATGTTAAGAGGTTTTTCGATACATATATAAATAGTTTATTCTTTTCAGCCAGTGATGAAAGTAATAATTACCCTCCCTGCATATAATGAAAAGAAGACCATCGGTAGAGTAATCTCCGACATAAAACAGGCAATGGATAGTACAAAGTATAATTACAGGATATTGGTTGTTGATGACGGCTCTAACGACGGGACAGGGGATATAGCGAAAAGGTCCGGCGCCATTGTCCACTCGCATCCTGCAAACTACGGGCTTGCTGAAACCTTTAAGACCGAGATGCGGAAATGCCTTGAGCTTGGGGCGGACATAATCGTGCACACCGACGCTGATGGGCAGTATATAGCAAAAGATATCCCTAAGCTGATAAAAGAGGTTGAAGATGGAAACGACCTTGTTTTAGGGAGCAGGTTTAAAGGCAAAATAGAATATATGCCTTTTATCAAAAGGCTTGGCAACAGGGCATTCTCAAAGGTTGTTTCAAAGATAACAAAGAAGAAAATAAGTGATTCACAGACTGGCTTCAGGGCGTTCACAAAAGAGGTTGCCGGGAGTATAAATATTATATCCAGCTTCACATATACCCAGGAGCAAATCATAAAAGCCTCAAGGCATAAATTTAAGATCAAGGAAGTGCCTATTTATTTCGCAAAAAGGGACGGCAAAAGCAAGCTGATGAAAAACCCGTTCGATTTTGCTGTTAAAGCCTGGATAAACCTGCTAAGAATCTACAGGGACTATGAGCCATTGAAATTCTTTTGCCTTATAGGTGGCATTTTTTTCCTGACAGGCTTTACCATAGGGTTATGGCTCCTGTATATTTTCACAACAACCGGGGTCATAGGGCATGTGCCCTCTGCTCTCCTAAGCGTGCTGTTGATTCTTATAGGGATCCAGATATTTTTCTTTGGATTTTTAGCTGACATGAACAGAAAATAAAAATCCCAAAGAGGGTATTTTTAATGTTCCAAATACCCTAGATAAATTATATTTAATAGTATGAACCCAACCACCATAAGCGGGGGGGTATTTGAAACAAATAAAAATGAACCTCCCCGCACTAAAGTGTGGGGTATCATATTAAGCAAAGGAAGTAACTTTCCTTTGTTGTCCGCCAAAATTCCAATATCCCTGGGATTCAGCAATGTAATTTTGGATTACATCAGCA
>NZBG01000035.1 GCA_002687795.1 Candidatus Woesearchaeota archaeon
CGGTTACATTTAAGTCACCTGCAATTCTTGCATTGCCTGTGATGTTTAGTCCTGAGGCGTTGATATTTCCTGCAACGTCTAGCTTGGCGCCTGGAGTGTTTGTTCCGATGCCTACGTTGCCGTCTGATTGAATTCTCATTGCATCCGCAATAGACCCGCCGTCTGCCTCTACTTCAAAATCAATGTGTGCACCACTCTCTGATGTGCCATCTGTTACAAAGCTTATTTGGGCAACCTTATCATTGCCTGACCCTGCAAAAGCTTTGATACCTGCAAAATTAGTATTATCTGCAATAGAATCAGAAATAGCACTAAATTCAAACCATGTTGCTGCACTTGTCTCCAAAGTAAGCAGACCACTTTCTATTGATGGACTCGTTGTCCCAATCCCAACAAACTCATCATCCCTATTAACAAACAGCACAGAATTATTAACAGTCAAATTACCAGCAGCAACAACATTCCCTGTAGCATCAATGTTAGCAAACGCCTGTGAGCCGAAATAAGAAGTTCCTAAAACCCTTAACTCCCCGGAAACATTTAAGTCGGTAACATTCATTCCTCCAGCAACCTCTAATACATGGGTTGGGACGGTTGTGCCTATGCCGACGTTGCCTGTGCTTAGGATTGTCATGTGGTCTGAAGTTGAAGCACCTGCTCTAAATCCTAAATCTGTTGTCCCAGATGCTGTCTTTCCTATCCTCCAGACTTGAGCTCCTGCTGCGCTGTATCCTTCTATATCAGCAATCTCCGTGCCTGAGTCCACTCCAATTTGTAGTCTTATAGTTGCAAATGAGTCGTCTTTTATATGCAATCTTTTATCTGGACTCGCAGTCCCTATGCCTACGTTGCCTAAAGGATTCATATGAATCTTTGTAATGCCAGAAGTGTTCACAACCCTCCATACATCTGCCTTGATAACGCCGTTTGCCTTTAAGCCTCTAAGGTAATGCGTCCTTATTTCATCTGGTGATAATGCTCTAGAATAGATGCGGACTTCGTCTATGCTGCCATTATATCTTATTGCGCCAGTATATGATTGTTGTGTAGAGCCTATTGCCAGAAGATTTCCCGTTGCCATAGCAGGAGTTCCTGCTGTAGTATTCTCAAGGATGCCATTAACATATATCTTTATCTGAGAAGCATCTACTGTTACCGTAACAAAATACCATTCATCATCATTCACAGTTGTAGTTGAGGTAGTGCTGCCTAAATTTCTAAAAAATCCCTGAATTTGTTTTGTGTTGTTTAACAGGGCTATGCGGTAATTTGTAGTTCCGGCAGCAGCAGCATGTATAGGATAATAATCGTCGGTATCAACGCTTTCAAACTGGCTGGTTTTAAACCATAACTCAAAACTCATTTCATTAGCCACAACAGTATCTGATGTAATGTTCATAGAGCTGCTATTGCCATTAAAATAACAGCCAACACCATACTTCCCGTTACTAACATTACAAACTGCGCTCTCTGCTGAAGGGTCATTTCCATAAGAAGAGTAATCATACTGCGTTGAACCATTAGGCCCGTTAAACGGCAAATAAAGCATTAGCTCATCATCACTGCCATACACTGGCTGGAACAAGCTTGTATTAACCAGAACATCACCAGTAAAATTAACCCCTCCTATCTTGGCATACTTTGTAAACTCTGTCTCAATAGAGGTTATATTATCGCTCATAACCAGCTCAGTTGCGTCTGAAGGGCCGCCGGCATTAACAATGATTTCATCACCTGAAGGGTTCTCATCGCCAAAGATAACATCAGCGGAAGTAAAATTAGCTGAATCAAGGTCAACAGCAGCAACAAGCTGGTAATCCTTGCCCGCTGTCAGGTTCAGCCCATAAGTCCTGCCCAAAATAAGATCAAACACGCCCTGTGAATCAGTAACATTGCTGAAATTAAAAGGACCCCACTTAACATCAGAAAGGTTGTCAATTGTGGTTATATTGATCCTGAAGCTGGCATTGGTATAAGCATCCCCATTAGAGCTGTTAGCCAACTTACCTTGATAGGAAATAAATGTAGGAACATCGGTTGCCCTAACCAACCCAACCATTACAATCATTAATAAAAATAATATTCTCTTTTTCATTTCCCTTTCAAACCTCTTCTAATAGCTTCAGGAACAATAGATTTCTCGCTAAGCCAGGTCATCACAATAGTTCTTACAACCTCAGAATTAGTGCCTCCAAGCACGCCCTTTAGCCTGCTGATAAGATCAAGCTGCTCTTTCGTAAATTTAACATGAATTTTAGCAGTACCCAATTTGTAGCTATCTGGCACCATAAGTATATCCTCTAAGATACTTATTAGGTATTCTCCTATAAAAAGCTTTCTATTCCTCGGGCGCATCCGGAATAAGTTGCTGACTTAGCAACTTAATCAAAGCATTTATGCTTTGAATTGTCTTTTTGATATTGTAAGTTAATACTTGCCATGCAAATTCTCTCTTCTTCATGTAATGTATCTTACTTTTCAAACAGTTCTTCATAGACTTTATTGCATGGAATACACTTTCGACACAACTTCTCTTAGAGTATTTTTCATGCTTCTTTACACAAAGTCTCCTGTTTGTGCCTTTTGGCACATTGACGCTAAAATCTCTTATAGGGGCAAATAAAACATTCTTTTTATTCTTAGTTAGCCTATGTAAAGGCTCACTATCATATCCTTTGTCACCTAGTATCAAAACCTTCTTGGCTTTCATCCTTCTGATCATTGTAGTTGCTCCAAGAACATCATGTCTTGGCTTAATGCGCAAGTTGAAATCATGGACTAACATAGTATCAGTGTCAATAAGAATATCTGCCTTAGCATAAGGCATATGCTCTGCCCGAATCCTATTTTCATAGTGTCTGCTCCTTTGCCAGGAATCAAGTCCTGTAGCGTCTACAGCCATGATATCAGGAGTTTCTTTTTGTAGCAAGTAATTATTAAGTTCTCTGACTCTTTTGAGCTCAAACAACTTTAACCAATCGTGGATTGTACTTTTGCCAGGAATCTCTCGTAAGCCTAACCATTTAGGCCAAAGGGATTCACAAAGAGTTTCAACAAATTCCATGAGAGATTTCTTGCTACGCAAGAAAAGAACTATCAGCCCTACACGCTGATAGTTAGTAAAGATCTTAGGTCCTTTGTGATTAAAGTGGAGAGGAAGCTCCATTAAATGACAAAGTTTAATAATCATAGAATGTATTTTGTGTCCAAAGGTATTACTGAGTTGTTTTTGCATATATTTCACCAAAATATATACACTCAGTATACCTTTTTATTCTTTTCCGGATGCGCCATATTCCTCTCCTATTCTCTCTCTGATCCATTTCATCCTAACAGAAATCATGCTCTTATCCTTCAATGGCAGAGAATAGCTCAACAGCTCATTATATTTAGCTTCAATCCTGCTAAGCAAAGCAAGAGCCTTCTCCTTATTGCCCTGCTCAACGCAGCCGTTTGCCTGGATAATAAGCTCATTAAACTCTATAACCTCCTGCTTAAGCTCCAGCCTCTTTTTCCTGCCTTCTACTGTATGCTTCTCAGGCTCTGGCTTCTTAAAGAACGGCAGCTTGATGCCCTCCTTCTTGGGCTTGATTTCCTCCTTCTTTTTCCTCTGCTCTTCCAGCTTCCTTTCTTTCTTCAACGCTTCAGCCCTTTTCCTTTCCTCCGCTTCCATCTTCTTCCTTAGCTTCTCCTGCTTTTTCCTCTCTGCATCCCTTTTCTTCCTCAGCCTCTCCTGTTCCTTCCTTTCCTCCTCAACCCTTCTTTGCTCTTCCAGCCTCTTTCTCTCAGCTTCCTTTCTCCTCTTCTCTTCCTCTCTCTTCCTCTGCTCATTTAACCTTCTCAACTCTTTTTCTTTCCTTATCTTTTCCTTTTCCTCCCTTTTCTTCCTCAGACTTTCCTGCCTTTTTTCCTCCTCCAGCCTCTTCTTCTCCTCTGCCCTTCTCCTCTCTTCCCTTTCCCTGGCAGCCTGTTTCTCTTTGCATATCCATAAATAGACACCATTAAGCCTGGAATACAGCCCCTTCTTCTCCTCATTCTTAAGAGGCAGGGTAATTAATTTATCATAAACCCCTTTAAGCTTAGGATAAACGCTTATAACACCTTCAAGATTCTCTTCTTCAATAAGCTTGCTAGCTCTCCCTCCCAGCAAGTCAAACTCCAGCAGACTCTTCCTTATCTTCCTCTTGTTCTCTTCCTTTAGTCTCCTTTTCTTCTCCAGCCTTTCCTTTCTTATCCTCTCTTCCTCCTTTCTTCTTGATTCCTCAGCTTTTCTTCTTTTTTCTTCCCTTTTCTCTTTTTTAGACTTATACAAGCCGAACCCATGCAGAAGCCTGCGCAAGTTATCTTTTCCGGCTTTTTTCTTCCTCTTTCTCAGCTCTTCCAGCGCAGCCTTTTCTTTCTCTGCCTTCTTTAGCTCTCTCAGCTCATTTAGCCTTTTTCTCTCCTCTTCCCTTGCCCTTCTACTCTCTTCTTCCCTTTTCTTTAGAATCTCCAGCCTTTCCCTCTTCGCCTTGTCTTCCTTTTCACTGGACAATAATTCAGCCTGTTTCTTCTTATATACCCATAAATATATACCATTCAGCTTTGAATATAGCCCTTTTTTCTTCGTAGCCTCAAGAGGCATGGCAATCAGCTTATCATAAAGCCCTTTAAGCTTAGAATAAGAGCTTACCACCCTGTTAAGATTCCTCTTTTCAATATACTTACTGGTTTTCCTACTCAGCAGATCAAACTCAGATACCTTCTTTCTTAGCTTCTGTTTTAGCTCTGACTCTTTTCTTTTCCTATCCTCTTCTTCAATCTCTCTCTTTTTCTCTTCCTGCTTTGCTTTTTCCTTCTTTCTTCTCTCCTCTTCCAGCCTTGCCTTCTTCCCCAGCTCTTCCTTTCTTCTTAATTCCTTTGCTCTCTTTCTTTCCTCTTTCTTTTTCTCATCTTCCCCTTTATACAACCCGAACCTGCGCAACAACTCATTTCGCTTCCTTGTCCTTTCTCTCTTGGCAATTGCTTTCCTTTCTTTTTCTTCCTCCAGCCTCCTTCTCTTACCTCTCTTGATGGCTACCCCCTTTTCCTTCCTGTCTTCTGTTTCTCTCCTTCTTAACCTCCCCAGCCTTGTCCTTTCTTTTTCTTTCTTTTCAGCCTCTAGCCTTCTTTTTTGCTGCTCTTCCCTCTTATCTTCTTCCGTCTTATACAGCCCAAAGCTATGCAGGAACCCATGCAGTCTCCTTGTCCTTTCTCTCCTGAAAACTGCCTTCCTTTCTTTTGCTTCCTCCAGCCTTCTCTTTCTCTCTTCCCTTTTCCTTAACTCTTCCGCTCTCTTTTCCTCTTCTTTTCTCTTCTTCTCTTCCAGCTCCTTTTTCTCCCTTTCCTTCCTTCCCTTTTCCTTTTCTTTTAGCTCTAGCTCCTTAAACTTTATACTTTCCCTAATAAGCCTTTCATGCTCCCTTATCTTCTCCGTCTTTAACCTCTCCTTTAGCTCTTTCTTCTCTAACCTCAGCTTTAGCTCCTTCTGCTTCTCTCTCTCAAGTAGCTTATCCCTGCGCCCCTTTCTCAATGTAAAGAATATCCATTTCTTTGCAAGGAACATAAACACAATGAGAGTTAAAATAAAGAATATCACTCCTAAACCGATTCCTAACGTATATGGCGCATAATACTTCACCATGCTCAGCTTTTCTTTAACAACCTCAAACAGCTCGCTTGCCACAGCCTTCTCCCTGCCATAGCTGATCTTAGCGTAGAACAAATAATCTCCGTATTCAAGATTCTCAGGAACCTGCAGCTTTCTTGTAATGCCAAGCTCTGTATTAACAGCAAGAGTCTCTGTCCTGCCGGTTATCACATTGCCCGCAACATCCTTTATGCTGTACTCAAGCTCAACATCAACAGGCTTAAGATCCCCAAGGTTAAACATGGAAATATCCGCCTGCACAAACTCTCCCCTTAAAATGCCCCTCTTGCTTGCCTTTGGAAGCATAACCTTGATATCAAACAAAGCAACCCTTGCCTCAACCTCAACAACCAGCCTTAATGTTCTTGTAATAGACGGGCTCTTAACATAGATCTTCCCTGTATAAATATCAGCTGCCAGCTCTTTCTTAGCGGTTACATCAACATTAATGGTCTTGCTCTCCCCTGGGCTTAAGCTGAACTCTGTCTCGCTGAACAACAGGGAAACTGCGAACTCATCAGGCTCTATCCTTATCCTTTGGGTTGTATCCCCTGTATTAGAAACCTTGAATGTTATAGTCTTTGTCTTGCCCTGGACAATAGAGGTCTTAATCAGCTCTGGCTCAATTGTAAAGTTTGAAACAGCAGGCTTTCTTACAGGTCCAGCAGCTGCCTCTCCCCCGGCTCCGCCTCCTGTATCCCCGGAGGTCTGAGCAGGCACAGGAGTTTCTTCAGTAGAATACAAGGTAAACGTTGTAACATTAAACGTTAAGTTGCCTTTGCTATAGGTAAGCTCGGTGCATATATCTGAAGAGCATACGCTGCCGTTCCTAAGAACTCTTGGGTCAGAAAATGTCAGGTTATAAAGCCGGACTATAGCAGACGCATTAAATCTTGTAAGATTGCTGCTGTTCAGGAAGATCCTGTTCTGCGAGATATTAACATACAGGTCAAAGTTTGTATCTTCGCTGATATTAATGGTCTGCGTAAAATTAATCATGCCATAGGCTTCCCTCTCCAGTATTATGTTTGACAGGTTCTGCAGCTGGGAATTATTAAGCACAGAGAAATCTGTTGTTCTTCCGTCATAAGTATCCCTATAGACCTCCGGCACATTCGAAATAGTAACAGTAACATTATTGCTAAGCGTGGTATTAGTCCCGTCTGAAGCATTAAGCATGATGCTCCTGATTCCATAGAAATTAGCATCAGGCCTCAGGATAACCATCCCGCTGACAATGGAGATAGAGATATTCTCCGCAGAAGAATATGAATAGCTAAGCGTATCCCTATCCAGGTCATAGAAATAATCATCCAGGTCGATAAGGTTATAGGTATTATCCTCTTCCCAGGTTGCATTGTTGATGACCTGGCTCACATTAAGGTCAGAAAGCTCAACAGTGCCCTGGGTATCAGAAGTGATATTCAGCGCAACTGTGCAGGTAAGGTTGCTATTAGACAATGTGCAGCCTGGGCAGTCGCAGCTGGGCAGTATGCCGTTCAATGAATCAGTAAAGTTAGCGAACAAGCTGGATGAATTAAACTCTCCGCTTGAGCTGAACTCTATACTGCCGTCATTACCCATATCAATTGTGATATTATTAGGGAAAGTGCTGTTATAAGTATCCCCAGTCACATTTATAGAAGCATTTGTCACAATAACATTGGTGGCAATCCTGATGGCAGGGCTCACGCTTCCATCAGCCCCCTGGTATATAGCAAACCCTGGCACAGTAAATATCACGTCTCCGCTCGAATAGCTTACGATAGTGCACCCCAGACAATCCTCTCCATTCTTCAGCACCCTGACATTGGAAAAGGTAAGGTCCCTGATAGTAACCTCCGCGCTCTTATTAAGCTCGCTCAGGGCGGTATCATTGATATAAATATAATTAGAGCTGATCTCAACAAAAGAATCAAGGTCAACAGTCTCTCTTCCGCTGATATCAATGGTTTCCGCAAAATCAATGGTTCCAAAGCTGTTATTAAAAATAAGGGAAAGAGCAGCCCAGACAACCTCAGTAGTAAGCTTACTGAAATTAAACAGATCATTGTTGTTAACAATCTGCGGCGGCTTGTTTGTGGGGGTTATATCAAGAACTACTCCGCCGGATGTTAAGACCTGAGGCTGTGTGCCTGCCCTAAGATTATAAGTCAACTGGATATCTGACTCATTAAAGCTGTTCCTTCTTGTCCCGGAGTCCAGCTTATACTCCAGATTGACACCGCTTTCTGAAGAGGTTGAAGCTAAAGCTATTGTTGAAAGCAGGATTATACAGATTCCTATCATAATCTTATTTGCCTTCATTCTTTACCAACAATCCCTCCAAAGCCTTTGTCTTCTCATTTGCTTCAACCTGATAGAGCTTGAACTTGTGAACCTTCACAACCCTGACAATATTAAGAGAAACAAGCTTCCTGACTATCCTGAAAGTGGAGCTCATCGGCACCTTAGACAGCCTGGAAAGCTTTTTTAGATGAAATAATTCGTTCTTATTACTAAGAAAACCAAGAAGAATTGCGTTAACCTTAGGCTCTATCAGCCCTTCGAATAGGTTTAATGGGCCCATTACAACTCAAAATACAATAAATGCTTAATAAATGTTTCTATTTTTGGAATTAAGATTCGTAAAAAAGAATTAATATTTGATTATTAGTAATAAGATTCCATATTTGGAAACAAGAACTTCAGCAAAAACATCGCCAACAGGAACAGTTGTCAGCTATAAGAAGCTGTATAAAGAAGCGGTTGATTATTATTAATTTTTAAGAATTTAATGATTTTTCAACAATTCTCCTTTAATTTCTTCTCTCAGCTTATCCCAGCCTTCTGAAACTTCATGCCATTTCCTGCCCTTATTCTCTAAGATGAAGTTCATCTTTCTTATCTTTTCGCTGTGCTTGCTTAGAGGGAGAAGGTGTTTGATTAGTCTAGTTACATCTTGTTTCCTGTTGATAGTAAGATTATATATATCAATCCTAAAAGGAGCGCTAGGGCCCATAGATCCTTTTTTCGTATCTAAGGAAAAAACTATTTTATAACCCAAGGATTCTAGGGTTTCCTTTATATTTTCAAGAATTAATTTATCTCCTGTTCTTAATCTAAAAGTAAATCTTGAATGAATTTCATGGCTTTTGGTAAAGTGCCAGTTTCCCTCACAGTCCATATAAGCAGTGAGGAAATGATAAAAGTAATCCTGGTTTTCTAAAATCCAAGATGGAATTTCATCTGGTTTCTCTAAAAGAAACTGGAAAGATTGGTTTAAATCCACATAAATAAACCATTCATCCGCTCTTGCTTTATTTTTTGATAAATAGGTTTTGGTTTCTCCATAGTTCTCAAAAGCGTTTCTAAGCAACTCAACCTGAGCAGTGTGTGTGGATGTTGTCTGGACTCTTATAGATTTATGTGCCCATTTAACATAGAAATCACCTGCTCTTAAGCCTGTGAAATATGCCCTCTCCGCTGGATCTCCAATGAAGTTAGCTTTAAACTTTTTTGTATTAGCTTGTGAAACTGTTTTTGATGGGATTCCAAACTTTTTGAATTTTTTTAAGATACTTCTTCCGTATTTGATTCCATATTTATCAGCAATCTGTTGGGTTGACCAATTTTTATTCCAGTAAAGGTCTTCTAAAATTTCTTTAGGGATTTTGATGGCTTTATAATCAACTGGTCTTCTCTTAATATCTAACTTCTTCATCCAATATAAGATATTTGTTTCCTCGCAATCAAACTTTTTACCAATTTGAATTAATGACAATTTTTTATTCCAATATAAATCCTCTAATTGTTCTTTTGTAAATTTTAATCCTTTTTTCATTCTTAATCACCACTTTTTCCTAGATTTGAACTGTGTAATTGATTTATGATGCAATCCGAAATCATAATTTGATAGTTCAAATATTATTTAAGTGATTAAGAAGATTATAAGAGAAAGGATTTATAAGTTTATCTATTGAAAGACGCAATTAGTCCAACACTTAAAAAATAAAAATTATAGGAAGAAGGGTGCAAATACCAAAGCCACTATTGATATTAGTTTTATTAAAATATTTAAACTTGGACCAGCGGTGTCCTTGAAGCCATCTCCCAAGGTATCACCAACCACTGCTGCTTTATGTACATCGCTCCCCTTGCCGCCAAAGTTGCCAGCCTCAATATACTTCTTTGCATTATCCCAGGCTCCGCCAGCATTTGCCATGAACACAGCCAACAAAAACCCTGAAACAGTTGAGCCAACAAGCAAACCGCCAAGCGCATGAACGCCGATAGTGACTCCGACTATTATTGGGGCAACTATAGCAATCAGGCTTGGTAAAATCATCTCCCTCAATGCAGCCCCTGTGCTGATATCAATGCACTTATTATAATCAGGCTTTGCCTTGCCCTGCATCAGGCCTTTAATCTCCTTGAACTGCCTTCTGACCTCATTGACAATCTTGAATGCAGCCTTTCCAACACTCTTCATTGTTAATGCTGAGAAGATAAATGGCAGTAAAGCTCCAATAAACACCCCTACTAAAACTTTTGGTGATGCTATATCCAACACAAGCTGTGAGCCGGTTAATTTGCTTACGATCTGCGTGTAGCTTGCAAACAAAGCAATGGCTGTCAAGGCAGCTGAGCCGATCGCAAACCCTTTTCCTATTGCAGCGGTTGTGTTCCCAACAGCATCAAGGCTTTCTGTCCTCTTTCTTATATCCCCGCCAAGCCCTGCCATCTCAGCAATGCCTGCTGCATTATCAGCAACAGGGCCGTATGTATCAGCTGCAAGAGTTATTCCTAATGTGCTAAGCATTCCAACAGCAGCTATCGCAATACCATACAATCCTGCAAAATAATATGCCGTAAGAATTGTAGCGCAGACAGCCAGGATTGGGATTATTGTTGAAATCATACCCACAGAAATCCCCTGTATAATATTAGTTCCAGCGCCTGTCTTAGCTGCCTCAGCGATTGAAATAGCAGGCTTTTTTGTGTTTGAGGTATAATACTCTGTAGATAATCCTATAATGATCCCTGCCACCAGGCCGCTGACAGTAGCATAGAAAATATTCAATGTTCCAAAAAATTGCCTGATAACAAAGAAAGATAAGATTGTCATAATAATAGCAGCTCCAAAAATGCCTATACTCATTGCATTCTCCGGCTTGGCTTTTCCGGCTCCCACAAAGAAAGAGCCTATAATGGATGATAATATGCCCACTCCGGCAATGACAAGAGGAAGTATAACGCCTTTATCAGTGCCGTTGAAAGCTACTAATCCTATAACCATCGCAGCTATTATGCTGTCAACATAGCTCTCAAAAAGGTCAGCTCCCATGCCAGCAACATCGCCAACATTATCGCCAACATTATCCGCTATAACAGCAGGGTTCCTTGGGTCATCCTCAGGGATGCCTTTCTCTACTTTTCCCACCAAATCAGCTCCTACATCAGCAGCCTTTGTAAAGATTCCTCCGCCAACCCTTGCAAAAAGAGCTATAGAAGAAGCCCCGAATCCAAACCCAAAGATAATGTTAGGGTCTTTAAAGATAAGATAAAAGGTTGTAACGCCAATCAAGCCTAGACCAACAACAGTCATGCCCATCACAGTTCCTGATGAAAAGGCAACCTTCAGCCCTTCAGTTATAGACTTTCTTGAGCCCTGAGCTGTCCTACAGTTTGCAATGGTTGCAATCCTCATGCCTATATTGCCAGCCAGCGCAGACAAGAGTGCACCCACAATAAAGGCAACCGCGATCTTATAATTGATAAGGAAAAACAACACCAGAAATACAGCCACAATAAAAATGGCCAATATCTTATACTCTTTGTTCAGGAAAGCCATAGCCCCCTTATGCACAATATGAGAAATCTCCTTCATCTTATCTGTTCCGGCATCCTTCTTAGCTAGTAAGAACGCCTTAACAGCCGCAAAAATTAATGCTAAAACCCCTATTAGTAAAATATAAGCTATCTGCATTTTTTATACCCCCTTATTATAACTTTTATTATGATTAAATTAATTTTAGGTTATATATAAGTTTTATTATTAATACTCCAGCTCCTTCAAAATCTCAACATCCTTTGAAATAGAGAAGGTATAGCCATAATCAAGTTCAACAGTTAATGGAGCAGTAT
This sequence comes from Candidatus Woesearchaeota archaeon, assembly GCA_002687795.1. Taxonomy (GTDB): domain Archaea; phylum Nanobdellota; class Nanobdellia; order Woesearchaeales. The sequence continues at coordinate 11,795 of NZBG01000035.1, forward strand.
AAGTGCCCATCTCTTTTCCTATCCCTTCTTCTAAGCTGCACCTTACAAAATCTTCCTTACCTTTCAGCCTAACATAGCCTTCTGGAGATACTCCGCCCCCTTCCAGCCTTTCTTTTGGAGAGCAGTTAAGCTCTTTACCTGATAAGAAAGCCCTCACATAGATTGTGTTGAAAGCTTCATGCTCTAACTTTACAGATGAGCATGCCTCTCCAACTTTATTGTTCTTAACAACCTCTCCATTGCCTTTATTCTCAATATAAACCATAAAAGCCGGCCTAACCTTGTTAATGCCCGCCTCTTCATGGGGAAGCATCTTGGTCTCTACCTTTGTGATTGCAACAGGAGCTCCCTGGCCTGAGAATCTCTCTTCTCCTATTTCGCATGCTTTGGTTTTCTGTGTGAGGCTGTAAGGGTCAGTATCAACGCAGACCTCAGTGCTCAGATCTGTCTTATACTTATAGCAGGCAGAGATCATAACAGTTGATGTATGGCTTTCGCTCTGTGTATCGATTTCTTTTGCTTTAATCTTTGCTGTTATTGTATCCTTTCTTCCCTTTGGGTTTAATGTGCTCTTTCCCTCTAAGCTGAATGTCTTTGATTCCCCTGTCCCTCCTGTCAGGCTGGCGCCATCCCAGGCACTATCAGGTATTTCCATATAATCCTCTTCTATGACAAGGGCTAAATGCCCTCCTACAATATTAAAAGCGCCTTTGTTATCCAATTCAACAGCAGCAACAAATATTCCTTTGGAATAAACCTCTTCAGGCGGGGCGTTTGGAAGGAACTTCATCACCAGGCCGTCAGTGCCTTTATGAACATCAGTATAGGTTATGATGTTGCTCTGCTGGGTCTGGCAGCCCAGGATGAATAAAGTAATTAAAAATATTGTTAGTTTGTTCATTTTTTATTCTGTATCAGGCTCAGGCTGCTCCACACTTTCCAATTCCTCAAGCACGCTGGTTTTTCCAAGGAAATTAGGCCCTTCTAAGATAGTACTATACAGCAGTTGGCTATCATCATAAGTCAGATAACTAAACTCGCGCCAGACACTATACTCCCAGTTTTCGATATCCAGTAGGGGTAGTAAGGGTAGTTTAACCTGAACGCTCTTAGTTCTAGTGCCATCCTCTTTGGTAATATGAGCTATGATAGGGTTATAGAACTGTAATTGTTTTTCGTCTGATAATATAATAACCCCGATAATCCTGTCATTTTCATCATATACATTTGTATCACTTATTAAATTGCTTATATAATAGTTTCCTTGGCTGGTGCTTATATAAATCTTATCTCCGCTAACCCTTTCTATTTCAGTATAATCTGAGGTCTCTCCAAGTAAGCCAACTGGGATTTCGTCTATAGTTGGAATAGTGAGCTCAGCAGGTTCTTCAATTGACAAGGCATATCTTCTAGCGCTATAAAAGTTTTCTATATAATAGTCATTCATTTCTTCCTCTTCTATCCTGTCATTGATAGATGAGGAATGGATGATCTTATTATCTCCTGCATATAACGCAACATGGTCAACCGTGTTAGGCCTTCCATAGTCTTCAAAATCAAAGTATATTAAATCTCCCGGCATTAACATTTCTGCATCATACTCCTCTCCTCTGCTTAATACCGGTTTACCAACCACTTCATACTGGCTTGAGACTAGCCTATAATCAAAACCGCATAATTCAACATCTTTGAATACGCTATGGACAAGCCCTGAACAGTCAAAACCTCCTTCTTCTTCACTCTCTCCACCTAACTGATAAGGCAAATCTTCGTATACTATATTATATTCCCTTGCAACCTCAACTATCTCTTCACCTTTCTCTTCATCATAAGTCCCTTCATAGGCGCATGCTTCTACCTCTTCTGGAATCGTGATCTCTGGGAGCTCAGCCTCTTCCACATCAACGCTGATTGACTCCTCAATCCTGTAATCATACTCAGTTGTGACCTTGAAATATTTCACTATTAAAGGTGTGTCTCCAAGGAATTCTTTATAATCATTTTCATAAACAACTATTGGGCACCTTAACGATACATATGTTTCAACAGAGCCTATCTTTTTGTTATATTCTTCCTGGTTCAGCTGGTATCTGCACTCACCGCCAGGTTTATCGCATGATGGCTGTATCCTTACTTTTGCAGCGGTAGGTATGCCGTCTCCCGCCACTGTCCAAATTCCTTCCCCTGTCTCTATCTCCAGGATATCGGTGTCAGACGCTTCAAGCTTTTTTCTTATGTCTTCAACTGTATCAGGCTCATTAACATAATAATACACATAATCAAAGAAGCTATAGCCATGGCAGTAAGTTCCCAGCTTCTTTTCATTTTCATCTTCATCCTCAACCAGCTTGACATAAGGAGGCAGGGTTATTCTTAGTTTCGTGACCTCTTTAATCTCCCCTTCCCAGTCATTATCAAGCGTAACACCAAGAACAAACGCTTCATAACCCTTTTCCCTGTCAATTCCCACAGGCAGGTCTTCCCTGATTTCCATGCCGATCTTAACAGGCCCTACAGTGTAAACTGCAACAGGCTCTTCATCCGCAATCTCGAAATGCTCAAAGATATCAATCTCTTCCCTTTTCATAGACCTTTTTCTGTCCTTATCCATGAAATATGACTTATAATAAGACATTGTCTCAAAATTAAAGTCAGCGGAAAGGGTTATTGAATGCGAGCCATCATCCAGGCTGCGAAAGTAGCAGTCAATCTCCTCTTCTTCAAGGGTGTGAACTGTAAATTCATCCTCTGGCGAGATCCTGCCATACCTCTCTTCATCACCTGTCCAGCAGCTAACGCTGATGTCAATAGGCTTATCCTTATCCAATGTCCTTGCCTTGAGGTTTGCCCAGACTGTGACAGGCTCCCCTTCCTCCAGTTCAGGGTCAGCCTGCTGGATATCCTCCAGATAGACCCCTAACTGCTCATTAGCATTCTGGTCAACCTTGCCAGTGTAATAATCCCCTGCCGCAAGCATCAGCTGCCTTTCCAGAAGTTCAGATGTTGCTTTGGATACCTTCCCCGGGACTTCTCTTAGGCTTTTCCAGCCTTTCTTGATTGTTTCCCATAAGCGCCCTATTGGAGCATAGGGATCAATAACCTCTGTTTTCAGCGCATCAATCTCCATCACATCGCTTAGTAATTCAGAATACATTGGATTGCTGGAAATTTCTATTGCAAAGGCCCCCAGCCAGATAAGAATATAAACTGTTGAGAAAATTTTTAGTGCTCTTGAACTCTCAGAATTAAACATAATATAAATGATCCAGGCAGGCGCAAATGCCATAATCATATCAATAGTACCAACCTGTACTGAAGGGGATATCTGCAGGAGCAACCACAAAATTCCGTTTCTTACAAGAGGCAGGAAAGAGGCAATCAAAAATATAAAGATTAAACCCGGAAGCCTGGAAAAATCGCGGTTAAAAACCAGAATGAATGCAAATAATAATAGTATAAAGTTGCATCCGATTATAATGCTGCGCATTCCTGGATCTACGCTAAATCCTGTGCGCCAATCGAAAAAATGGAAAAGAACTGCGAGAATGAAAAGGATGTTCATTGCGCCGA
>NZBG01000036.1 GCA_002687795.1 Candidatus Woesearchaeota archaeon
GCTACTGAGAGAGTGGTTGACCATTTGAAGGATAAGTTTCCTAAGAATTATACGGAGAATGCTGAAGAGCCAGATGATTCTGATAATAAAAGAATTGGGGCTCATCATGGAAGCTTGAGCAAGGAGCATAGGCATAGGATAGAGCAGGGGTTGAGAGATGGGAAGCTGAAGGCAGTTGTTACGAGTACTTCGTTGGAGTTGGGTATTGATATTGGTTATATTGATTTGGTGATTTGTTTGGGTAGTCCAAAGAGTATTGCAAGGGCTGTGCAGAGGATTGGAAGGAGTGGGCATAAATTGCATGAGACTGCCAAAGGGAGGATTGTTGTGCTTGATAGGGATGATCTTGTTGAGTGCGCTGTGCTGCTGAAGTCTGCAGTAGAGAAGAAGATTGATAAAATTGATATTCCTACTGACTGCCTTGATGTTCTGGCGCAGCAGATTGACGGAATGGCTATACAGGAGAGAATTCATATTGATGATATGTTTAGGATTATTAAGAGCAGTTATTGTTATAAGAATCTTAAGAGAAGAGATTTTATGGAGATTATTGATTATCTTAGCGGGAAGTTTGTTTCTTTGGAGGAGAGGTATATTTATGCTAAGATTTGGTATGATGAAGAGACTAGGATGATTGGCAAGAGAGGCAGGATGGGCAGAGTTATTTATATGACTAATATTGGCACTATCCCTGATGAGAGTTATGTTACTGTGAAGATTGGAGAGCAACCGATTGGGAAGATTGATGAGGGTTTTTTGGAGAAGCTGAAGAGAGGGGATGTGTTTGTTCTGGGTGGGGAGAAGTATGAATTTTTGTATAGCAGAGGGATGGTTGCGCAGGTTAAGACGTCGGTTGTGAGACCGCCTACTATTCCTTCATGGTCTAGTGAGATGCTGCCATTGAGTTTTGATTTGGCTATGGATATTAGCAAGTTTAGGAGGAAAATGGATGATGCTTTTACTAAGCAGAAGAGTAAGAAAGAGATTATGAATTTTATTCATGATTATCTTTATGTGGATGAGAATGCTGCTAATTCTATTTATGAATATTTTGATGAGCAGTTCCAGTATGCGCAGATTCCTTCTGATAAGAAGATTGTGCTAGAATCTTATAATGATGGCAAGCAGAATTATTATTTGTTTCATACTTTGCTTGGGAGAAGGGTTAATGATGTGCTGTCTAGAGCGGTGGCGTTTGCTATTGCAAGGACTGAGCATAAGGATGTTGAGATAGGGATTAATGATAATGGATTTTATATTGGCTCAGAGAGGAAGCTGCCGATTATGAAGGCGGTTAAGCTGCTGAAGTCTGAGGATCTTAGGAAGGTTTGTGAGATGGCGATTGAGAGGACTGAGGTGTTGAAGAGGAGGTTTAGGCATTGCGCTGGAAGGGCGTTGATGATTCTTAGGTCTTATAAGGGCAGGCAGAAGAGGGTGGGAAGGCAGCAGGTTTCTTCTATGATTTTGATGAGCGCTTTGAAGAGGATTAACCCGGATTTTACGATTCTTAAGGAGGCTAAGAGGGAGGTTTTGGAGGATTTGATGGATATTGATAATGCTGTGAAGATATTGAAGGGTGTTGAGAGCGGTAAGATTAGGGTTGTTGAGATTTCCACTAAGATTCCTTCACCGTTTGCGTTTAAGCTGATTGCGCAGGGACATACGGATATTATGAAGATTGAGGACAGGATTGAGTTTCTTAGAAGGATGCATCAGAATGTGCTGGCGAAGATTAGCTTGGGGAAGAAGTAGATTGTTTATGTTTGTTCATCTTTTCTTTTACGTATCTTATTGATTTAGGAACACCTGCTGTGAAGAGACCTTTTATTGTTTGTGATGTGCTTGAAGCTGAGATGATGTTTGTTAGAGAGTTTCTAATGTTTTCCTGAAGCTCTGCTTCATCATGGAAATTAATTGGATAGATGGCGTGTTTAATTAGGTTAGAAGGCAGTTCAAAATATGTTGATTCTATGGTTTTAGGATCTTTATCCTGTTGGATATGGCTGTCATTCAGAAGGCTTAGAATAGTGTTATTTTTGCCTAACAGGATGTATTCATATAAATCATGAAATCCTTTCATGTTTTTGGTGACAATATTCTCAGCTTTTTGAGGATTTTCTCCATGTTTCATTCTACTGTCTCCCGTGTAAGATATTCTTGATATACAGGTGTATAATTCTTCTTCTGTGAAAGTTTCTGGGAGCAGAAGAAGGGCAGTATTGAAAGCATGGTTTAGGTTGATACTATTTGCCTGGTTTATATGTTCAGTTGATTTTAATATTTTTACTGGCTTGTGAAGCCTGCCGGCAACATATAAAGTGTCCCAGTCTCTTAAGTCTTTTAGCAGAGAGTCTAAGGATATAACACCATATTTGATTTCCTGTTCTTCAAATGGTATGTAAGGATTGTAGTATATTTTAGCTCCTCTTTCTTGAAGCCAGTTTGCAATTTCTGCTCCAAGGATTCTTACTAAAGGAGAATAGTCTTTAGTGTTCTTCTTTAAGTTTCTTAGATGCCATAAGTAAGTGGAATCAACCCCAAATATAAAGTCAACCATGGGCTTGGCTTGTTCTTCATAGCCTGCCTGTCTGAATACTCCTGAACCATAGGCCATGACAAAATCTAATGGCGCATATTTTCCAAGTAGGTGTTCTTTGTCAAAGGTTAATTGTTCTTCTGTCATTTTAATACTTTCCCGGTTTCCATATACCACAAGTATAAGTCAAGCTCTGCGAGACTTAGTTGTGTGTTGGTTGCTATGGTTCTTAAGGTGTCTTCCAGTTTGAAATATTCTTTTTTTGTTAAAGTTTTGGGTTTTTCTGTTAAGTTATGTTTTACAAGAAGGTCTATGATGTGGAAGTCAATGATTGCAAGGTTTTGGTGGCCAATGTTTCTTAGGAAATGGCTGGATTCTTTGTAGCCTATGCCTTTGATGTTTTTTACTAGCCATTCCCTTGCTTTCTGGCTGTCTTGTTCTATTATCTTGCTTAGCTCTTCCAGATGCTTCCTTGCCTCAATGATATAAGAGGCTCTCTTAGTATGAAACCTGCAGCTGTGTTTTTTAAGATTATCTGCAAGCTGTTCTTCTTTTAGTTTCAAGAAACCATCTTTTATCTTGTCCTGCACAGCTATGCATCTCTCAGCTGTTGAGTTTGCTGTGAGAATACAAAAACAGAGCTCGCTAAAGAGTTCATTGATTGTTTTTTCGCCTTTTTGTTTGAATTCTCTTATTCTTGAATCTACTAATTCCCTTACTTTACCTTTCTTCAGGTTTTCAACAGATTCTAATAATCTTTTCATTATCTTATCAGAAGTATACGTTTTAAAATAAATTTATCTAAAAAACAGAAAGCTGTATATATTAATCCTATCATTATAGTTTATATGTCAACTGAGCTGACTGCTCTGGTTAGTCCTGTGCAATGGATAAGCACAAGGGTGCATGAAATCGCTATTCAAGGCCCTAGCGTGGGTGCTAGTAAAAGTATCACCGACAGAATAAAAGAAGAAAAAGAAGTTGAAAGAGCAAGAAGAACTGAAGAATTAAGGAGAAGGTATGAAAGAATCAAAGAACAGTTAAGCGCAATCCCTCCTATCCAGGAGGGTGCAGTCAATCCTGTTGAATACTACCGCAGACAACAAATCATATTCAGAACATACCACAATAGGAAAGAAAAAACAGAAAGGAAAGAATCCTATTACGAATCAGGACAAGAAGTGATATGTTGATTTGATTCAGTCATTCTTCCCAGGAATCTGCAAGTCATTTATTCTAACCTTTGCTCAGAAAGCTCGAGATGATCCTCTTCAACCTCAACAAAAGCCTCAAATATCTGCTTCACTCTTGAGTTCTCTGATTCTCCGGCAGCTTCCTTATAAAACTCACTCGCCTTTGTCTCTCTTGTATGCGATTCCTCAAGATTCTCCTTATTGCTCTTATGGCATTTATCATTGCCTTCCGCAATACTGTCCAGCTTCAATATCTTCTTCCAGACGCTTGCATGCTCAGCCTCTACCTTGCCTAAAGCCTTAAACAGCTTCTGCCCTTCTTCATCATCAGTCTCCTTAGCTACGCAAAAATAAAAAGCTGCATTGCTTATCTCAACCTGCAAGGCCTTTCCCACATTAGCCTTATCTTTTTCATTGAGTTCAACATCAAAATTAACATCTGCTTCCTTAATCTCTTTCATATACTTCTGTTTAGCGCAGCAGAACTGGCAGTTTGTTGGAGCCCCATCTCCAATATAAGGGTCTCCGCAGATTTCGCATCTCCATAATTTTACCATTTTTCTCATCCCATTCTATGGATTACAACATTCACATTCTTCATCAAAGCAAAGACATTCAGGTTCATAATATTCCCTTTCATGTTTACATGATGGACATTTTTCTGGTGGCTCTGTTCCTTCATAGATATAACCGCATTTGCTGCATTTCCATCTGATTGGTTTATCTCTTTTGAACATTGTTTCCTTTTCAACCATTTCTAAAAGCTTTTTATATCGTTTTTCATGCTGCTCTTCAACCTTTGAAATCTGCCTGAACAATATTGCTGCTTCTTTGTTTCCTTCTTTGTTCGCTTCTTTCTCAAAACCAGGATACATCTCTGTATTTTCATAATGTTCTCCTTCGATAGCAGCTTTTAGGTTTGCTTTTGTATCTCCTATTCCTTTTAATAACTTAAATTCATCCTTTGCATGCTGCATCTCGTTTAATGCAGTTTCTTCAAAGATCTTTGCAATATAATGTAAGCCTTGCTTTCTTGCAACCTTTGCAAAATAATCATATTTATTTCTTGCCTGGCTCTCTCCTGCAAAAGCAGTTTTTAGATTTTCTTCAGTTTTACTCATTTTCATTTACCTCTTATTCTTTCCTTTGCTATCTCCATAGCAGATTCCCTTGGAGGAATATCTTTGCTTTTTGCATCTTCTAATACTTGTTTGGTATTCTTAGTTATCTTCTCTTCCACCATCTTAAACATATCCTTCTCGTTTCCTTCTATATACTCAACATAAGAGCTTATTACGCCGCCTGCATTGGCAACAAAGTCAGGCACTACAAGGATGCCTTTCTTATGGCAGAGCTCTTCTGTTTCAGCAGTCATAGGTATGTTGCTGCCTGCTACAATGAGTTTGAAGCTTAGCTTGTCAACATCCTCTCCTTTGATAAGGTCAGGTATTGCAGCTGTGATTAAGATATCTGCTTTTACATCAAGTATATTATCAGCCTGTTCTCCCGGCTTATAATTAACCACTGAACCTGTTTCCTTTTTTATTTTATCCAATTCATTAAAATCAATGCCCTGCTCATTAAAAATAACACCTTTGCTGTCAGATACTGCAACAAGCTTAGCTCCTTCTTCTGAAAGAAACTTTGCTGCAAACCAGCCAACATTGCCAAAGCCTTCTATTGCAACGCTGGCATTTTTCAGTTCAATCTTTGCATGTTCTGCAGCTACTTTGGTTGCATGGAATACTCCAAAACCTGTGCTGCCTAATTCATGTGGCAGACCGCCCATTGATGCTGGCTTTCCTGTGCAGGATTTATTATTTCCATTTGCTTTAGAGAACCATTCCATCTCTTTTTCTGCTATGTTTATGTCAGGGGCTGCAACATACAGTTCAGGACATACTACCTTCAATGCTTCAGAGAAATGTTTTACTATTTCTTCCTTTTTTTCAGGGGAAAGCTCTTTGCTGTTTGCTACAATGCCTGACTTAGCTCCTCCAAAAGGCAGGTCTGCTAATGCGCATTTCCATGTCATTGCCCTTGCAAGCCTGGAAACCTCTACCTCAGTAACATCAGGCGTCATCCTTATGCCACCTTTTCCAGGCCCTAATTTAGTGTTATCAATCACAACAAAACCTTTCATACCTGATTTAGGATTATAAACGCTTAATATTTTCTCTGGTCCGAATTCATCATATTTTATCATTTTACCCATCGATAAACTATTTAGAGTTTTAAGTGGATATAAATGTCTTTCGCTTAAAAAGGTACAGAAAAGAAGGGTAAAACCAATTATCCTTTACTATACAACCCAACAAGCCTTGTTTCTGCAAGTATATGCCCCTGCATTGCACTCTCAACACCTTTTTTATCAGAGCTTTCATCCAGTTCAAGCTTTGTGTCAAGAGCATATAGCTTAAACATATACCTATGCGTTCCTGACGGCGGGCAAGGGCCTCCATAGTTGTTGTTACCCCAACTGTTCTTTCCCTGAACAGCTCCGTCTGGAACAGAGTTCTCATCTATATTTGATACCTTAGGTATGTTAAAAACTATCCAATGGCCCCATGTGCCAGCAGGTGCATCAGGATCATCCATCATCAATATCAAGCTTTCCGCATTCTCAGGGATTCCTTCAATATTTAATGGGGGGTTTATACCATCCCCTTGGCAGGTATATTTGCTTGGTATATTCCCGTTATCTTCAAAAGCCGGGCTTGTTAGTTTTAGTTCTGGCATTTTTTCCACCTCATTAGTTTTTGGTATTGGTTGTTCTTGAGCGCAACCAATGAGTAAAAGAGAGAGAGGTATGCTGCTTAATACAAAATATCTTAGTTTCATCTTTTTAGCAATATTTATTAATTAGCTATGGTATTTTTGTATTATGAAACAAAAGGTACCGCAGTCTCTGAGGATATGGTTTTTAGTGCATTTTGCCGTTGATATGCTGTTTGCAATCCCTTTGATTATAAGTCCTGTCTGGTTTCTTAAGTTATTGGGATTTAGCATTGTTGAGCCTTTTACAGCAAGGCTTGCGGGGGCTGCTTTGATCGGAATAGGCGGTGTTTCGCTTGCAGCGCATAAGGCTGGGGTTGAAACCTTTAGTTCATTATTGACATTGAAAATCTTGTGGTCTTTTAGCGCTATATTCGCTATAATATTGACAATGATGCAGGGCGGGCCAAGGGTTGGCTGGATTGTATTGGTGATGTTCTTTGTGTTTTCAGCTGTGTGGGTTCATTATAAAAAAAGATTAAAAAATAATTAACTGGTCCATAAGCCGTGCATGTTGCAAAGTTCTCTTGCGGTTATACCTTCTGTGTTTTCAAGGCAGAACTCTGCTTCTGGCTTTTCTCCAGGGTAAAGCTTTCTGCTTTCGATGGTTTTTTCATCTTTGATCAGCTGGATTAAGGTAATATAATGCTTTTCTTCCATTGGATGCTCTACTGTGCTGACTTTTACTTTCACATTGTTTCCATTTATCTCAATGACTGGAACATGTTTTTCATCGCCTTCCTGTTCTTTGGTTTTTTCTTTAAGTAATATCATGTCCTTACCACAACATACTAATGTTCCTCCACCAGAATATACTACAGAAACTATGTTTCCACAGACTTCACATTTATATATTTCATTCTCTTTTGTCATTTTTAATCCCCCTTCTTTGAAGCTAAATACCTTGCAGCCTTGATCAAAGCCATGCAGCCCTGGCCTGCTGCAATCACATATTGATACTCATGGCCTGAAGCGCAGTCGCCTGCTGCAAAGATTCCGGGAACATTAGTATGACCCTGGCAGTCTATCACGATATGTTTATGTTCATCAAGCTTTACAATCTTATTGAAGGACTCAGTATTAGGCATCCTCCCAATCTCTATTATAATGCCCAGGACATTAAGCTTTTTTTCCTCTCCATCCTGCTCATACCTTATGCCGGAAACAAACTTATTTCCAAGTATCTCTGAGCCCTTTGCATTAAATAGCGCTTCAACCTTGGGGTTCTTCTTTACTCTTTCCTGTAAATACTCATGAGCTTTAAACTTATCTTCAAGAACAACAAGGTAAATCTTTGAGACAATATCTTTCAGAAAGTCAACTGCTTCCAAAGCTGCATCCCCACCGCCAATAACCGCAACATCTTTTCCTGCAAATAATGGACCATCGCATATTGAGCAATAGGTTACCCCTTTCCTTGCAAACTCCTCTTCGCCTGGAACATTAAGCTTTCTTGGCTTTGAGCCAGTTGCTATGATAGCTGTTCTTGTGCCATACTTATTCTTATCAGTGATAACCTTAAAGTTCGAGCCCTGCCTTTTTATTCCCTTAACTGTTTCCATGGAGACCTTAACATTATTGAATTTCATCTGTTTTTCCATCACAGAACTAAAAGCAGCACCGGTTGTCTTAACAATGCCCGGATAATTCAGAACCTCACCGCTTACCATGAACTGGCCGCCAAAGTCAGAAGAAATAATCCTATAATTCATCCTCTTCCTTGCAGCATAGATTGCAGCTGTCAAGCCAGATATGCCTGCGCCGATTATTATTGTGTCATACAACTTAACTGCCTCTTTTTTTATTATAAACCAATCCCCTATTTATTTTTTATCTTCGATGATCTGTATTTCCCTCCAGTCCTGTAAGGAGTGTAGTTACCCTTAGCCTTTTGAGATGTTCTTTCATCAGGAGTTTCCTCATAAACATCTCTTTCATCATAGCCGCATTCTTCGCAGACAACACATTTGATGCCTGTGTAATCCACCAGCTTAATCTTCTTTGATTTGCATTTAGGGCAGGATTTCATTTTTTTATTTATTCAAACAAAGCAATATAGCCAAATCTTCTTCGGCTTTTAATGAATGAGGAGCATCTTTTGGCATGAAGATAAAAATACCTGGCTCCATTGAAATGTCTTTATCAAATAACCTAAAAATACCTTTGCCTTTTAATACCTGCACACAACCATTTTTGGTAGAAGTGTGCTCATCTATATCTGAGCCTTTCGCTAAGCACATCAAAGTATAGTTAAATCTATCAGATTTAGCCAAAACCTTGCTAAATACACCCTCTCTAGGGAACTCCATCATTTCGTTCAAGTCTTTGAAGAATCCTTTTTCTTGTTTCATTTGATTAACCCAATTTTAAGGCTTTCCCAATCCTCTCAACATCAAATCCTATAATGATTTCTCCATCGATATCAATTACCGGAACACCCATCTGGCCTGACTTATCTACCATTTCTTTGCTAGCTTCCTGATTATTGCTTACATCAATATCTTCAAACTCAATGTTATGCTCTTTCAGGAATTCTTTTGCTTTAATGCAAAATGGGCATGTTGGTGTGCTGTATACTTTTACTTTTGCCATCTTTATTACCTCCTAAAGAAATTAGGGGAGTAATAGTTTAAAAAATTTTTTATTTAATCAGCTATGATAAACTGCCCCAGGAAAAAAGAGGGGTAAAACCTGGGGCAGTTTTCTTTAGAAATCTCATTTCATCATATAGTTCATTATATCATGCTGTATCTGCTCGACAATGTTCGAATCGTCGAACAAGCTGTCAAATTGGGTTTCTAATGTATCTTCTTCATAGCATCTTCCTTTCTGGCACATGATTTTTTGCTTCATATTATCACCTCCTTGACCGTAAGATTTTGATGTTAAGCTCGTTTACGAGATTGTCAGTATCAACCGCATGGCTTTCTGCTCCTTGCTCCAAGGTTTCATCAGATGCAATATGACATCCAACGCAGTTCATTCCATGCTCCATCATTATCTGTACTGACTCTGGATGCTCTTTTACCAGATCTCCAATGGATATGTTTTTTGTTATTGGTTTCTTTTGTTGCATCTTTCTCACCTTTTTTGTTGTTAATGCTGTTTAATCTGAAAAATATATAAATCTAATCACTTTAAGAAATAAGAATAAATGATTACATTCCTTTAGTTAAAAGGGAAAATTTAAATATTATATGCCTTATATTTTTATTTTATAATGGAAACAGAAAAAACTTTTACTAATATTGAAGAGTTCAGGAAAAAGACAAGATTTAATGAGAAATTAGGCTTAGATGACAGGGACAATGTTATCTTATCAATGATTTCCAAGAACC
>NZBG01000037.1 GCA_002687795.1 Candidatus Woesearchaeota archaeon
GGTTCTTGCTTTGGTGGGTGTTGCTTTGATGCAGACTTACCAGAACAGAGGCTTGGCTGCAGGCCTCCTGCCGTTTGGCCGGCCTATTGCTGTTATCCTGGGAGTGATGGTGCTGACTAAGATTGTTTCAACGGTTTATGTGAATAAGAAGATGTAGTGCTGGAAAAAGAACAAAATTATTATATACTTCTTATTCTTTTTTTGTTTTATAATGGAAATCTTTAAAGCTTATGATATAAGAGGAATTTATCCATCTGATATGAATGAGGATATTATCTATAAGATTGGAAGGGCTTTTGTCCAGCTTATTAAGAAGGAGAATCCAAGTAAAAAGAGGCTTACTGTTGTGGTCAGCAGGGATATGAGGCTTTCGTCTCCTTCGCTTGCAAAGAGCATTATCAAGGGAGTTATTGATAGCGGGGCTGATGTTGTTGATATTGGGCTTTCATCAACTCCAACTTTTTATTATGCAGTTGCTAAATATGGCTATGATGGTGGATTGCAGGTGTCTGCATCTCATAATCCTAAGGAGTATAATGGGGTTAAGGTTGTGAGGGCAAAGGCTTATCCTGTTGGTTTGGATAATGGCCTTGATAAGATAAGGGATATGTGCTCTGAAGGCAACTTTCCTGAAGTGAAAGAGAAGGGTAAAGTCTCTAAAAGGAATGATATCCTTAAAGACCTTGTGAAGTATTCTATGGGTTTTTATGATTTTTCTATAAAGCCGTTAAAGATTATAGCGGATACAGCAAATGCAATGGGCGCTGTGGATTTGGAAGCGCTTTTTAAGGAGCTGCCCTGCAAGCTGGTTAAGATGAATTTTAAGCTTGACGGAACCTTTCCTGCGCACCAGGCAGACCCTTTCCAGGATAAGAATGTCCAGGAGCTTAAGAAGAAAGTGGTGGATGAAGGGGCAGACTTAGGCATAGCAACTGATGGAGACGGTGACAGGATCTTTTTTATTGATGATAAGGGTACTATGATTGAGCCTGCTATTATAAGGGGCATTATTTCCAAGGTGGTGTTAGAGCATCATCCAAAGTCAAAAATCTGCTATGATATAAGGCCTGGCATGATAACAAAAGATATGATAGTTGAGAATGGGGGAACGCCAATAGTTACAAAGGTAGGTCATTCTTTGATAAAGGAGAAAGCTATCAAAGAGGGAGCAGAGTTTGCAGGTGAGTCATCCGGCCATTTTTTTATGAAGACTGAGTATGGCTTTTTTGAGACGCCGTTGATAACAGCATTGGTAATCATGGATATGGTATCAAAGAAAGGAAAAATATCTAAGATAATAAAGCCATTAAGGAAATATTTCCATTCAGGGGAAATCAATCTAGAGGTTGAGGATAAGGAGGCTGCAATAGAGAAACTGAAAGAGAAGTATAGCGATGGCAAGGTTTCCACACTAGATGGTATCTCGGTTGAGTTTGATGATTGGTGGTTTAATGCAAGGCCTTCTAACACAGAGCCTTTATTGAGGCTGAACCTTGAAGCAAGAACTAAGGCAAGGATGGAAGAGAAGAAAAAGGAAATACTAGAGGCTATTAAAGAATGAGAATAGCAGTCACAGGCAAAATCAGGGAAGATGTTGAGAAGCTGAAGAAGCAGATAGAGAAATGTGGGCATAAGGTTGTTGATAAGAACCCTGAGGTTGTGGTTTCTCTTGGAGGGGATGGCTCTTTTCTGTTTGCTGAGAGGAAGTTTCCAGGCGTGCTGAAGTTGCCTGTGAGGAACAGGAATATATGCGAGAAGCCAGATAAGCTTAAAGGGATTCTAAAGAGGATTGAGAAGAAGGATTATAGTGTTCTGGAGCACAATAAGGTTGAGGCTAAGATAATCAAGAAGGACAGCACAACAGTAAAGACAGCTGTTAATGAGGTGTCTGTGAGGAATAGGGATGTTTTTCATGCGTTGAGGTTTGTTGTGAAGGTTAATGGCAGGAAGGTTGAGGAGGAGCTTATTGGAGACGGTATTGTGGTTTCCACACCTTTTGGCTCAACAGGTTATTTTTATTCTGTAACAAAGACTAATTTTAAGAAGGGTTTAGGGATTGCTTTTAACAATATTACAAAGGATATTAAGCCAATGGTTCTGGAGAACCCTGTTGTAAGGCTGAAAGTTGTAAGGAATATGGCTGTTGTTAGCGCTGATAACGATGAGAATGTTGTTTTTATTGATGAAGGTGATGCTGTTGAGTTAAAGGAATCTAAAGAGGTTGCAAGGGTTGTTGAGCTGGGGGATAGTTTTCTTAGTAAGAGAGTTGAGTAATAATTTAATTATTGTTTGTTCTTATTTTGTTAGGCGAAAAATGAATTTGGCGATGTTGTTTAGTAATTTTTATAAATGATATACTATTTTATCTATTTATAAATGAAAATCTTCATAGACACTGCAAAGTTAGAGGAAATTGAGGAAGCATATTCCTTAGGAATACTAGATGGAGTTACAACTAATCCTTCGCTGATTAAGAAGATTGTTGATGAGCTTAAGGAAAAGGGAGAAAAGGTTGATATGGAGTCTTATATCACAGATATTCTGAAGGCTGCAAAGGGAACTCCTGTAAGCCTTGAGGTTATTGGAACCAGTTATGAGGATATGGTTAAGGAGGGCAAGAAGCTGTTTGAGAGGTTTAATCCCGTTGCAGATAATGTTGTTATAAAGATCCCTGTGAATCCTTCTACTGAAGATGGTTCAGAGAATGTGTTTGACGGCATTAAGGCTGTTAAGGAGCTTTCTGATGCAGGGATTCCTGTTAATTGTACACTGATTTTCACTCCAGAGCAGGCGTTGATGGCTGCTAAGGCAGGTGCTAAGTTTGTTAGCCCTTTTGCTGGAAGGGTTGATGATTTTATAAGGGCTAATAATAAGATTGAGTTTGAGAAGACTGATTATTTTCCTGTTGAAGGCATTGAGAAGGATGGTAAGGTTCTTGATGATAATGGGGTTGTTTCAGGAATTGATTTGGTTTCTCAATGTGTTGAAGTTCTGGGCAATTATGGGTTTGAGACAGAGGTTATTGCAGCTAGCATAAGGAACCCAAGGCAGGCTAGAGAGGCTGCTTTGGCAGGGGCTGGTATTGCTACATTGCCTTTTGATGTTATTAAGGGATTGTTAGCGCATTCTAAGACAGCAGAAGGAATGAAAAAGTTTGTTGGGGATGTTATTGAGGAGTATAATGTGCTCTTTAAGTAAAAATCCTTATTTTTTCTCATTCTATAATAGTTATCTCGGAAATATTTATAAATATGAGCAGATTCTCTTTTGTTATTGAAGTTGTTGAGAAAAATAAATCTTAAGGAGGAATAATATGACAGGAGAAACAGTTGAAGCAATTGCTGAGAAAGAAACCAGGTCAACTTATGTTGCCTGTGAGGATAATGTTAAGGGAATGGCATGAGTTGTAGAGGAAGCTGCCAGAGAAGTAGCAGGTAAAAGGCGTAAAGGAATGACAGGTAAAGAGAAGATAGATTTTGATGTTGAAAAGTCTTTTCGTTATGTTGTTGATGATGATGCTTCTGGATATGTTCTTAGAATGAGGTTTGGAGATGGTGAAATTTCTTTTTGGACCCCAGAAGTGGAAGGCCAGTTTGCGGTGAATATAACATACCCTGATAAGGGCATCAGGAGAGTAACTGAAATGGCGCTTGCCAGAAAAGGATATGAACCTGTTCCTTAAATCTTTTTTTGTTTTTATTATTTTTTCTTCCGTTAAATATTTAACTGAAAGCTGTATTTCTTAGAATAATATGAAATTTGATGCAATCATAGTTCATTATGATGAAATAGGGCTTAAAGGTAAGAATAGAGGTAGTTTTGAGAGGCTTTTGATTAGGAATATTGAGGCTAAGCTGAAGGGTTTGATTGATGGTTGTGTGAGAGAATCAGGGCAGATCACAGTTATGTTTAGTAAAGATGCTGATAAGGTGAAAGGGGCTCTTTCATGCATCCCTGGGATTGCTTATTTTTCTTTTGCGCTGAAGGCCAAGTTGGATTATGATTCTATTAAGAAAGTGGTTATTGATACTTTGAAGGGTAAGAGGTTTAAAAGTTTTAAGGTTAATGCAGTGAGGCATAATAAAGATTTTAAGCTTAATTCTATGGAACTTAATTCAAAGTTGGGGGAAGAGGTTGTTAAGGCCTATAAGAAGAAAGTTAAGATGAAAGAGGCTGATGTTATTGTTAAGGTTGAGGTTTCTAATAAGTATGCTTATATTTCATTAGAGGATGTTAAAGGAGTGGGTGGGTTGCCAACAAATCCTCAGCAGAAGGTTGTTGCTTTGTTGTCTGGAGGGTTTGACAGTCCAGTTGCTGCTTATTTAATGATGAAGCGCGGTTGCGAGGTTATCCTTGTTCATTTCCATAATAAGAACCAGGCGTCTTCTTCTGTTGAGGATAAGATAATGAAATTAGCAGAGCAGCTTTCAAAGTATCAGGTTAAGACGAAGCTGTATATTGTTCCTTTTGAGAAGCTTCAGAAGGAAATCATTATGAAGGTTAATTCTAAGCTTAGGATGTTGGTTTATAGAAGGTTTATGCTTAAGATAGCTTCTAAAGTAGCAGAGCTTAATAAGGCTAAATTTTTGGTTGTGGGTGATAGTTTATCACAGGTTGCATCACAGACCTTTGAAAACCTTGAAGTTACTTATACTGGCTTGGATAAGCATGTTCTTTCTCCTTTAATAGGGTTGGATAAGAAGGAAATCATTGAGGTTGCTAAGAGGATTGGCACTTATGAGATTTCAGCAATGCCTTATGGGGATTGCTGTTCATATTTTTTGGCTAAGCATCCTGCGCTGAGGGCTGATGTTAAGGTGTTGAGAGAGAATGAATCCTTGTTTGATGTTGATAAGTTGGTTGAGGATGCTATCAAGAAAGCTAAACTGGAAGAAAAATAATTAAATAAGCTTTAGTTATTAGAGATTAATGAATAAAAAGCTAAAAAACCTAATCATTCTTGTTATGGGCTTGATGGTAATCAGTGCTCTTGGCTATTATGCACTGCAAGAGAATATCAGGAAATCTCTTAGCTTTTTCTGGAGCAATGATTATTATTTTATTGTTTATTTTTCACTTATTGCTGGGTTTGTGATAATCTTTTTGAAGCTGTTTAATAAGTTTAAGGTGAAGAATGATGCGTTGAAGATAATTCATGGGCTGATATTCCTTCCTGCTGTTGTTCTGCCTTTGTTTAAGTGTTATTTTAAGGTGCCTTATATTTTCTGCAGGGCGTGCCCAAGGAAGTGTCCCTGGGGTGAGCTGGTTCCTTTTATTGTCCCAGGATTTCTTGTTTTGAATCTTGATAGAAGGTTCTGGTGCTTTAAGTTGTGTCCTCTTGGCTCATTGCAGGATTACCAGAGAAGGGTTTCAAGGAAAAGAATCTGTTTACCAGCATGGATGAAAAATATAAGGTATGTTTTTCTGTTGTTTACGATCATTGTTGTTGTGTTGCTTTTGCTTGGCTCTGAAACATTTGAAAATGTTTTTTTTGTAGGAACTTATGGTTTGGTTTTAGGGACTGCAGTTGTAGCAATGGTTATTTTTCTGTTAGCTTTTTTTATCCCAAGGTTTTGGTGCAATTATTTTTGTCCTGTTGGGTGTGTTGGGGATTTGGCACTTAAAGCTGAAAAACTTGGAGATAAATTTAAAAAGATTGCCAGCTAGTTTCTTCAACATGGGGGAAGAAGAGAATAATCCAGCTGAGAAGCTATTAAATAAAAAGATTTCAAGGAGAGAGTTTCTTAAGTATAGCTTTATAGGAATTGGTGGGTTGGCAACTGCTGCTTATGGCTATAATCATTTGTTTGGGAGGAGTTCAGGTTCTTTGCCTGATATTTTTCCTGCTTCTGCTCCTGATGAATTGTGGAAGTGGTCTAAGGAGGCTTTGTATTATAAGCAGGTTGGGGAGAATGTCCAGTGCGAGCTTTGTCCTCATGAGTGCAGTTTAGCGCCTGATGACAGGGGGATATGCAGGACAAGGGTAAACAAAGAGGGGAAGCTTTATTCTTTGGCTTATGGCAACCCATGCTCTGCGCATGTTGATCCTATCGAGAAGAAGCCTTTGTTTCATTTCCTGCCATCGTCTTCAATATTTTCTATTGCAACAGCAGGATGTAACTTAAGATGCCTTAACTGCCAGAACTGGCAGATATCACAGTTCCAGCCTGAGGAGACTAATAACTTTGATTTGATGCCGGGGAATGTTGTTAGGGCAGCAGTGCAGAATAATTGCAAATCAATTGCTTATACCTATTCAGAGCCTATAATATTTTATGAGTATATGTATGATACTTCAAGGATAGCCAGAGCACAAGGGCTTAAGAATGTTATGGTTACTGCTGGCTATATCAATGAGAAGCCTTTTAGGGATTTGTGTAAGGTGATAGACGCTGCTAACATTGACCTTAAGGGCATAAGCGAGAAAACCTATAATGAGCTGAACGGGGCAACATTAGAGCCTGTCTTAGACTGTTTGAAGATTGCAAAGGAAGAAAAACTTTGGTTTGAGATAACAAACCTTGTGGTGCCAACATGGACTGATAATCTGGATATGATAAGAGATATGTGCCAATGGCTTCATAAGAACGGGTTTGATGAGCATCCAGTGCATTTTTCAAGGTTCAGTCCAATGTATAAGCTAACGCATCTTCCTCCCACGCCTGTTAATTTGTTGGGTGAGGCAAGAAAGGTTGCAATGGATGAGGGTTTGAAGTATGTTTATATTGGCAATGTTCCAGGCACTGATGCTGAGAATACTTATTGCCCTAAGTGTGGCAAGGTTGTGATAGGAAGGAGGGGATATATTATAACAGAAAATAATTTAAGTAATGGAAGCTGTAGGTTCTGCGGTTATAAGATAGCTGGGGTATTTCAAGAATGAGAAAGAGAAAATATATTTATATCTTCATAATCCTGTTATTGTTAGTTATGTTTGCATATAAATCAGGGAATAAACTTTTACCTGAGAAGGAAATAAAGGTTGTGAGAGAGCCGGTTGTGGCTGGTTCATGGTATCCTGGCGGGAGGGAAGAGCTTAAGGCTGCTGTTGGTTCTTATCTTGGGAATGTTAAGAAGGTTGAGCTGAATGGAACTATTAAGGCTATAATTGTTCCTCATGCAGGCTACAAATTTTCAGGGCAAGTAGCTGCTGTTGCTTTTAAGCAGCTTGATGATGTCTATGATACGGTTTTTCTTATGGGGCCAAGCCATCAGTTTCCTTTAACAGGAGCTTCTATATCAAGCGCTACTCATTATAAGACTCCT
Source organism: Candidatus Woesearchaeota archaeon (assembly GCA_002687795.1). GTDB lineage: Archaea > Nanobdellota > Nanobdellia > Woesearchaeales. The sequence continues at coordinate 7,267 of NZBG01000037.1, forward strand.
TTAGGAGAGACAAGGTTATCTGATAAAGTTGAGGAGTTGTTAGAGCATGATGAGATAAATACAGTTGCTGATGCACATTCTAAGGAGCATTCATTGGAGATAGAGCTTCCTTTCCTGCAGGAAGTGTTAAGCGATTTTGAACTTATTCCTGTTGTTGTGGGGAATATTAACCCTGAGGTTCTTGAGGATGCTTTGATAGAGCAGGTTGATGATGAGACATTGGTTGTTGTTAGCGTTGATTTGTCGCATTACCATGCTTATGATGAGGCTATAAAGTTAGATTCTTATTCTCTTAACAGGATTATGGAGCTGGATTCAGAAGGCATATTTAATGCAGAGATTGATGCGCCATGGGCGGTTTCAACCTTGCTTAACATTGCAAGGAGAAAGGATTGGAAGCCTGTGTTTCTTTTTTATGCAAACTCAGGTGATGTTACAGGAGATAAGTCAGGGGTCGTTGGTTATGCTTCAATTGCTTTTATTGAAGAAGAAACAGATGATTTGAGCGCTGAGGAGAAAGAGTTTTTGCTTGAGCTGGCAAGAGAGACTGCTGAAACATTTCTTAAGACTGGAAAGATGCCAGAGGTTGATGAGGCTGAGCTGAGCCCAAAGCTGAAGAAGGTCCAGGGCTGTTTTACAACCTTTAGTAAGAACCATAACCTGAGAGGATGTATTGGGCATATACTTCCGCAGGAGGAGTTGTATAAGTGCGTTATGGATAATGCTGTTAATGCTGCAGTGAATGACAGAAGGTTTAATCCTGTAGTCTATGATGAGATGGAAGATATTAATGTTGAGGTTTCTGTTTTGAGCGTGCCTCAAAGGTTATATTTCAGTTCAGGAGAGGAGTTGAAGAGCATGCTCAGGCCTTTGGTTGATGGTGTTGTGTTAAGGCAGGGGTTTAAGCAGTCAACTTACCTGCCGCAGGTATGGGGAAAGTTCTCAGGCAAGGAAGAGTTTTTATCCAGTCTTTGTAGGAAGGGTGGAATGGCACTTGATTGCTGGCAGGATACAAATACAGAGGTTTCTGTTTACCAGGCGTTGGTGTTTGAGGAGGAATAGGTTATCTTATTGCAAAGAGGCTTATTTCATATAAAACCATCAAAGGCAATGCAGTTATTAGCATTGTGATGAAGTCAGGCGGGGTTATTAATGCTGATGCTAAGAAGATAAGAACATAAACATGCGCCCTGTATTTCTTGAGCATTTTCAGGTTTATTATTCCAAGTCTGTTTAGGATAGCAAGCAGTAAAGGCGTCTGGAAGAGCAAGGCAGAGCCAAGGCAGCTTAATAAAACAAAGTTGATGAAGGCTTTTATGCTCCATAGGTTCTCAATTATTCCCTGGGAAAGATTACCTAAGAAGTATATTGCAATTGGAAGGAGTATGAAGTATGCAAAAGATATGCCAAGGATGAATAGTAAGATGAATCCTGGCAGAATAAGTTTTATTGCATCTCTTTCTTTCCTGGTTAAGCCGGGGATTATGAACACTAAGGCTTGGTAGATTATTAAAGGCAGTGTTATGAATAAAGAGATTATGAACCCAAGCTTTACCTGGGTTAAGAGGTATTCAATGGGTGTTAGTCCAATGATTATAACATTGTTAGGTGTTAAATCATTTATTATTATTTTAATGAAATAGTTGGATAGGGGAAAGCCAAGGATAAAGAAGCCAAATAAAAAGGTAATGATTAAGAGAAATCTTTTTCTTAGTTCATCCAGATGTTCATAGAGGGGTAGCTTCATATCATAGCCTCGCTATCACCTCTTTTATTAGCTTAATTCCATTAAATAATTAGCCTTGTAATTTCTTTTTTTCCTTCTTACCGGCCATGCCTTCCCTGTAAGCCTTAACGCTTTCTCCAATAGACCTTGCAAGGTTGGGAAGCTTTTTAGGTCCAAACAGAATCAATACTATCACCAGAATTATCAACAGTTCAGTTACACCAATCATTTTAACACCCCCAATGTTAAGGTTGAAGTTAATGTAAGATATAAATGTTTTGGTTATTTATAAAGTTTGAATGAAATGAAAACTTTACTAAATTAGAGAAAATTTTTATTTTCTCGTTATGCTTTGAGCTTTACAATGGTTCCACTGATTAGATTAAGCAATCCTACAAGCAGGCATACCTTGAAGATGCCAAGCAGAGGGATGAGCAAAGCTGAGGTTAATAATGCGCCAAAGCATGCTCCTATCAAGTCTGCATTGTAAAGTTTGCCAGCTGTTTCTTCAACTCTGCCTTTGAAGAATAGTTTTGAAGCTAAGGGAAATTCCATTCCTACCAAAACTGCAATGAGTATTGTGAGCAACGGAAGTATTGTTTGAGAGGAGAGCATAACCAGAAGATTATCTTTTATTTTGCTTAATAAGAAAAGAGTAACAGGAACGAGAAGAGAGATAAAGAATATTGAGATCTCGATCTTAACAAACCTCTTTTTTCCAAAATGTTCTAGCCTTTTGTTCATATAGTAAGAGCCTATGGCAAGGCCGAGCATGAAGGCTGTTATGATTATTGAGAGCATGGAGTATATATAACCATAGAGTATCTGGAAGCCTATAAGGATGATTACCATAAGGGATGAGGCAGAGAAGCCGGTTGTGAATAATGCAAAGGGGATAGGCTTTATTCTGATTAGGTAGAAGAGCATTAGGATAACCATGACTGCTAAGAGGGTTGTGTCAAGCCTGAAATTCTTAAGCCAGTAGAGTAAGTGGTAATAGTATGTTATTGGCTTGAAGTCTTTGTTTGGCTTTGTATCTTTTATTAAAGAATTCTTAACATAATCTATTCTGTCTTCTGTGAGCTTTGCGCTTAGATAGAACTCGTTAACATAACTTGTGTTTATGTCTTTGCTTTTGATTAAGCGGGGGATGTCATAGCTTAGCTCTTTGTCCGAGGCAATGAAATGGTTTTTGTTCCCTGGGATTATCAGTATGTTTTTGAAGTAAGGTTTAAGGGTGTTGTATAAGGCTGAGTTAAGCGTTCTTGTTTCAATGTTAAGATAGTTTTCTGAGGAGCTGAGGCTTAGTGAGATAATACCGTTCTTGTTTAGAATTCTTTTGGCTTCATTAAAGAATTCTGAGGTGTAGAACCTGTTGAACTGGGCAGTGCTTGGGTCTGGAAGGCCGATTATGATGAGATCATATTTTTGGTTTGTTTGCTTTATGAATAGCCTGGCGTCTTTGTTTATTATGTTTACATTATTGTTTAAGTTTTTGGTGTAGGTTTTGCCTAACTCAATGATTAAAGGGTCAAGCTCAATGTAATCTATCCTTTCCGGGCTGTATTTTTTAAGTTCGTTTATTGTTCCTGAGACGCCGCCGGAGATTAAGAGAATATTCTGGGGGGTTTCTGAGTTTGAGGTTGCATAATGAACTGTTTCTTCATTGTTGATGGTGTTCTCTGTGGTGAAGAGGATTAATCCGTTCTCATAGAAGTTAAGTTGGTTAGAGGTTTTTGTTACAACAAGGTTTCCATAGGGTGTGTCAGCCTGGAATAATAAGCCTTGGTTTTTGTATTGCTGCTGCCTTGTTATACTGTCCAGGTCAAGAGAGAGGAAACAGATGGAAGAGGTTATCATCAATAGCAAAATTAATACGAAGCCTTTCCTGATAAGCCTGCCTAGGAATAAAGTTGCCAGGAGGTTGGTGAGCATAAGCAGAAAGATTGTTTGGAAAGGGGTTAGGAAGTAGATGAAGATAAAGCTGAACAATATTCCGCCAAGGATATCTCCTATGTTGTCTATGAAGTATACTTTGCCTATGGAGGTATGGTCTTTTTTTATTGAGAATATGGTGCAGACAAAGGTTAACAGGAAGCCTGAGATTAAACAGTAGGGTAAGAGAATAAAGAGACTGCTAAAGAATATCTGCATAATGCCCAGCATCTCTCCTGGAAGGAAGAAAAGGTTTCTGAGGTTTCTTATGATTATGAGATGGAGAAATGGCAGGAAGGAGATTATGATCTGCAGGATTATTAAGGTGGAGATTTTGCCATTCTTAATGTATTTGCCAAGGTAAGCGCCTATGCCTGTGAGGAAGAGCCAGTTTGCAAGGATGATGCCGAATATGAGCTCATTGCCATGAAACACTGTGAGGAATTCCCTTATTGCAATGATTTGTGTGATGATAGAGGATATGCCAAGGGCTGTGATAGAGAAGAAGAGAAGCCTTTGCCTTTTGTTTTCGATTAGCTTCATTAAATCTAGTTAAGAGAATTTGGTATTTATAGTTTGTTGTTATCTTTTGCCAATAAAAGCGAAAATAATATAAACTAAAATTTAATCTTTAGTTTTATATGGGGCGGTAGCTCAGCCTGGGACGCGCTAAAATCAGAGATTCGCTGGTTTCCTGTGCGCAGGAAAGAGCACTAGACTGAAGTTCCTAAGATCTGATGAGGCTTATGCCAATGACAGAACAGAGATCTAGGTGTCCGGGATTCAAAAGCATTGCATTAAGCTAAGCTGAAAGTTCCCGCCGCCCCACTTTCTTTTCAATATTTAAGAATCATCATATATCTCTTCTTCAACTATAAATGTATCATCAACTCTTTTTATGATTTCAAGATTTTCAATATCTTCGTCATCTTTTTTAGGTTTTATTTTCATTTTGCAGCCTTATAACTACCCCCTTTATTTTATGCATACACTAAGATATATGTTTTTTGGCTTTGTTTTTGTATAAAATAGAAAGAGATGGCTGTTTCCTTATAAATCAGGGCTTATACTGCAATAAAACCATAACATGGTCTTTCTGATAAGGCCTGAGGTTAATCTTCTCGATAAGCTTGAAATTGTTCTTAAGCAGCTTACCAATCTCTTCCTGGAAAACTTTCTCAGGCTTCTTGGTAACATCCACGCTTCTTGCCTTTATTGCAAAGAATGCATAGCCTTTTGGTTTTAGGAACATGTCAGCGTTTTTAATCAATATTTCTGCCTGGTTTCTCTGCGCAACATCAATGTAGAGAACATCAGCCTTGCTTACTTTATCCTTATATGTTCCAGGCCTGTTTGCATCTGCAAGGATAGGGCAGATATTGTTTCTGGCCTGGCTGATAAATACAAGCTCTCTCATCACCCTCGGAGCAAAGTCCAGGGCAAAGATAAACCCTTTTTCTTTTACTATGTCTGAAACATAAGTGCATGTAGTGCCATAAGAAGAGCCCAGGTAAAGGACAATATCTCCTTCCTTAATAGGCATGTTCTTTAGTCCGTTTAGGATAGCTGCTGATAGCTTGCTCCTATTAGGCGACCATGTCCTTAGCTCAGAGCCTTGATAGGCTATAAGATCTTCATCAAAGAATTTCCTGCCAGGAGTCTGGTTTTTTGTTAGTAAAAGCCTCTTCCTACCTCTCTGAGCAAGGAATATGCCCTTGAATCTGGTTTCTTTGGTTTGCATAGTTTAGGAATAATATATTGCTTATTATATAATTTTGCCTTTTTGAGGCTGTTTGTAGCTCATTTGCTTTACTAAGCGCATCAAATAAAAGGATTGCACCATATCCTTCTTAATTAGTGTTTTTTACTACAGTAAAGTTTATATATCAGTTATACATTAAACAATAATAACAGTAATTTAGAAGAACGGGGGAATGTTTTATATGAAAAAGGTTCTGATTTTGGCGCTTGTAAGTGTATTAATTCTCTTTAATGGCTGCCAGTTCGGTCCGGAAGCTGGCTCAGGTAAAGATATTTCTTTTATTCCTTTTGATGAGATTCCTATTGAAGGAAAAGCTGAAGAGCCTGCAGATGAGCCGCCTCAATTGCCAGTTGAACAGCCAGAACTTATTCAGGAAGTTATCCAGGAAGAGCCAGAGAGCCCGGAAACAGCGCCTGAAGTAAAGCCTGTGGAAAATAAGGATTTGCCACAGATTATAAAAAATGAAACAGAGCTGGTTAAGCTAAGATTAAAGGCAACAGACCCTGATGGAGACCCAATAACATATACATATTCTGCTCCTTTGAATGAAAATGGTGAATGGCAGACAAAAGCGGGGGATGCAGGGGAGTATAAGGTAAGAATAACAGCTTCTGATGGCAAGTCAACCACAACCCAGGATTTGTTGATTATTATAAAAAGCAGGAATCAGCCTCCTGTAATGCAAAATATTAATGATATTGTGGTTAATGAGGGCCAGATTGTGAGCCTGAGTCCAGTTACAAGCGATCCTGAGAATGAGCCAGTACAGATAACATATTCCGGCTGGATGAGCAGTTCAAGCTATAAGACTAATTATGATGATGCAGGTACTCATACGGTAACTGTTACAGCCTCTGATGGAACAAATCAGGTAAGTCAGGATATTAATGTTGTTATCAATAATGTGAACAGAGCCCCAATATTAAGCGAGCTTGGGGATATTATTGTTAAAGAAGGGGAGACTGTGAAGTTAAGCGCGGTTGCTGCTGACCCTGATAATGAGCCTGTTACAATAGAGTATTCAGCGCCTTTGAATGATAATGGTGAATGGGAAACTGAAGTTGGGGATGCTGGAGAGTATGAGGTTATAGTAACAGCTTCTGATGGAAAGATAGATCGCAAGAAAGATATTATGGTTACTGTAACAAGCCTGAATAAGCCTCCAGTGCTTAATATAGCTGCTGAAGTTAATGTGGAAGAGGGGGAAACTGTGAGGTTAATCCCTGTTGCAACTGATCCTGAGGGTGAAGAGGTTGTTATCAGCTATTCAGGCTGGATGAGCAGCTCCACATATGAAACAGATTATGATGATGCAGGAACGCATACTGTTACTATTACAGCTTCTGATGGGATTAATGAGGTTACAAAAGAGGTTACTGTGAATGTAGAGGATGTGAACAGACCACCAGAGTTTGTATGGGAATGAACAAATATTTGATGAGGTAACCAAAATGAACCTCCCCGCACTAAAGTGCGGGGTATCATATTAAGCAAAGGAAGTAACTTTCCTTTGTTGTCCGCCAAAATTCCAATATCTCTGGGATTCA
>NZBG01000038.1 GCA_002687795.1 Candidatus Woesearchaeota archaeon
CCAGGGATATTGGAATTTTGGCGGACAACAAAGGAAAGTTACTTCCTTTGCTTAATATGATACCCCGCACTTTAGTGCGGGGAGGTTCATTTTTTTAAACCTCCTTCTAATTTTATTCGTGAAAGCAATGAATAATTTATATAAATATTTCTTTTTTTAAATCTTCTCAGAAGCACCCTTCTTTTTCTCCTTCTTCATTATAGAGCCAACCAAAAAAAGCCCAAGCATAACTGCAATGCCAAACCCAAAGATAGAAAATACGGAAAGGCCGTATAGCATAGGCCCTCTTCCTATATATGAAATCAATGCAGAGGCAATAATCAGGCTGGCAATTATAAGACCATAGGTCAGCCTGTTGCTTGACTTATCCATTTCCAAAGTAAGCCTTTTAATATCTGTATCTTCTATATCAACCTTTATTGAGCCTGCTTCCAGCTTTTTGAACACATTTAATGTTCTTTCCGGGAATGTTTTTACCAAGTCTTTATACTTTATGCCGGTTTTAATTATCTCTTTCTTGGCATTTTCTATGCCATACCTCTCCAGCTTTTTCAGGAATGGCTTGGAATATTTGGTTATTCTGAAGTTTTGGCAATATCTCAAGGCAAGCCCTTCAAGTGTAACAACAGTTTTCCCAAACAAAATAAAATCTATTGGCAGCTTTACCTTATGCTTATGAACAAGCTCAAACACATCTTCTAACACATAACTAACCTTTACCTTTTTTAAGGAGCCATCCTTTAAAGGCCTTATAAGATCCTCAAGATCCATCTTAAACCTGGCGGAAGCCTCTTTAGTTGACATGCCCATCTTTATGAACACATTCATTACCATGTCAAGATCATCTTCAACTATGCCATAAAAGAGGTTAGTTGCCATTTTCTTGAGTTCATCATCAAAATAACCTACAATCCCAAAATCAACAAAAGAAATAACGTTTCCCTTGCTTACAAGGATATTCCCCGGATGGGGATCTGCATGGAAAAACCCATGAACAAATATTTGGGTAAGAATTGCTTCAGTCCCGTTTCTTATAAGCTTTTCAACATTATAATGTTTCCTTTTTATTTCTCCGAGATTATGCAGTTCGGTGCCATCTATATACTCCAATGTTAACACATCCCTTGTTGTGAACTCGCTATACACCTTAGGAATCCTTACTGTTTTGCTGCCTTTGAAATTATAATAAAACCTTACAGCATGCCTTGCTTCCATCTTAAAGTCCAACTCATTCCTTGTCCAGGTCTCGAACTCTTTTATAACGGAAATAGGCGAGTAATCCCTTAGCTTTGGGATATGCTTCTCCAGATGCTCAGCCAGAAAGTACATAATGCTGATATCTTCTTCCATAAGCTCTTTGATTTTAGGCCTCTGGACCTTCACAGCAACCCTTTCCCCGTTTTTCAGCTTTGCTTCATATACCTGGGCAATCGAGGCAGAGGCAATTGGCTTTTTATTAAAATAAGAAAAAATCTCATCCAACGGCTTTTTAAGCTCTTTCTCTATCTGTGCTTTCATACCCTCGAAAGGAACAGGAGGCACCCTATCCTGAAGCTTCTCAAGCTCTTTAACATAATCCATAGGAATAAGGTCCGGCCTTACGCTTAGTAATTGGGCAAGCTTGGTAAAAGCGCCTCCAAGCTCTTCAAACACAAGCCTTACTTTCTTTGGATCTTCATTCCCTTCCTCAAACTTCTTTCTCTGCAGCCTTTTGTGCAAAGGAAGGTGATGCTTTAGTTTTAATTTCTGGATTATATGGCCCAGTTCATATTTGAGTAAAGTATTTAGAATATGCTCAAACCTCTGAAGATTTCTTATTGAACGGAAGATAGCCATTTTACCTTTTTTTAATTAAATTAAGTTAAGGGTTATTAAGTTTTTCTTTTTATTAGATTTATGAGTGCTTTAAGGTTAATACAACTTTTTATCCCAAGAGCATCAAAATGAGTTTCTGAGCATTTATTACTTTTCCTTATATTTTTTATTAATTCCTCTTTTTTTGGTATAGGATCTATTTTATAGTGTTTGCATATATTATGTATATTATAAAAACTAACTTGACTTATTTTAGATTCCTTTGAAATAATATCAAGGAACTGTTCTAACTCTTTGTTTTTGTTAAGCTTTTGCATATTCTTAACCAACTTAGAATCCCATAACCCGCCAAGCCATAAAGGCCCAGTGTAATCTAATTCTTTATTGCATTCAGGGCAGCTTTTTTTGTTGAAGATGTCTTTTACAGCCTTTCTATATAGACAATTATTGCAATATATAACATAACCGTGCTCCTTTAATAATTTATCAACCTTCTGCTTCCCCTTCTCGCAAACTAAAAAGGTTCTTAGGTAATGATCTTTAGAATAAGAGAATATTGGTGTTAATGCCTTATCATACGGTGAGGCGATTAACTGAGCTTTTCTTATTAGGATTCTCAGCCCGGTTTCATGCATGAACTCGTTTTTTAGTGGTTTGGCCCAATACTTCCTCAGGCATGGTTTTGGGAAAGAGCCAGCAAGGCAGCCCGTATCTGTTGCTGTAACTGCTAGGATTCCGTCCCTTGCTAATCTTTTAACTGAGCGGTCTAAGAAATCAGATGGCGGGCCGAAAGGGTCAATGTCAATATAATCAAACCCTTTTAATGACAAAAGGAATTCATTTGCATCTTTGTTGTAAACCTTGATTTTATCATTGATTAGTTTGTTAAGCTTAAAGTTTTGCTTTATTAGTTTGTAAGCATTAATATTAATGTCATTAAAGGCAATGTTCTTTATCTTATTTTTTCTTAATTCCAACAGAAACCTGATGCCTCTCACACCTGATGCTGATAATGGCAAACCTATCTGCATGCCTTTTTTATTTATAGAATTCAGTAAAAGAACAGAAATATCCCTGTTGGATTTCATCATAGGGTTATAGAACACCGGAAGCTTTTTGCTTACTTTTCCTGTTGGGATTTTTATTGAAGCTTTGCCTTCTTGAATGATTTTATACATAACACTTAGAATATTTGTTTTGTTTATTAAAGCTTATGCTTAAAACAACCTAAACCCTTTCCCTTCCTTAGTTCCAATAATCCCGCCTTCAACAATTTTAAACAGAATCTCTTTCTGGTCTGCTATGCTTCTATGCTTTCTCAGGATGCATCTCCTGTTTCCTGAGGGCGTTATCTGCAGCTCTAACAAACATTTGCTGCCATACTTCAGTATATCCCCACCAACTATGTTAACCTTATCCTTATCATCGAAGTTAGCATAAACCTGGTTTGTAATCAGCACAGGAATCCTGCCTTTCCTGCTTAGCTCGATCAAATAGCCTAACTGTTTTCCAAGCTCCCTGTTAATAGCATGCACATCATCGCAGTTGCCAAACTCTAACCTGTATAAAGCAGCGATTGTATCAACTATGACAAGGCCAATGTTCTCAGATTTCAGCTCATTTAATTTCCTGAAAGCCTTTTTTTGCTCTTCAAATGTTGAAGGTTTTAAAAAAATAATATTCTCTAAAATCTTTTTATGGTCAAAAGCGATCTGTTTTACCCTTTCAACAGAGAAATTGTTTTCAGTGTCAATATAAACAACTTTTTTCTTATTCCTTACTGTGTTAACCGCGCTGAGAATGCATAGATTAGTCTTGCCGGAGCCGGCAGGGCCATAGACTGTTGTTATTATATCTTTCTCATAGCCCCCATCTAATAAGCTGTCCAGTATTTTGCTTCCAGAAGGTAATCTGTTCATAATAATGATTAATTAGGGCCTGTAAAGCCGCATGAAGCACAGGTATACTTTGCAGCAATCTCTCTGCAATGCTTGCATCTGATGATTTCAAACTTGCCGCAGTCAGGGCAGTTGAATATGGCAGTGCCTGGCTGATTAGTGATCCTTTTCTTACAGGATGAGCATGTTAAGTTTTCTTCTGACATAGAATAAAAGATTGTTATTTTGTTTATAAATGTTACTTAAAATTGTATTTCCTTTTATTTAAAAGTAATTCTTCTCATAAGTTTCTGAAATATTACCATAACCTTTATATATAACTTTACAATTGTAAACTTTAATGAAAATAAAAATGCCGCAGGAACTTGAAGTATGGTATGTATTGCCTGCTATAAGGAGAGAACTGACTAAGATTCTTGTTAATGAGCATCATCTTAGCCAGAAAGATGCAGCTTCAGCTATTGGTATTACTGAGCCAGCGGTTTCCCATTATCTTAAGTCCAAGAGAGGCAAGGATATTAAGTTCGATGATAAAAATCATGCTTTTATCAAAATATCTGCTGACAAGCTTGTTAATCATAAAAGCTGTACTATAAAAGAAATACAAAAGATCTGCAACCATTTTAGAAAAACAGGCTGTCTTTGTAAATTGCATAAGCAAGCAAATGAGGCTTTACCAGGCAATTGTGAGGTATGCATGCAATGAAAGTTTACCTAGACCATGGAGCTACAACACCTGTAGATAAAGAGGTTGTGAAAGCAATGCAGCCTTATTTTACTGAAAAGTATGGGAATGCATCTTCATTGCACTCTTTTGGGAGGGAAGCGAAAGAGGCAATGGAAAAGGCAAGAAAGAGTGTTGCAAAGCTGATTAATGCAGAGCCTAAAGAAATCATATTCACTTCAGGTGGTACTGAAGCTGATAACATTGCAATAAAAGAGATCATGTTCACTAACAGAAATAAAGGCAATCATATCATAACATCAAGGATAGAGCATCATGCTGTTGAGAACACATGCAAATTCATGGAAAAGATGGGCTTTAAGGTAACTTATCTCTCTGTTGATAAAAACGGTTTTATCTCATTAGATGATTTAAGGAAAGCAATAACAAAGGAAACTGTTTTGGTTAGCATAATGCATGCTAACAATGAGATAGGCACAATCCAGCCGATTGAAGAGATTGGCAAGATTTGCAAAGAAAATGATGTTTATTTTCATACGGATGCGGTGCAGACTGTTGGGAAAGTAGCTGTTGATGTTAAGAAGATGAACATTGACCTTTTAAGCTCTTCAGCTCATAAACTGTATGGCCCTAAAGGCGTTGGCTGCTTGTTTGTAAAAGAAGGCACAAGGATTGGCTCTTTGATCCATGGCGGCAATCATGAAAAGGGTTTAAGGGCTGGCACTGAAAATGTTTCTGGAATAGTTGGTTTTGGTAAAGCATGCGAGCTTGCAGGCAAAAGGATGGATAAAGAAGTAGAACATTTAACAAAGCTAAGAGATAAGCTGATCAAAGGAGTTTTGGAGATAAAAGACAGCTGGCTGAATGGAGACCCTTCTAAAAGGGTGCCGGGAAACACAAACTTCTCTTTTAGGTATATTGAAGGCGAGTCCCTGATAATGTATCTTGATGAGATGGGAATAGCAGCTTCAACAGGCTCTGCATGTTCTACTAAGGAGCTAAAGCCAAGCCATGTGTTGACAGCCATCGGCTTAAAGCCGGAAGAGGCTCATGGAAGCCTGAGGTTAACATTGGGAAAGGATAATACTGAAGAAGAGGTTGAGCATGTGTTAAAAGCTCTGCCCGAGATTGTTGAGAAGCTGAGGAAGATGAGCCCTCTTGCCAAGTAAAAATGTTTGAGACCATAAAAGCGATTTATAAGAATGATCCTGCAGCAAAGCCTGGGGAGTTTTTGGTTTATCCGCATTTGTATGCAGTAATGGTCCATAAATACATTGCAAAGCCATTGTACACTTTAAGGGTTCCATTAATCCCAAGACTGATTTCGCAGATATCAAAGTTTTTCACAAGTATAGAAATTCATCCAGGCGCAAAGATTGGCAGAGGCTTGTTTATAGACCATGCTCATGGCGTTGTTATTGGTGAGACAGCAGAGATTGGAGATAACTGTGTGATGTTCCATAATGTTACATTAGGCGGAACAGGAAAGTACAAGGATAAAAGGCATCCTACTATTGGCAATAATGTTTTGATAGGAACAGGCGCTATCCTTTTAGGGCCTATTAAGGTTGGCAATAATGTAAAGATAGGCGCTGCAACTACGATTATTAATAGGGATGTGCCTGATAACTGCACTGTGGTAGGAATCCCAGGCAGGATTGTTAAAGAGAATGGAACAAAGGTTAACAAAGAACCGCCTTTAGCACATTATCATCCAAGGAGGAACAATTAAAATGTACTCAGACAAAGTTATGAAAATTTTCAAGAACCCTAAGTATATGGGAGAACTGAAGAATCCTTCGGGTGTTGGTAAGGTAGGTAATCCCACATGCGGGGATGTTATGGAAATCTCTATTAGAGTGAAGAAGAATAAGAAAGGAGAGGAAATCATTGATGATATTAAAGTGAAAACCTTTGGCTGCGTTGCTGCAATTGTTTCTTCAGATGTATTATGTTCGATGGTAAAAGGAAAAACAATTAAACAAGCATTAGAAGTTACTAAAGAAGATATTATTAAGCATATGGGGGGGAAAGTCCCTACTGAAAAAATACATTGCTCTCTTCTCGCAGCGGACGCATTAAAGAAAGCGATAGAAGATTATAAGAATAAATAGTGTTAAGTCATATTAAACACCTTTTTGTAGTATAAATATTTCTCATATTTTCTATCTAACATGATGCTAGATTCAGAATTCTTGTAAATAAAATTAAGGATTTTAAAAAACTGAATTCCTGTATATTGTATTTTGAATGCTTTACTCTTTAGAGGATAAATCTTAACTTTATTTAGGTAGCATCTTTTGATTAGAACATCTTGAATTTGTTCAAGGAATGGCTTATTCCCAGCGATCATAAACTGTAAATGCGTTCTCTTTTTTCCTGTTATCGAACCGTCACCATCAAAAATTCCCCTTATAAAATGAGACATCAGAAAAGATGGAACTTTTACATGTTTTATACTCAAACTCTTTTTTGGGGTTATTCCATATGATAAAAGACGTTTCACAATTTTTTTAGAATAAATCTCTACGAAAACAGAATTATATTTTTTTACATAATGAATTTTCCCATTACTGTTAATCGCCTTTAAAAATTTTCTAAGATGATTATCATCTATATTGCTTAATACAATTTTTATACCATTGGTCTTATTTAATATACAACCATCCGCAGCTATAAAACCTAACCAATAAGCAGAGATGTTATCTAATTTGTCAAAGAAGTTGTCATTTAAATTATATTTTCTTTTAAACTGCCCTTTATTCGGGAGATGTATATTATTATAATCAAGTGCCCTCAAAATTGTTGATTTACTGCAGTTGAAAACTTTGGCTAATTCTGGAGCCGAATAGTTTTTTGTTCTTCCCAATTTTAATAATTCACTTATCTTATGTTGGCTATATCCATTATAGAATACATTATTTTTCTTAATTTTCATTTCAGACACCTCTGAAACCTCATCTGGGGTGAGATTTCTACACTTGTTAAAGAAATCTCACTAACTAAAAAAGAGGACTTGGAGCAAAACTCCATAATTGATTTTTGTGTAGAAGACCAAAAATCATTATTTAGGGGCTTTGCGTGTCCTCTTTTTTATTGGTATGTTGATTTTAGGTATATATTTTTTGCTTAAAACCTAAATACCTCTCCAAACTCCTCCATTAGCTTAGGAAATTCCTCTTTTACAATCAAACCAATATCTTTAGCATAACAATGAGGGCAGATATCCATCTTCTTATTACATATAACGCACCTTGTGAGAGGATAGCTTATTTCTTTGCCTATTAAATCAAGCTCATAGCCCTTATCTCTGAGCCAATCCTTAACCTCCTGATTAATACAATCGGGGCATACAGGGTTTGTTATTGTTTTGTTGCATATAACGCATCCAGTTTCTTGCATTCACACCAGCTTTTTTAGTTTTAAAACTGGGTTCATGCAACAAAAAAATGTTGGAGGAAAAAAAGAATTTGCAAGAACCCAGAAGTTAAAGGCAATTTAGTAGGGTGTCTTGATAGTAAACTTCACTCTAATAAGACAGGAATCTGACAGATGCATATTCCAAATTTGAGTGAAGTTTAACATAATTTAACCATTGAAAACAAACTCTTATTTATATTTTACTATATTCCAATATATGTTTATC
Organism: Candidatus Woesearchaeota archaeon; assembly: GCA_002687795.1. GTDB lineage: Archaea > Nanobdellota > Nanobdellia > Woesearchaeales. The sequence continues at coordinate 8,045 of NZBG01000038.1, forward strand.
CAATAATATGTATAATTATAGAATCTTTGTCTGAAAAAGCAACCTAACCTATCTTCAATATGCTTTCTTTATAAACCCCAAGCTCACCAAAAGATCTCTTTGTATTTACTGAAGGGATTTCTATGTAATCTATATCAATATCATCTTTTATTATAGTTGTCTTTACATCTGCAGTTATCCCACTGGCATTGTTGACTACTATGGCCATAATATTATTGTCTATCTCAATGTTTACTGCTCCATCATTTATTGTTATATTATTTTCTTCAGATAAGTCTATCAATTGGGAATCAAAACAGTTTGTTGCATATTGGCCTGTTGCTTCTATAGTTAGATTGAAGGTGCCCAAGGTTGTGCCCCAGTCACAAGAGGTTAAATTCTGATTATCTATTAATACAAAAACAGAATACCTGTCAAAGTTTATCTGTTCAGGGATTACTTCTATCCTTCTGTCTCCAAAGTTAACATGCCTGTAAGTAATGTCATAAGGCATTATGGTTAATGGAAGCTCATTGATGGTTCCATTTATTGTTATATTTACATCAGAAAGATTGGAATTTGTCATCTCCTGGAAATCCATGATAGAATTGTTAAATGTTTCTGCGTTGGAATTTGGCAGCTCTTCTAGAAAAGAAATGCTGTTATTTGTTATATTGATTATAATATCTGACTTAAGGTTGAATATCTCCTGTAAGCTCTGTTGTATTGATGTGTCTAAATCATATATTCTATCTAGCACAGCTAATTCGGATATTATTCCTTCAGATTTTTGGGCATTGTGGAATATTAAGATAGCCAAAGCCATAACAACCAATGCCAGGAATGTTAATCCTAATGCAAATAGGAATCCTTTTTTATTATGTTTTAGTCTTATCATTTTAACCAAATGGTAAAATCTGCTATACAGGATCTGCCTGTATTGGTAACAAAAACCCTTTTTCCGGTGCCGATAAACCTCTCTTTTGGGAATATATCAGTTGTTTCAACTATGATTGGGTCCCGGGCATTGCAGCTGACTTTGATTCTTATATGATGATTGATGGGCAGTATCCTGTTTAGTTCTACTTCAATATCTTCTACAGATAATGTGTCCAATACGCCTTTGTAATCAAGCACAGCCAGAACATCAGAGCCAATTCTTATTGTCTGCAGTTTTGAGACAGTTTCATCGCTTGCTTTTGTTATATAAAATGTTGAAACAATTAATATAGACATAACTATGATAATGGCCATTATCATATCTAATGAAAATATGAATGCCTTATTCCCAAAGCCCAAATTCAGCAACCGCGATTTTATTTTCATATAAAACCAGCCTTTGTATGTTAATAATCGATTTGTTTGAAGCAGAAGCATTTCTATACTCAGCAATTTCAGTGCCGTTCAGGTCTTTTAACCTGAAATAAAAATTATAGAGCTCTATCCCCAATGACTTTAAGGTAATGTTGTATGAGGCATTAAGAAACGCGCTTACCTTTTCTGTGGAAAGGTTTCTGTCAGAAGCTGCCAGGCCTATAACATCGATATTTGTTGGGTTTTCTTCCCAATTCACCGGCACACCTTTTGATTTTATTAACAGGTCAGCTGTTTGAAATGCCTTGATTTGCATCTCTTTATAATTAACATCCTCATTTAAGATTAATGCATAATTATTCCATGCAAATATGATTATTATAATAAGGATAGTGGCTGCAAACAAAGCAATAAACAGGTCAGTTGTAGCCATCTGAGATTTTTTAGACATTTTGTATGTTTATGTAATTGTTTATGTTTCGGATCCTAATCTTGCCTTTCCTGAGATTGGCAGTTTGCACAGGGTTGATTGACTGGCAATAAATACCTTCAACACCCAGTTCTTTATAATCAGTATTTAGATCGCTGGTACTTATGCTCACATTATAATCTATAGATATATTGATAATTGTCCCTTCCCCATTTGCAAAAGCAGATGTTATTAAGCTGGAAATTAACAGGCATGTGCTTCTTTTATCAAGCTCGGTTTTTGAATCTGAAAGGTCTTTGCTTCTGTTGAACATGAACCCAAGTATTATCAGGAATATGAAGAGTATTGTTCCCAGTGCAAATATGAATTCTATGCTTACTTGAGATTTTTTCATATTGAATACCTAAGTTATTTCTTGTTGAGCGCAGCAGCAGAAATCTCCGGTTTGTGTGGGGCAGTATTGGTCACCTTCGCTTTCCCAGACACCTCCAGTATAATCATTGCATTTTCCTGCGTTCTGCCTGCATATGCCATCCATATGCCCATTATATCCACAGTAGCCTGCGCAGCTGTCTAAGAAAGCATCTTCTCCCGCTGATATGTTTATCCTTATGTTCCAGGTTTCTGAATAGCCTTCATTGGCATTATAGCTGTCATCAGCACAGCTGATGTTCCATGTATAGTTTCCTCTGAATAATGGGAGAGCGATTGTTTCCAGTTCATCTTCTGCTACAGGAGTGTCTCTTATGTTCCATCCCACAGAACCCCCATCGTCTAAAAGACCGTTCATATGAAGGTCGCAATAATCTATACCCGAACTGGCATCGCTTGTGTTATAACCAAAGCTGGTTAGCCAGTAGTTTCTGATTGTTTCGTCAGGAGGGCTTACTAGGTTTACAACCGGAGGTTCAGCGTCTTGGGTGTAGTTTACACTGAAGTTCCAGATTTCGCTGGAGTTTTTATTCATATGGACATCAGTGCAATTAACGTTCCATGAGTAGTTTCCATAGTTTATTCCAGGCTTAGTGAAATTCTGAGTTATGTTTTTTGTTATTTCTAGGTTTGTCTGGTCTATTATACTATTTATCATTAATTGGCAGTACCATACTGTAGAAGCATCTGTGACATTGTATTCAAATAAAACAACACCATCATCATTTGTGTGATTATTTTCAGGGCTTATTAGGCTGATGACTGGAGAATCAGTTTCAATAGTATCGTTTGTTTCAGGAGGGCTGGTCAGGTTTGAAGCGTTTCCAGCTCCCTCTTCTCCTGATGGAACGATTGTAAAATTGATTATAGCAGATTCCTGCATAATATTCCCGCGGGGATCCTGGCATCTTACGTAATAAGTATAAGTGCCGTTTTCAAAAATTCCCAGATCCCTTTCATGCGTTAATGCTGAGCCAACAAAAGGATCAGACATAATAGAATAAGATGTGTCATTCCCATCATACTTGCATACAGCATGCTCATTTGTTGATGCTCTTAGGACAATCCCATAATAGTTTATTGTACCGCTTGGGGAGGTCCATATGACTTCAGGGATTGTACTGTCATTAGCCTCTCCAAACCGGACATAGCCTGATTCTAACATCTCCACCATTACTCTATGCGGTCCTTTTGATACAGGGATAATCCCGGCTAAATCTGCTTTTGTTTCCGCAAATATATCGCTTTGCCCTCCAAAGGCATATAGTTTTATCAGGGCTGTTTTATTTGCTGTAGAATAAGCCTGAACACCGCCCGGCATATTTATCCAGACATACTTCTTTGTTCCCGGCCCTATAGAATAAACAGTGTCTGCTGTTTTTGCCAATGTATTTACAGCATCATTTGCCTGGTTTAGCTGCATACTAATATTAGATTCCCTTATAGCATAATAAAACAAAGGGATGATTACTAAAAGAATAAAACCCATTATTATTATATATTCTGTTGCTATCTGAGCCTTCCTGAAACCTCTTTTCATACCTTAGAAATAACATATTGGTTTATACTTTGCTATTACTCTACAAGTGGTGGCACATTATTCACAAGAAAGAAGTTATTTAACAGATTATTTCTTCTGCCATGTATAGCTTCTCATCCTGGCAGACTTGCCATAACCGCAGGAGCTGCATTTCTTCTTTCTCATATGATATGTCCGTTTGCCGCATCTTCGGCAGTGTATCATATTCTTCTTCCCGCTCTTCTTACCCATTGATGGCGTGCCTTTCATAGAAATCTACCTGTTTGATTATCCTTTGTTTTGCTGTGTTTATTCCGGAGAGATTATTGTGATTGTGTCTCCTCTTATGAATATTACTCCCAGCTTTCTTTTCACTTCATCATTTTCTCTTTCTTCAGCGTCTTCTAAAACAACATTGATATGGATATCAAATGCTTTTAGAGCGCCAATATATTGTTTGCCGTTCTTTAACTCAACAATTACCTTTTTATCTCTTGCTCTGTTAAGCGCATCTAAAGGTCTGGATTCAACCATATTCTTACACCCCCTATTGTTAACCTTGAGAAAGGACTGATGTTTATAAACTTTACTAATGAAATTTTTTGTTTTGTAAAAATGGGCCCAGATTGATTCCCACGAACTGCAAAGTCAGTTCACACCTTAGGCGACATTAAATTCCTTCGGAATTTAAGTCCCCTTTTTCACCCTTGTCGGAATGCTATCGCATTTCTGACATATTTTTCACTTAAGAAGCGTCAGACTCATTTCATTCGTCTGGGTCGGCATTCGAAATAGCCCGACTTGGTTACGAAAGCAAACGAGAAAGAATGGGCCCAGAGGGATTCGAACCCTCGATCTACAGCTTAGAAGGCTCTGGCGAGGATTAACCTTGTCGCCTTGTCCAGACTAGGCTATGGGCCCTTAACTATTAATAGTTTCTGTAAGGTATTTAAAGTTTGTTTTTTGTTCAGAGATTTCCGCTAATTTTATAAAATATATCAGTTTCCTGCTCTATATGCAAACAGTATTAATAACAGGCGGTGCAGGCTTTATTGGCTCTCATATGTGCGACCTGCTTTTGGATAAGGGATACAAGGTTATATGTATGGATAATCTTATTACAAGCTCTGCTCTTAATATAAAGCATCTGGATGGTAATAAGAATTTTAGGTTCATTGAGCATGATGTTACAAAGCATATAGATATTGAAGAGGACCTTGACTTTGTTCTGCATCTGGCAAGCCCGGCATCTCCAGTTGATTTTGATAAGATTCCAATCCAGATATCGAAAGTTGGCTCTTTAGGCACCCATAATGCCCTGGGTTTAGCGAAACATAAAAAAGCTGTATTTCTTTTTGCCTCAACTTCAGAGGTTTATGGAGATCCCCTGGTTAATCCTCAGCCTGAAACCTATTTTGGCAATGTAAACCCTGTCGGGGTAAGAAGCTGTTATGATGAGTCTAAAAGGTTTGGGGAGGCTATTACAATGGCTTATCACAGGAAGCATAAGATTGATACTAAAATAGTGCGTATTTTTAACACCTACGGCGAGCGTATGAGGGCAGATGATGGCAGGGCTGTTCCAACCTTTATCAGCCAGGCTTTGAAAAATGAGCCTATTACAGTTTTCGGTGATGGCAGGCAGACAAGAAGCTTTTGTTATGTTTCCGATTTGATTGAAGGAATCTACAAGCTAATGCTCTCAGATATCAACGAGCCTGTTAATATCGGCAACCCAGATGAGTATAGCATATTAGAGCTTGCAGAAAAGATAATTGAACTAACAGGAAGCAAGAGCAAGATTATTTTTAGTGAACTGCCAGCTGATGATCCTAAGGTAAGAAGGCCTGATATCGCGAAGGCCAAGAAAGAGCTTGACTGGGAGCCTAAGGTTGGATTGGAGGAAGGATTGAGGAAGACAATAGAATATTTTAAGGAGCTGGAGAAATGATATTACTGGTTTTCAATCAAATTAACAAAATATTAAAGGGGGGATATCTATGAAAGTTTTGGTTACAGGAGGAGCTGGGTTTATAGGGTCTTTTTTAGTAGACCAACTTGTCCAGCAGGGTGATGATGTTAGAATCTTGGATAATTTAGATCCGCAGGTTCATCAGGATAGCCTGCCTGAGTATCTTAATGAGAAAGCAGAGTTTGTTAGGGGTGATATGAGGAATATCGAGGATATCAAGGGAGCGATAAAGGATGTTGATATAATAATCCATCATGCTGCAATGGTCGGCGTGGGCCAGAGCATGTACCAGATTAAGAAATATGTTGAAGTGAATTCTTTGGGAACAGCAAACCTGCTTGACTTATTGGTCAATCAGGAGCATAATGTTAAGAAGCTGGTTGTTGCAAGTTCCATGAGCACTTATGGCGAGGGAAGTTATAAATGCGAGAGTTGCGGCGTTGTCAGCCCTCTTATAAGAACAGAGGAACAGATGAGAAAGAGCGACTGGGAGCTTCATTGCCCAGACTGCGGGGCATATCTTAAGCCTGCGCAGACAAAAGAGTCAAAGAAACAGGATATTAACAGCGTGTATGCATTAACAAAGAAAGACCAGGAAGATATGTGCCTTAATGTAGGCAAAACATACGGCATTCCTACAACTGCTTTGCGTTATTTTAATGTCTATGGGCCAAGGCAGTCCTTAAGCAACCCTTATACAGGCGTGATAGCGATCTTTATGAGCAGGATTAAGAATAATAACCAGCCTCTTGTGTTTGAAGACGGCAACCAAACAAGGGATTTTATATCTGTGCATGATATAGTTGATGCTACATTGCTTGTGATGAAAAGCAAATCTGCGGATTATGATGTGTTTAATATAGGAACCGGCAGACCAACTTCTATAAAGCGGGTAGCAGAGGTGGTGGCCAGGCTTTGCGGTAAAGAGATAATGCCGAATATAACAAAGAAGTTCAGGAAAGGGGATATAAGACACTGCATTGCGGATGTTTCCAAGATTAAGTCTAAGCTTGGCTTTGAGCCTAAGACAGAGTTTGAAGAAGGGGTAAAAGAGATTATAGAATGGTCAAGCAATGTTGAGGCAAAGGACATGGTGGATAAAGCCACAAATGAGCTTAAAGAAAAGGGTTTGATTGACTAATCTGGGAGAAAGAAGATGAAACTGCTGTTCATATGTGGAAGGGAGCCAGCATATGCAAGAAATAACATCATTATAAAAGCTCTTAAGAAAAATAAGGTTGATTTGACCTTATGCACAAGCTCATCAAAAAACCCTTTTATAATTCATCTGATTGTGCTCCTAAAATTCTTTTTTAAGATGCATAAAAGATATGACGCTGTGTTTGTTGGATTCTATGGGCAGCTGCTTGTTCCTATAATAAGGCTTTTTACTAAAAAACCAATATTCTTTGATGCCTTTATGTCAGCTTATGATACCATGGTTATAGATAAAAGAAGGGTCAGAAGAGGCTCTGTTATCGCAGGGTTTCTGCATTACATTGATAAGAAATCATGCCAGTTGGCTGACCTTGTATTTCTTGACACAAACCAGCATATAGATTATTTTGTTAAGGAATTCAAGGTGCCCAGGAGAAAGTTCAGAAGGATCCTTATAGGGGCTGATGATGATATTTTCTATCCCAAGGCGCAAAGAAAACAGGGCAGCGATCTTGTTGTTGAATTCCATGGGAATTTTATACCTTTGCAGGGAGCTGAGTATATTGTAAAGGCTGCCAAGATACTCGAGGAGGAGAATATAGAATTTATGGTAATTGGTTCTGGGCAGACCTTCAGTAAGTGTTTTAGTTTATCAAAGGAACTGAAGTTAGACAATATAAACTTTATTGGGAGAAAGAATCCTACAGAAATTCCCAGGTATATTTCCAGTTCTGATATTGGCTTAGGGATATTTGGCTCTACTGAAAAAACCAAGAGAGTTATACCAAACAAGTCTTATGAGATTATTGCAATGATGAAGCCTTTGGTAACAGCTGATACAAAGGCTTCAAGGGAATTGTTTGTCAATAAAGAGAATGTTTTGTTCTGTAATGTGGCAGATGAAAAGTCTTTAGCTGAAGCAATATTGACGCTGAAGAATAATGTGAAGCTAAGGGAGAGGATAGCAAAGAAAGGCTATTACCTTTTTAAGAATAAGTGCAGCGTTAAGCTGATAGGAGAACAGATCATAGGTTTTATGGAATCATGCCTGAAGTTGCGCAATATTTAAAAAACTATAACGAACTACAACTAAATAGAAGTTAGAATGGAGATGATTATATGTCAAAAGCAGAGATGCTAAGAAAGCTTTTCATGGGAAAGAATCTGATAAGGATTGTAGGGGCCCATAACGGATTAACAGCCAAGCTTGTAGAGTCAGCAGGGTTTGATGGGATATGGGCTTCATCATTAGAGGTATCAGCTTCGCATGCTGTGCCGGATGCCAATATACTTACTATGCAGGATTATTTAGATGCAGCTATCGATATGAATGAGGCAGTTTCAATACCTGTGGTTGTTGATGTTGACCAGGGCTATGGCAATTCTACAAATGTTATACATATGGTTAAAAAGTTTGAAACAGCTGGCATTGCCGGGATCATAATGGAGGATAAGCTTTTCCCTAAACAGAACAGCCTTTTGGCTGGCGGAAGGCAGGAACTGGCAACAATAGGGGAATTTGTAGGAAAGATAATGGCTGCTAAGAATGCGCAGGAGTCAAAAGATTTTATGGTTATTGCAAGGATAGAAGCCCTGATTGCCGGCTGGGGCCAGGAAGAAGCGATGAAAAGGGCAAAGGCATATGTCAATGCAGGCGTTGACGGCATTATGATACATTCTAAGAAAAATAATCCTGATGAAATCACAGAGTTCATTAAGAATTTTGACCTTAATGTTCCTATTGTTGTGGTGCCTTCCACCTACCCTTCTTTTACTGAAGAGAAAATAAAGAGTTTCCCAAAGATAAGGATGGTTATATATGCCAACCATGTTATAAGGTCTGCTGTTACATCTATAAAGGAAACCCTCAAGGAGATAAAAGACGCCGGGGGAATAGATACTGTGAGCAGGAAGATTATCCCTGTGGAGGAGCTTTTTGAGCTGCAAGGCACTAGTGAAATGAAAGAGAATGAGAAGAAATTCCTGTTCAAACAGGAGAAAATAACTGCTTTGGTCCCTGCAGCCGGAGTAATAAAAGAGCCTTCTTTAAAGCCGCTGCTCCAGGATACGCCTTTGGTCATGCTGGATGTTAACGGCAAATCGATCCTTCAAAGAAATGTTGAGCTGCTGAAAAGCCTGGGGATAAAAGACATCTTTGTGGTGTCCGGGCCTAATTCTGATAAGATCAATATAGAAGGTATTAATATTATCCAGAATAAGAACTTTGAAAACAGCCATATACTTTATTCGATAATGTGCGCCGAAGAAAAGCTGAATGGAAAGCTGTTATTGGTTTATTCTGATATTTTGTTTGAAAAGGAAATCATTGAGAAGCTGTTAAAGTCAGAGGAGGATATTACACTTGTTATTGACGGTTCTTTTAAGAATTCTAAGATAAGGCAGAGCAAGAAAGAAGAGCATGACCTTGTTTTGGTAAAAGCAAAGCATGACCCTGTTGAGGGTGAAAGAATTATCAGGCCGAAACGTGATAATCCTGTCCTCAAAATAGGCAAGAAAATAGGCGTTGAGGAAGCGAATTATGAATATATAGGCCTTGCATTGTTCTCTGAAAAAGGGATTGAAGATTTGAAGAAAGCATATGAAGAGGAGAAAACAACTTACAGCGAAGGGTTGTTTAATGAAGCAGTAAATTTTGATATGGCAAACCTGCATGACATTTTGATGAGGATGATCCAGAAGGGGTATAAGGTCTCATCAATGGAGATTGATAAGGGGTGGTCAGAGATTCATACATTTGAGGATTATAAAAGAGTTAGCAGGATGATTGCAGACTGATTAACGGTGAAGAGAACATGATTACATGCGAAAAACTATTTGAACTATTTGATGAGAGTAATTTGTTGTTTTTTACAGGCGTGCCGGATTCAACGTTTAAGGGCTGGACAAGATTTCTTGCTGATGAGCATGGAAACAAGCTGACAAATGTTATAGCCTGCAATGAGTGCGAGGCTGTTGCGATAGCATCCGGGTACCATCTGGCAACAGGAAAAATAGGGGTAGTTTATATGCAGAACTCCGGTGAAGGAAAAGCTGTTAATCCCCTTACCTCGCTTTGCGATCCTGAGGTTTTTTCTATACCTGTTATGCTGATGATAGGCTGGAGAGGAGAGCCAGGTGTTAAGGATGAACCGCAGCATAGGAAAATGGGGAAAGTTATGATGCCTCTATTAGAAGCGCTTGAGGTACCTTACAGGATACTTCCTGATGAGCCTGAGAAAATCGCCGCAGCTATAAAAGAGATGAAAGATAAAGCTGAAAAAGAGAACACTCCTGTTGCGATAATAGTCAGAAAAGGGGTTATTGGGGATTATGAAGCCAAGGTTGAGGAAAAGGAGAGCTATAGCTTGACAAGGGAAGAGGCAATCAAGATTATTGCCGGCAAGATGGACGGTTCTGAAGTTATTGTTTCAACAACAGGCAAGGCTTCCAGAGAATTGTTTGAGTATAGGGATATGAAAAAGCAGGCTCATAAGAATGATTTTTATACGCTTGGTTCAATGGGCTGCTCAGCCTCGATTGCCTTAGGCATTTCTTTGCAGTCAAAGAGAAAAGTGTTTATCTTTGACGGTGATGGGGCAGTGCTTATGCAGATGGGAGCTCTTGCTACGATAGGGCATTATGGGCAGGAGAATGTTTATCATATTATCTTTGATAACTCTTCTTATGGCTCAACAGGAGGACAACCAACTATTTCACCAACAGTTGATTTTGGCAGGATAGCCTTTGCATGCGGCTATAAGTCTGCCCAGACAGTTTCAACAGAACCTGAACTTCTTAAGGCGCTGGATATGGAATCGAAAGGCCCCAGCATATTGGTCATCAAGGTAAAGAAAGGCTCAAGGAGCGATCTGGGGAGGCCTACCACCAGCCCTGTCCAGAGCAAGGAAGAGCTGATGAAATTCTTAACAGAATAAATCTTTTTTATAGCAATAAAGGAAGAATATAAGGGGTTTAAGAAATTGTGCGGGATATGCGGTTTTAACTGGGAAGATAAAAGTCTAGTAAAGGATATGGCGCAGGCCATGTTGCATAGGGGGCCTGATGATTCAGGGTTTCACCTTGGCGCAGGCATTTCATTAGGGCACAGGAGGTTAAGCATAATAGACCTGAAGTCAGGCAAACAGCCCATGTATAATGAAGATGGCTCTGTTGTTGTAGTCTATAATGGGGAGATATATAATTTCAAAGAGATAAGGAAATCTTTAGAGAATAAAGGCCATAGGTTCAGGACTAACTCTGATACAGAGGCTGTAGTTCATTCTTATGAAGAATATGGAGAGAGATGTTTGGAGCATTTTAACGGCATGTTTGCATTTGCAATCTGGGATTCCAATAAGAAAAAACTGTTTATTGCAAGAGACAGGCTTGGAATCAAGCCGCTTTATTATTATTTTAAGGATAATGCATTTATTTTTGCTTCTGAAGTAAAATCAATACTCCAGCATGATAATATAAAAAGGGAGATCAATAAGGAAGCGTTTTACCAGTTTTTCTCTTATTTGTTTCCTTTGAAAGGGGATTATCTTATAAAAGATATATATGAGCTTCTCCCAGGGTATTTCTTAACCTTTGATAAGGGCGGGCTGGTTAAGAAACGATATTGGCAGCCAAGGAGCAGGACGGTTTCCAGGGGAGAGGATTATTTCTGCAGGCTTACCGAAAAAAAATTGCTTGAGTCTGTGAAGATGAGGATGATAAGCGATGTGCCTTTGGGAGCTTCTTTGTCCGGGGGGCTGGATTCAAGCCTCATCGTGGCTATGATGAACAAGTTTACTCCTGATAAGGTCAAGACAGTGACTGTTGGCTATGAGGATGTTAATAATGAGTTTATGTATGCAAGGAAGGTGGCAGAGCATTGCAACCTTGACCATAGAGAGATGGTGATTGAGTTAGACCAGTTAAGCAGCATTATCCCTGAGGTTGTCTGGCATATGGACCAGCCGCCTGTGAAGACAAGCGTCTTTCCCACGTTCTTTTTTTCAAAAAAATTAAGGGAGAAGGTAAAGGTGGCTTTGGTGGGGGAAGGCTCTGACGAGATCTTTGCAGGTTATGGAAGGTATAAGATGATGAGCCTGAACCTCAGCTCAACAGCAGGCTTTTTCAGAAAAAGCCTGCGGAATTTCCTGACAAAGAAAACAATGTATGCAGATAATTCTAAGTCAAAGAAAAGCCTTCTTGATTATTATAAGCAATATTCTTATTACCTTAAGTTTTTTAATATCTTTAGGAAAGGGAAATATGTGCCGCTTGGCTATTTTAACAGAAAGGATGAAACATCCGTTTCAAAGGGCAATGGCTTTATAGATTATGAGAAAGAAAGTTATGATGTTATCAGGGATATTTCTGCCAAGGGAGATGGTGACGCGCTTGGCAGAGTGCTGCATATTGCTGCAAGGAAAGAATTGCCAAGCATACAGCTGCTGCGTGTTGATAAGATGAGCATGACGCATTCGCTTGAAGCAAGGGTGCCTTTCGTGGACCATGAGCTTGTGGAGATAGCGTTTTCTATGCCTTCAAACCTTAAGCTTAACAACCTCACAGAGAAATATATTGTGAAGAAGGTTGCATTGAAATATCTGCCAAGGGAGATAATATACAGGAAAAAGGAAGGATTGCAGTCGCCGATTGCCAGCTGGGTCAATAAGGAGTTTAAGGATGTCTTTTCTCCTGTGTTGAATAATAGCAGCCTGGTTAAGAATGGTTACATTGATAGCAGGTTCATTGAAAAACTGTTAAGAAAAGATATCAGCAGCCAGAGGGCTACGCAGATATGGTTTGTTTCAATGCTGGAGATCTGGAACAGGATCTTTATTGAACCGGATAATATAAATAATCAGGATCTTTCAATCAATGCGTTCCTTTGAGGGCGTTTTTGGCTTTCAAAGAAGAATGTTTTTAAATGAACTTGTTTTTATGGTTTGAAAATGGATATGCTGATTAACGGGAAATGGGAAAGCTCTGGAAAAAGCTTTGATGTTATAAACCCTTATAATAATAGTGTTGTTGATAAAGTGCCTATTGCAACGAAGGATGATATAAAGAGGGCTTTAGAGCTGTCCTATAAGGCAAAGCCCGGTTTAAGCCCTGAGGAAAGGGCTGATATTCTTACAAGTTCTGCAAAAGAACTAAAATCCAAAAGGAAAGAGTTTTCTGACCTTATTACAGCAGAATCAGGCTTATGTGTGAAGCAGACACTGCATGGGGTTGACAGGTCAATTGATGTGCTGAGGGAATCAGCGAAAGTTGCGCTTGATATTGAGAAAGACATTACCCAGAGGTTTGTTACTGGAAGTCCTGATGGAAAACCAAGGTTGAAGGTAATCACAGAGCCATTGGATTTAGCTGTTGGGATTACACCATTTAACCATCCCTTGAACCAGGTTGCCCATAAGGTCTGCCCTGCAATTGCAGCCGGCACCTGCATGGTGCTAAAACCAACCGAAAAAACACCTTTGGCAGCATTAAAGTTCGGTGAGATTTTGCTGGATGCCGGGCTGCCTCCAAATATGCTGAACATCATAACGCATTCTCCCCCAAAAGAAGCGGTTGACCAGATGATTACCCATCCTTTGGTTGAGATGGTAAGTTTTACAGGCGGAGTAGATGTTGGAAAATATATTGCAAAAACAATGGCTGCAAACGGGAAGGAGCTGGCGAAATCTGTGTTTGAGCTTGGCGGGAACGCTGCAATGACCGCCCTTGATGATGCTGACCTGGATGTTGCTGCTAAGATAGGCTTAAACGCTTTTGGCAACTCAGGGCAAAGATGCACTGCAATAAAAAGGATGCTGGTTGCAGATTCAATTGCTGATGAGTTTATCGAGAAATTCATGAAGTTAGCGGAAGCATATAAGTATGGCGATCCAATGGATCCAGGCATGGATATGGGAACTGTGATTGATGAACCGGCAGCAATAAGGATCCAGGATAGAGTTAATAAGGCAATAAAAGAGGGTGCAAAGCTGTTGTATGGGAACAATAGAGAAGGAGCTTTGTATTCTCCAACCGTGCTGGATAATGTGAATCCAAGGTCTGAACTGGTTGTAAAGGAGACATTTGGACCGGTTGCTCCGATTATCAGGGTGAAGGATATAAATGAAGCAATAAAGATAGTAAACTCGGTCAAGTATAAGCTGGCAGGATGTGTGATTACCGAAAGTAAAGATAATGCTGAGAAACTGGCGAATGAGACTGCTGTTGGGCAGTTCAGCTGGAACGGCCCGCCAGGATATAGGACAGAACATGCTCCTTTTGGGGGTTTCGGAGACTCAGGGAACTATGAGAAAGAGGGCGTTATCCTTGCAGCGGAAGGCATGAGAAGAATAAGAACTTTTTATGAGCATTAAAAATGAAAGCAATAATCTTAGCGGCTGGAAGGTCTACAAGGCTTTACCCTATCACCCTTAGCATGCCTAAATGCCTTCTCAAGGTTGGTGAAAAGACTATAATCGAGCGCCAGATAGATAATCTTACTGAGATAGGAATCAAGGATATACTTGTGGTCACAGGATATCTTAAGGAGGAGATTGAAGGTTTCCTCAAGGACAGGGTTAGGTATGCATTTTTCCCGGACTTTGCAAAGACAAACAATCTTCATACTCTTTACAGCATAAGGGATGAGCTTGACAGTGATTTTATCTGCCTGTTCTCTGATGTTTTATTGGGCAAGGAGCCTTTGATGGAATTGATGAATAATGATGATGACTTCTGCCTGCTGGTGCATAATAAGGAGGTTCTTGAAGGCACAATGCGGGTAAAGATCAAGAACGGCTCTGTTTATGATATAGGAGGGCATATACCTCCTGAGGAAGGGGAGGCTAATTTTATAGGGGTTGCCAAGTTTTCTAAGAAAGCTGCAAAGTTGCTGGCAGAGGAGATGGAAGGCATGATCAAAGGCGAAAACCATATAAATGATTATTATACTATGGCACTTCCAGGATTAGCTGAGAAAGGATACAAGATATCGTTTATTAATATGGATGACAAGCCCTGGATTGAGATTGATACAAAGGATGATCTTGACAGGGCCAGGGGCATGGAACTAAAATGATGTTCAAGAACCCATTTAAACTGTCAACTGAAACAAGAGGAGTTGAAAGCCAGGATGTGCATGGCTCTTTCTTTAAATGGTTTTACAGGAAACCTTCCCTGCCTATCGCAAGGCTGCTCTCTAAGACAAGGATAACGCCTAACCAGGTAACGGTTTTGGGGTTTATCATAAAGCTGGTGGCTGCCTTTTTTTATTCATTAGGAAGTTTTCCTTATTTCATCTTTGGCTCTGTTATTCTTTATATCTCGATCCTGTTTGATTTTATCGACGGCTCTCTTGCAAGAATAAAGGGGATGCAGAGCAAGAGAGGAGAGTTTTTGGATAAGATCCTTGACGATATAGGGAAGAATGCGCTCTTTCTTGCTATAATGTATGGCTTGTACACAAACACAGGCGACTATTTGGTCTGGGTTTTCGGGTTTTTGGCTATTACCTCTTCCCTTATGATGAGCTTTATGCATGCGCTTTTCCAGTGGCTGTTCCCTGAAGCGCCCAGGATTATTGAAAGCGAGAAGAAGGGCAGGTTCTTTGTGAGGCATTTTTCATATATAGAGCCTTTTATCTATAACATGATGATCCTTTTCGGGTTGTTTGGCAAGCTTTACTGGTATCTTGTTATCTGCGGGATATATGGATGGATATTCATGGCTGGTTCTTTCTTTATTATACTCAGAAAAACAGGCAAAATAATTTAAAGACTAATGGAATCTTTGGGATTAAGATGAACAAACTTGCTGAAGCGCTGTATAGAGCCTATGGAAACCTGGTGCATCATATACCCGGGGGCTATAGCTTGCTGCCACCGCTTATTATATGGAACGTGACATACAAATGTAATCTAAGGTGCAAAATGTGCGCAAGGTATGGTGAGGGGGGCACAAGGGAGATAGATATAAAGGGTGAGCTTGAGCTTAATGATTTTAAGAATATAATTGATGATATAAAGAAATCTTATAGGCTTCTCAAACCTTTTATCGGCATTACAGGGGGAGAGCCTTTTATGAGGAAGGATATTTTTGATATATTGGCTTATCTTAAAGGCTTTAGGTTTAGCATTACCACTAATTTTACAGCCCTGGATGAGGAGAGGATAAAAAGGTTGGCAAGGTGCAGGCCTAAGCAGATAAGGATATCCATAGACGGGCCTGAAAAGGTTCATGACAGAATAAGGGGTGTTAAAGGCACTTTTAGCAAGGCTATGAGCAATATCAGCATCCTGAGGAAATATGCGGATATTCCAATAAGGTTTAATTGCGCGATAAGCAAGGATAACATGGAGCATTTGGAAGATGTTGTCAGAGTAGCTAAAGAGAACAAGGTGAAGCTTAATTTCCAGCATCTTATTTTCATGCGGGATATTCATCTGGAGCTGCATAAGAATGCAACAAAAAAATTCCTGGGGCAGGAGCTTAAGACCTCTGCAACCTTATGCTCTTTTACAGAAGAGGAGGCTAACAGGCTGATTGAGAATGTTAAAAAGGCTAAACATCTGGCGGAGAAGCTGGATGTTGAGCTGAGCTTTTTGCCTGAGCTTGATTATAAAGAGATGAAAAAATATTATGGAAATCCTGTGTACTGGGCGTCAAGAAAGTGCACTTTCCCCTGGAACACTGCCAGGATTGATAACTTCGGCAACCTTCTTGCCTGCATGGGATATTATTATGGAAATTTAAGGGAAAATAAGTTTAAGAAGGCCTGGAACGGGCTTAAGGCAAGAAAGTTCAGAAAAGTGCTGAAAAAGGTGGGGGTTTTCCCGGGATGTTTGAGGTGCTGTAAGTTATAATAAAATGAAAATAGCATTAGTCAACCGCCTTGATCTGTTTTTAAGGGAAAAGAAAAAGTTTTCAACAGATATGTTTCCTCTTGGCCTGGCAATAGTTGCAAGCGTTATGAGGAATGCAGGGTTTAAGCCTGTTCTGTTTGATACAAACATTAATGATATGAGTGTTGATGAGCTGTCAGGCAAGCTTGTTGATTTCGATGTTGTTTGTATGAGCATCCTGTACGGCTCTACTATGGGGTATTATTTAGAGCTTATTGAGAAGATCAAGAAAAAGAACCCTAACATCAAGGTGGTTGTGGGTGGGCCGATGCCAACCTCAATGCCAAAGGAATTTCTTGAGCAGACAAGCGCTGATGTTGTGGTTGTGGGTGAGGGTGAGACAACAACAGTGGAGCTTCTGAATGCTGTTGAGAAGAGAATGCCGCTTGATAATGTCAAAGGCATCTATTTCAGGGAAAACAACAGGATTAAGGTTAATCCCCCACAGAAGCATATTGAAAACATGGATGACGTTCCTTTTCCTGCCTGGGACCTTTTTGATATCAAGAGGTATTTCACTGATATAAAAGTAAGTCCCGGGAAAAGGGCTTTTTCAGTGATCACAAGCAGAGGCTGCCCATATAACTGCCAGTTCTGCACGCATGCCTTTGGCAGAAGATGGAAAGGCCAGTCAGTGGAAAGAATCATGGCAGAGATCCAGGAGCTGAAGTCTAAGTATAAGATTGATGCCTTAAGGCTGGTTGACGATAATTTCATCTTTGAGCGCAGTAGGGTTATTGAGTTCTCCAAGGCAATTAAGAAGGAGGATATAAAATGGATTTGCCTTGGTCGTGTGAATAATGTTGATAAGGAAATGGTCCTGACTATGAAAAGTTCAGGATGCGTTTCTATTCAGAACGGCATTGAATCTGCCAGCGACAGAGTTTTGAAAGTTATGCAAAAAGGGTTTACTGTAAGGCAGCTTTATGATTATGTTAAGCTGATGAAAAATGTAAAAATGCTTGTTAAAGGAAGCCTTATGCTGGGGGTGCCTACGGAGACAAAACAGGATGCTATGCAGACGTTGAAGTTTGCTAAGCATGTTATTAAAAACGTAAAAGGCTCTATGCTTTCCTGCGGGTATTTTAATATAAGGCCTAATATCCCCTGGTACCATCTGGCTATCTGCAAAGGCCTGAAGCCTTTGACAATCAGGCAGTGGATTGACATAGACCTGCGCAAAGGAGTTTATTTTAATATGAGCGCAATGACTGAGAAAGAGCTGAAGGAGATGTTCATGAGAATCAACATGGCCACATTGATGAGCAGGGTTGGACTTAAAAGGGCTGCATCTTATTTATTCAACATAAAGAACATAAAACAGGAGTTTATTCCTTTCTTTTTTAGGAAGTTATCTTCACAGAGGGGAGAGGGTTCTCAACCGTCAAAACCTTTATAAGTTTGCCTTGATTCCCCGGGAGCTATGAAAGTCTTATTTGTTTACCCGAAAACATACTACAGGAGAGCTTTGCCTCTTGGGATTGCTTACATTGCAGCAGTTCTAAGGGAAAACGGCCATACCGTTAAGGTATATGACCCAGCTCCTTATGAAAAGGTTTCTTTCAGAGGCTTCTTAAGAAAATTTGACCCAGAGGTTGTGGGATTTTCATCCACCACATTGCAGATGCTGAACACTTTAGAGATGCTTAGGGTTGTTAAGGATGTTAACCCTAACATTTACACTATCCTTGGAGGAGTGCATCCCACTTCAGACCCAGGAACCACGCTCGCAAACAAAAATGTAGATTTCGTTGTTTTTGGAGAGGGTGAAGAAACCACGCGCGAGCTTATTGATTTCCTGGAGAAAGGCAAAGACATAAGCAGCGTTAAAGGAATAGGATACAAAAAAGAAGGCCAAAAGTTCACGGAAAGAAGGCCTTATATAGAAGATATTGACAGCCTGCCCTTCCCTGCAAGAGACCTTTTCCCTATGAAATGGTACAGCCAGGCTACCACAACCATCAGAGGATCGTGGCTCAGGACAACAAACATTATGACCTCCAGGGGCTGCCCTTATAACTGCATATACTGCGCAAGCAAGGTCATGTGGAACAGGAATTTCAGGATGAACTCTGCGGAAAGGGTTGTTGATGAGATGGAATTTATCATAAACAAATACAAGCTTGAGGCTTTGATACTTGTTGATGACACTTTTTATATCAACAAAAAAAGAATCTTAAATATCTGCAGTGAAATAAAGAAAAGAAAGCTTGACTTTGTATGGGCTGCGCAGTCAAGGATTGACAACGATGATGAGGAAATCATCAAGGCAATCTCAGGCGCTGGTTGCATCCAGCTTGCATTCGGTGTTGAGTCTGGCTCAAATAAGGTTTTGAAAGGCATGAACAAATTAACCAGCGCAGAAAAAGCAGTGCCTGCCTTCAGGCTATGCCAGAAATATGGGTTAAGGACTTTAGCAAACTTTATGATTGGCAACCCTGAGGAAACAATGGAAGATATTGAAAAATCGCGCAGGCTTGCTCATGCATTAAAAGCAGATTTTGTTGATTTCTATATAACCACCCCTTTTCCCGGGACAGAGCTTCTTGAGTTAGCGAAAAAGAATGGCTGGATTAAAGAAGATTTTGATAAAAACCTAAACAGCTTCAAACTAGATGAAGAATCGCCTATGGAAATAAATTTTACCTCAAAGCAGTTAGTGGCGTTAAGGAACAAGCTAAGAAAAGAGTTTATCAGCGAAAAGCTAAGCCATTACATAAAGAACCCAAAGTTCATAAAGGATGCCCTGCTGATTGCATTAACCAACCCTTCCCTTGCCCCAAAAATAATCTCTAAATACATAAAGACAAGGGATCTGGAAGCTTCCCTGCGCGAGTTTGAAAACGTCCAGAGGGCTAGGAGATTTCCTTAGGCTTTTTCTTCCTGGCAAACAAAAAGAATAACAAGACAGATGTTATATAGGAAGCTGATAAAAGCAGTATATACATGGAAGATGAAATGCCTGTACTGATCCCTATCTTTGAATATAAGTAAACCCCCAAAGATTCCTTGATTCCTATCCCCTGCAGTGTGAGAGGGATAAATGAGGCGATAAATGTCATTGTCATAATCACGAATATTTTTATTAAAGGCACAGATGAGCCAAGCAATAGGAATATATAATATATTATGCAGATTTGCACTAAGGTCTTAGCCAGGATAAGAAAAAAGCTGGCCAGAATTCTGTTAGGGTAAGCCCCGGGGTATGAATAAAGGATTTTTGAGAAACCCCTGAAATACTTTGAGTATGACCTTAATATATACTTCTTAATTAGCGTTCTCCCCCTGTTGGTCAAAACAAAGAAAGCAGCGACAGCAAAGATCGCAAGCAGGCTTAAAACAAGCTTTAGGGTTTGTATTCCTGTAAAAAACATTGTAAAGCCGATTACAGCAAAAACAAGGAAAAAGGAGACAGTGATGAGCTTGCTAATAACAAAAACCGCTGAAGACCTGCCGGGCTCAACACCCTTTTTTTTAAGGAAATATATGATCAGCAGCTCGCCGATCTTCCCCGGCACATAAAGCGCTGTGGCCCAGGTTAAGGAGTAGGACTTGAACAGTTCCCATAAGGAAATATTCTCAAAAGGCTGAAGAAGAACTTTTAGGTTTAAGGTGCTGATAAAGATAACAGCCAATGCCATCAGGATTGTAAGGCTTAGATAAAAAGGGTTTACTTCAGACAGTGTCTGGTAAATGTTATTAAAGCCAACCTTATAGAATAGGATTAATAGAATTAATAATCCTGCAAGAATCTTCATAAAGCCAAATATCCTTTTCTTCTTCATTACATCTAAAGGATACCTTGGGCTTTAGCCCAAGTTGTAGTCCACAGCTACTC
>NZBG01000039.1 GCA_002687795.1 Candidatus Woesearchaeota archaeon
CCAGGGATATTGGAATTTTGGCGGACAACAAAGGAAAGTTACTTCCTTTGCTTAATATGATACCCCGCACTTTAGTGCGGGGAGGTTCATTTTAAGCTAGACTGCCATGACTTCTTAAGCTCTTTGATATGCTCGCTGATAATTATATTATTATCAAGCCCTTTGACTATGAACTCTTTCTCTTTGGTGACCTTGCCAATCAAGCCAAAAACATTGCCTGCCATTGCTTTTTCGAACCTTTCCTTGTCTTCAGGAGCTATAGTAACCACAAACCTGCTTGCAGACTCTGAAAACAGCATGAAATCATTCCTGTCAATGTTCTTAACAGGAACTTCTGAAAGAGAAACTTCCATCCCAAAATTGCCTGAGAATGCGCTCTCTGCTAATGCAACCCCAAGGCCGCCGTCAGAACAGTCATGGCATGATACCACAAGCCCTTCCAAAATAGCTTCATGCAAAGCTTCATAAAGCTTTCTTGCAGAACAGCTGTCAACCTTTGGCACATTGTTGCCGACAAAGCCGTTCATTATAAAATACTCAGAGCCACCCAGCTCGTCTTTTGTAACACCAAGAACATAGACAAGGTTATTAGGGTTCTTCACATCCATCGTGACAGCCTTTCTCACATCATCTATCTTGCCTATAACAGTAAACAGTACAGTAGGCGGGATGGATATCTTCTTTCCTTCTATATTGTAATCGTTCTTCATGCTATCTTTCCCTGAAATGCATGGCACATTAAAAGCTGTGCAGTAATCATACAATGCCTTATTTGCCCTCACCAGTTGAGCAAGCTTATATCCCCCATCAGGCGTTTTATCTGACTTTACAGGATCGCACCAGCAGAAATTGTCTAAACCTGCCATATGCTTTAATGAGGCCCCCACAGCAACCTGATTCCTTATGCCTTCATCAATTGCATTAGCCATCATATCATATGCGTCAATATCCGAGTACCTTGGAACAATCCCATGCGAGACAGCAACACCTTCCATTGAATCAAGCACCGGCCTTACAACAGATGCATCGCTTGGCCCATCATTTTTTCTTCCTGTTAAAGGCTTAATAATAGAACCGCCCTGGACTTCATGGTCATACTGCCTTACAATAGTTTCTTTAGAGCAGATGTTTAATCTGGCAAGCATTTTCTTAAGCGCAGGCAACAGCTCTTCAGGCTCAGAGAAGCCGGGCTCTTCATGTTTAGGCTTTTCCCATACAGCCTCCAATTTCATCCTTGGTAAGCCATCATGCAAAAACTCCATGTCAATATCACATACAATTTCATCTTTATATTTCCCTATAAACCTGCCTGAATCAGTATATTTTCCAACCACTGTTGCTTCAGCCTCATGCTTATCCGCGATTTCCATGAATTCCTTGAGCTTGCTCTCTGGGACAGCGATCGTCATCCTTTCCTGGGCTTCAGAAATAAGGATTTCCCAGGGCTTCAGCCCGGGATATTTAAGAGGAACCTTGTCTAACCAAAGCTCAGCTCCTCCGCTGAACTGCGCAGTCTCGCCAACCGAAGAAGAAAGGCCTCCTGCGCCGTTGTCTGTGATACAATTAAACAATCCCAAGTTTCTTGTTTCTAATATAAAATCAGCCATCTTTTTCTGTGTGAAAGGGTCGCCTATCTGGACAGCAGTTGCAGGGCTTCCCTCATGCAGCTCCTCTGATGAGAATGTAGCTCCATGGATACCATCCTTGCCAACCCTGCCGCCGCACATTATTATAAGCTCATCAGGGTGCGCATGCTTCTCCTCTGAAGGCTTCCCCTTGACCTTTGCAGGCATGATACCCCCAGTGCCGCAATATACCAAAGGTTTGCCTGTATACCTGTCATCAAACACAAGGCTTCCATTTACTGTGGGAATGCCTGATTTATTGCCGCCATGCTCAACACCCAACCTCACACCATCCATTATTCTTCTGGGGTGCAGTAGCCTTTTAGGAAGCTGTTTGTCATAAAAAGGGTCGCCAAAACAGAAAACATCAGTGTTAAAAATAAGCCTTGCGCTCTTTCCTGTTCCCAGAGTATCCCTGTTAACGCCAACAATGCCTGTTAATGCGCCACCATAAGGGTCTAAAGCAGAAGGGCTGTTATGCGTCTCGACCTTCATAACAATGCTCCAGTCATCATTGAACTTAATCACGCCAGCATTATCCTTAAACACAGAAAGAAGCCAGTCAACCCTTTGCGCAATTTCATCTGTTGACTTCTTTATATAGCTCTTAAACAATGAGTCTATAACCTCAGTCTTTTCATCCTCTTTATATGTGATTTCTGCATTGAATATTTTATGCTTGCAATGCTCTGACCATGTCTGCGCTAAGCATTCAAGTTCAGCGTCGGTTGGACTTCTTCCTAATTTCTTAAAATAATCCTTTATTGCTTTCATCTCCTCCAGGTTAAGAGCAAGAACGCCTTTGCTGCTTATCTCCCTAAGCTCTTTATCAGTAACATCAAGATTAATGCTTTTGGTATCGGGCTCATACTTATCTGTAACCACAGGGAGGATAGCTTTCATATCTTTCTTCCATTCCTTAAACTCTATAATATTCCATCTCTCAATAAGCTGGTTTGCAAGAAGGCCGGATGCAATCTTTTCCGCTTCTTCAGGACTAAGCTTGCCATTGATAAGATATTGTTTTGATGTGTAGACCTTAACATCCTCCCCAAGAATATCTTTCACTGCGCTGGTTGATGTCCTGCCAACATTGTCGGTAACTCCGGGCCTGAAACCAACCTCAATCAGCCAGTCAAACCTTTCTGCAGCAGGCTCTTTAAAATTATAAGATTGTATCACAGGATCAGCAAACAACTCTTTTCCCAGCAAGTTAAGCTGCTCATCGCTAAGCTCAGCGTCGATATTATAAACATCAATAGTCTGTACAGAATCAACATCAAGATTTAAGTATTGTTTAATCCTTGACTTCACAGAATTACCTAAAGCATCATTTACACCCTTTTTAAAAGCTACCTCTATTCTTGATGGCATCAATACCCCCTTTAAATCAGCTACAGAGTAATTATTTTTAAAAGTTTTGTTTTAATCTGATTAAGTTACTATTCGATAATACTGAAGGATATAAATCTTTAAATATCAGCGTTATTTTGGGTTGGGAATGGCAAAACCTTCTGATGTTTCTGAAGAAGTCAACCTGGGAGAAATAGCAGAGAAATTAGGCAGATATATTGAAAGATTGCCTGAAGTAGAAGCTGCTGAACTAAGAGGACCTATCCCTGATGGAGATTATGATTATACAATTTCTTATCCTTATGGAAACGGGCAGGATGGCTCTCCAAATGCAGCAATCAAAGTATTTGATCTTGTTCCTTTGATAGCGCCTGCTGGAAGTAGACACAGAATTAGAACAGCCAGGCCTTATTACACAATCATTGAACCAGCAGAAGATAGAGAAAGCATTGAAAGAGCGGTAAGAGAATGTTTTGATGAAACATTTGCATATTGTTACCCTGGTTTTGGGATAGATGAGAAAGATGTATTCAATGTTCACCCTTATGACAACCTGCTTATCCATGTTACTCACCCAGGCGGTGACGGCTTGTCAGTTGTTAAATTATCAAAAACAACACATCCGGATATTGAAGATAGGGCTGATTTTATTGAAGAAAACTTTCTAAGGATAAGAGAAGGAACATATATTTAATGCCTATTCACCAAAACTCTTCAAACACTTCTGCACACCCTTCCCAGTCCAGCAATACAAACATAACTTCTCCTTTGGCAGACCGATTGCCTTAACCATATCATCCAATAACTGGTATCTCAGAGAGGTTACATCTGTGTCTTTAGCAATCCAGTCAACCATTTTCTTATATTTCTCTGAGTTATGGTCAAGATACTCAGAAACATCTTCAATATCCCTTCCTTCAATTGCCTTTATTGCTTTCCTTGCAGCTAACTCTTTATTTGTTCTGGTGGACAGGCTATAAATGCAGGGAAACATCAAAGGAGGGCAGGCAATCCTTGCATGAACCTCTTTGGCTCCTGCATCACGAAGCTTAGCGATTGTAAAATTCTTAAGCTGGGTCCCCCTCACAATAGAATCATCGCATAATGCTATCCTGTTGTCTTTAGTAATGCTTTCATTAGCTATCAGCTTCATCAAAGCGATCTTATCCCTCAGCTCCTGAGAAGGGGGTGTATAGCTTCTTCCATAGCCAGGGGTATACTTAAGCAAAGCCCTTCTATAAGGCTTGCCCGACTCGATAGCATAGCCAACAGCATGCGCTGTTCCTGAATCCGGCACCCCTGAAACAATATCAACCTCAGTATTATCCTGCTTAGCGAGAAACCTGCCGCAGTTCTCTCTCACCACCTCAGCATTAACCCCTTCATAAGAAGAAGCTGGAAAACCAGTGTAAACCAATAAGAACGCGCATATCTTATTACTGGCATCACCTTCCTTCCTGACATTAATGCCTTGCTTATCAATAAATACAATCTCGCCGGATGCAATAAACTTCCTTACCTTAAAGCCCAGGTTAGGAAAAGAGGAAGACTCGCTTGCAACCGCAATCTCATTCTCTTTCTCTCCAATAACCAGCGGCGTCACCCCGTTCCTGTCTCTTGCAGCAAACATGCCTTCTTTGGTTAACAAAATTAAGGAAACTGAGCCGTTAATCTTGTCATACATTTTCTCAATCCCGTCTACAATAGAATCCCCCTGGTTGATCAGATGGGCAACCAGCTCAGTGCCGTTAATGCCTCCGTTATATATCTCGCTAAAAGAAATATTCTTCTTTATCAGCTCTTCGCTTAACTGCTTCTTATTTGTGATAAGCCCGGCGCAGCATAAAGCAAAGTTCCCAAACTTGCTCTTGAAGTTCAAAGGCTGAGGGTCTTTATCGGATATAACGCCAATCCCTGCATTCGTATTAATCTTTTCATAGCTTTTATAGAACTTTGACTTAAACTGTGAATTGGATATGTTGTGTATCTTCTTAACAGGGTCTCCCTTTTCATCAATAAAAGCAATCCCGCCGTACTCTGTGCCCATATGAGCATGGTAATCAGTTCCATAGTACAACGTAGAAATGCAGTTATTATTGCTCATCACTCCAAATATGCCGCTCATTGTATCCCTCCTTTAGGCTATTGTTATTGTATAAGATGCTTTTCCTTGTCAGTCTGCCCTTTCCATTCAGGGGACTGCCTTGTCTTCATCTCAATGAAATGCGTAGCTTTCTCAGCCTTAAGCTTTGCATCCTTAACCTTATCTGCAGTAGCAAGCACGATTCCCATTCTCCTGTTCGTATGCGCTTCTGGCTTGCCAAAGAACATAAAGCTGATCCCTTTTGTGTTAAACCCTTTCCATAAATTTCTGATTGCAGGATCCCAGCCTTCATATGGGCTTAAAACAACATGGGTGGCAGCAGGACTGAGCATTGGAACAACATTATAACCTAACCTTTCTTCGGTTGGAACTGGTAAGCCAGTTATTGCTCTTACATGCAATGCAGCCTCTGAATATCCTGTCTGATGCGAAACAAAAGTTACCATGCCTGTATCATGCGGCCTGGGGCTGCATTCATTGCCATAAACCTTATCATCTTTAACAAAAAGCTCGCAGCCAAACAAGCCGGTGCCGCCTAAAGCGCCCGTTATCTTCTTGGCAGCCTCATAAATACTTTTCTCAGCCTTCTCGCTCACCTCAGCCATCTGCCAGGATGAATGATAATCCCCTCCCCTTGTCTGGTAATGGCCAACCGGCCTTGGAAATGAGGTAACAATCTTGCCATCCTCATCATAATGCCTTACTGCAAGCTCAGTAACCTCTATATCAAAAGGTATATGCTCCTCAACAATGATCTTTTCGCCAGACCCGCGAGCCTCATTCTTTGCCTTTTCATATGCTTTCTCAACATCCCCTGGCCCTTTCACAAAACTTGAGCCATGGCCAGAGCTGTCCATGATTGCCTTAACCCAACATGGATAGCCCAGCTTCTCGCATGCATCCTTCAGTTCATCTAGACTTGAGGCATACAGATACTTTGACGTCTCCACCTCAGCCTTCTTTGAGATAAGCTCTCTTATCCTTTCCCTCTGCATTGCTGTATAAGTAGCCATTGCGTTTGGTATAACATTATAGCCCTCTTTCTCAAGGTCAAACAGCATATCAAGGTTTATTGCCTCGATCTCAGGCACTATGCAGTCAGGCTTTTCCTTCTCAATAACGCTCCTAAGAAAACCAGCATCCTTCATATTGCCTGCATAGAACTTATGCGCAACCTGATGGCCTGGGGCGTTCATATAGCGGTCAACTCAGATTGTACGAAAACCCATGCGCTGCGCTTCAATAATAACCTCCTTGCCAAGCTCGCCGCAGCCAAGCAGCATTATCTTTATAGCTTTGCCAGAAGTCTGTGAAAACAGCTCATTCCTCATCTTTACACCCCCTGAGTTTTAAAAAAACTGATAAATATCTTATTTATTAAATTATTGGTAGCCCAATACATATAATGATTAAGATATAAAGCTGAAATCCTTCTCAGGCTCTGATTCTTTCGATCCTTTCTTTAGCTTAACAACCTCCTCAAAAAAAGGAACTTTAATTGGAGTTGCAAACCTTGAGAACGTTGAGGTAACGATAGCCTCCCCTATGTCCAGCGAAGCAATGTTCCTGCTATCATCTGAAAGATCTTGCAATGCACTCTCGATTATAGCATTCCTCTCATTAAGCATCTCCAATCCCAATATAACCTTAGTGTTCATATTCGCCAGAATCTCTCTTGGTATAAGCGAAGGCAGTTGTGTAATAGCAGTCAACCCTACCTTAAACTTCCTCCCTTCCCTTGCAATAGTTGAAAAGATATTAGCCCCTCTCTCAAGAACCTCTTTTCCCAGAACTCTGGGAGCTTCCTCTAAGACAATGGAAATAGTTGGTTTGTCTCTTAACGATCCCTGGACTTTGCACTGTTTATATTTGTGAAAGAGTTCTGTGGCAATCAAAGAGCCTATAAGAATCTCAACAGCGCCTCCGAAATATGAAGTGTCCATGATAACCAGTTTAGCTTCTTCAAGCTCTTTGATAATATCTTTTATGGTTGTTTCACCAGCTTTTAGCTCAAATACACTATTACAAGATAGTTGGTTTGAGGAAAAGTCCAGATCAAGAAGATAAACCAATTTTCTCTTAACAACAGCCAAAGTATCATCCCTGAAACCCACTTCAAGCGGCTTTTCGATTATAATAGCCTCAATCCATTCCTCGCCATACTTCTTATAATACATATTTAATGCCTGCCTTTGGGGATCAGAGAAATCAACCACACCATTAAAATGCTGGGGCTTCAACAGCCTTAGGTTAATCTTCAGGGTTCTTGTTCCGGGCGGAGGGTTCTTCGGCGTGTAATAAACAACCTTTTCCTTCTCAGGATGGTCTTTTAACCCAATCTTGTTCCTTCCATAGTATTCATCATGGGGGTCTAGCACAAGCATTCCAATGTAATCCTTATCAATACAATCCCAAAGCATGCAGCTCATAAGGTTAGACTTTCCCTTGCCTGTTGAGGCAGCGATCAATAGATGATGCTGGAAAACCTTATCACCTGGCAGGAAGATCTCAACATCAAGCATCTTAGAGCCGCTTCTTAAGTTCCCAATAAACAAAGGATTGCTTGGCTTTGTTATAAAGCTAAGATCCTCCTTCTTAATCTCTCTCACTGAAGAAAAAAAGCATGGCAAACTTTTACAGATAACAGCCTTATCATTCTTTATTGTAATCAGATTCTTCATCCTTGCGAGATTATAATTCCTCAGATGAGCATCCATGAACTCAGGCTCAGTATCTTCCTCAAGGTTGATGCCAGAAACCATCTCTAAATTAGACTGTGAGAGCTGGCTTCCATACAAAAGATCAAACACCTGAAGAAGAATCTTTCCTTCCTTGGTATCAGCAATAAGAAGTTCGCCTAGTTCAATCTCCTGGCCAGACTTCTCTCTCACTAGAATCTTTCCAAACTCACCTGATATGACTTGGCCCTTGGTCATAAGAAAAGTGAGAAACTGTTTAATTAAATTATTTTGTGTTCTTTAGAATATATATCTCAATAGCAATCTATTTATATCAGATGATTGCAGATAGAACATATGCCCAAAAGAGAAATAAATCAAGTCAGGGTAGGCACACTTAGGATTAAGGCTAAGGACCTTAAGGTATATGAAAAAACAAAGGTTTCCTGGAAGAGCTCTCCAAGAAAATTTCCTGAAGCAATGCATGTGATAAAGCTGTTCAAAGCCTATAACAATCTTAATGCTCTAATTGATAAAAATGATCCTGGGTTTCTCAAAGGGCAGTTATCTCCTGGAGGAAAATGCCAGGACGCAAGGATTAGTATATTGCCTGATGGAAGAAAGCTTGACAAGGCATTTTCATTGTTTGCTGAGCATTTGACTGTCCATGATGAAACCTCCAATGACCATTGGGATGTGTTATACAAAAATCCCGGGGGCACTTATTCTTATGTTTACACGCTGGGGAAAGATATTAAGTCAGCCAAGCAAAGGTTCAGAGCGGTAAAAGAGTTTGAGAAATGCTATCCTATGATTAAAAGGAAAGTCCTTTCTGCTTTAAGGAATAAAAGTGATTACATTGCAGTCCCTATGTATACTCTACTGAAGACTTACATGAGAATCGGGAACGAGATTTATTATAAAGCCCATAAGCATAAAGGTCTTACAACATTAAAGAAAAAGGATATTTCTATTAAAGGCAATAATGTAACATTCAATTACCTCTCAAAAGGAGGTGTGCCAAGAGTGATCACAGAGAGGTTTCCTGACTCGTACATAAAAAGGCTGAAAGAAATACTAAGACCTATTAAAAGCTCATCTTTTATTTTTGTAAATCCTTTTACTGAGCGTACTTTGCGCGACACACATTTTAAACAGGCTTTTAGGAGATACTGCGGCAAAGGGTTTTACCCTCATATTGTGAGAGCTTATTATGGCACAGAGAAAGCAAAGGAATTTCTCAGAACACATAAAACAGCAACCAAAGAAGAGGTTAAGGAATTGTTCTTATCCATAGCTGAGAAGCTGGGGCATAAGAGGTTTGTTAAAAAGAAGCATGAATGGGAGAACAACTTTAATGTAACTATTCATCATTATATCCAGCCGGAAGTCTTAGAAAAGATAGAAAATATTGCTAAATAATTTGCTTTATTTCTCGCTAACATAAACCCTGTACCCGCTTTTCTTAGCAACATCCTTAACATTGCCAAACACAGTTTCCATTCTCTTGCTTAACTCTTTCCCACCCTTTTGATGTCTTCCAACGATTTGCAGCGTGCCTTTCTCTAACATATAATCATAAGACTTATCAATCATCTCAAAGCAAAGCTTTTTCCCAGCTTTCTGTGGGGGGTTTATTAAAATAGCATTAAACTTCTCATCCTCATTTACTTTCTCAAACAAATTACCCTGCCTTGCCTCAGCATTGTCAATATTATTCAGCTTAACATTCCTCTTTGCGAGCTTAACAGCCCTCTTGTTGATGTCTGTCATTACAACCAGAATATCTGGAAAACACTTTGCGATAACAATCCCAACAATTCCAATGCCGCAGCCCATGTCAAGAACCCTGCCTTCATTAATGATTGCGCTGTTTACAAGAAGCTCGCTGCCCTTATCAACCCTCTTTGAAGAAAAAACACCGCTGCCTGTATAGAACTCAAACAATCTTCCTCTCAGCCTTGCATTAATCTTCTTTAGATTTAATGCAGAGGTTTGCTTCTCTGAAAAGTAATGCTGCATTTTCTTTACAGAAACAAGGGATTTTAAAAAGTTATAGAAATCTTTTTAAACCATAGAAAGAACTTGGTAAACTATGCCAAACGAATGCCAGGTATGGGCTAACGAAACAAGAGAGTTTTTTCCTGCTCTTGATAAATACATTATTCTGGCAGATTATGGGAACATTCCAAAGAAGGCCTTGAGCTTAATAGACTCTAAGATAAGAAAAAGAACCAATAAAGAGATTAGGATACTTTCTTCCATAAGCAATAGCTCTAAAAGAATAAAAACACTTCGAAGGGAATATAAGGTTACTTTAAGCAAAGAGCTAAAAAAAATTAAAGACATCTCTCTGAGAAGGCAGGTTGTGTTATACACCTTTATCAATAGGCTGATGCATGTTGAAAAAAGGGATTTACTTGAGCTAAACAACCCTTACAATAAGATAAAAAAGAAGAAAATCAATTCCATGCTGCTGGAAGAAGAATCTCTTGAAAGATATAACCAATTAAGGAAAAAAGATAATCTCCTGGAAATAAGGAACAGCCAGGACATAAACCTGGCAATCAACAGAATTATGGAAGAGCTAAAAGTTAAGTAAAACTAATAACCTCATTAGTGTTTATTACAATTCCCTTGCTTGTAATATCCAGCTTAAATGTTTTCTCAGGTATTTTGGTTCCTCTCATCTTCAGGATTTCAATAGCCCTTGTCCTGATCCCTTTCTTCTTGACATGGTACAAGACTATTATGCCATCAACCTCAAACTCAAGCGCTGCTGAGATTGCTTCATCATCCCTCGTATCGCTTTGAGAAGTAAGGATTGCGGTGCAGTCCCATTTGTTAATCAGCTCAAACAAAGAAAGCGCAGCTTCCTTTTTTGTAAGCTCATCCTGGTACAATAAAGAAAAAGATGTGATGCTGTCTATCACTATTCTTTTGGCCTTGATTTTCTCTATTATTGCCTCAACAATGCCCCCTCCTTCCACTAGGACCTTCTTAACCTGCTCAGGGGAATGCTCCAGGAACACAAACTTTCCTTCTTTTTCATACTTTTCCAGATCCCAGCCGAATTCTTTCATATCCTCATATGTCTTATTCTTTCTCTCCTCGAAGGTTATATAGATTCCCGGCTCGCCGCGCCTAATGCCTTCTATAAGAAACTGGATGCTAAAAATAGTTTTGCCGCAGCCGGCTGAGCCAGCTACTAAATTAATGCTGTTTTTCTTAAAGCCTCCTTGGATAAGAGAATCAAACCCTTGAATTCCTGCCTGATTTTTTAGGTTTTGGCTTTATCTTCTTTGACTCTACGCTTACTTTCATTTTCACACTAAAAATACCCCTGCTTTTAATATGGAATACTTATTTTGTAAATCTTTCTTCTTTAGCATCCTTATCGATCAAAGAGAATGGCAGCTGTTTTGTATGGACCTCAATACCACTGCCCTTAGAAATGGAAAAAGGATAGATATCTATGAGATGCTCTTGCCCTCTCATCTTAACAACATTCAAACACCTCTCAAAAGTGGATGATTTTCTTACCTTTGTCAGTATGATTAAACCATCAAACAGGAAATCTTCAGGATCGTAATGGAATTGGTCTATATCTATGATTGATTTCTCTGAAGTTGTTAATAATGTAACCTTGGTTTCTTTCATTCTTATAACAAAGTCCAACACCTCCTTTCTATAATCCATTTCACCTGCTACATGCATATACTCAAACAGGGTTAATGAATCCAGGGCAACCCTTTTGATCTTATTTTCCTTGATAAGCCTTAAAGGCGTTGCAATTGAAACAAGCTTTTTATCAGAGATAGACTGCCTTATTATACTAACCAACCCTTTCTTTTCAAATTTCTCTAACCCTAAGCCAATGCTTGACGCAATCTCTCTTATATCAGTTGGCTCTTCTTCAGAGGTTATATACAGCCCTGCCTCGCCTAACATTGCTCCAGCATGAATAAATTGTATAGCAAATATTGTTTTCCCTGTTCCGGGAGGACCTGTTAACAAAAAAGAAGTGCCGGAATTAATGCCCCCCTTAAAAATCTCGTCTAATCCAGGGATTCCTGTCTTTATTTTCCTCATTACATCTAAAGGATACCTTGGGCTTTAGCCCAAGTTGTAGTCCACAGCTACTCCCTTTCCTCCGTAAGTTTTTTCTACCATTTTTGATTATAAA